>CAZNSO010000074.1:0-9063 GCA_964575805.1 uncultured Desulfobacteraceae bacterium
CTGGCAGCGCGCCTGCTTTGGGAGCAGGAAGCCGCAGGTTCAAATCCTGCCGCCCCGACCATTGCTCACCTTTGCCTTATCATCTGTGCATCACCTACAATTGCGAACGGCTGACGGCTTGCTCAATGGAGCCTGTCGTTGTAGGCCGGCGGCCCCCGGGGTTCAGGAGATCTATCCCTAATGCGAGTCCGCCGGTGCGTTTTCAGGCAAGCCGGAAGTCCGGGACAGAGGGCGGGCTGTAAGCAAAAACCATATGATCATTGTGATGATAAGCATACCATAGGCAATGGTAAAAGGGGTGTGTAGAAAGGATTCGACAACCCTGAGCCTGGCTGTGATGTTCTCGCCATCGTATTCCAATCCACGCAGGACGACGTGCATGCCCTTGTGGCTCATGGGCGCCAGCATCCGGATGTCTTCTGTTCGCACCCGCTCCTGATCACGCAGCAGGCTGACCCTGACAAAGTTGGCCTGCATGTCGAAACGATCCCTGCTGATCCTCTGCCTGGCCTCTTGTTTTTCCAGTTGGAGCAGTTCCGGGTCATTGACAAAGTTGACTGTGTGCACTTCAAGACGCCAGTTCGAATCCAGAATGGCTGTCTGCCCGGCGGCTAGCTGATGTACCGGGTATTTATGGCCAAGAAACATTTCCAGGCCATGCAGGAGCATGACCAGGCCAAAAAGCAGGTGAATCGCCAAAAAAATCCATAGCCGGAAAGGGTTCCTGCCGTTTCCGGGGCGTGGCAGGCGGCGGTATATACAAGCAGCCAGGTTTATTCCTAAAATTCCGGCCAGGCCAATCAGGACAAAAAGCCAGGCCAGGACCGGCAGATGGTCTTGGCCCCGCGTGATCAGCCAGCTGCCGGCCAGAATTTCGTTCATCCCCGACAACCCCTGAGAAAATGAGGGTATTCCGGCAGCTTGGGCACCCAAAAAAAACCAGGCAATCAGTCCGATCAGCAGCCACCCGGTTATCTGCAATGAAGCCAGTCGGTTTATGGTTTTGTCCATCATTGATCTTTGTCCCTCATTGACAAATTCTTTTCTAGGGCAGTGCAATCGCAAGCACCATCCACAAGGTGCAAATCATGCCGGCCCATGCGTGGAAAGTATGGTTTTTCAGTTTGGCGGGCAAGTGAAGCGGCACCATGAGCAGCAAAAAAAGAGCTGCGGACTCAAAAAAGTTGGCGCTCCAGTGCCAGATATCCCCCCATCCGCGCATGCACCATACAGTGCCTGCCAGTTCGGATCCCAGGAAAAGAAGGGCTCCTCCGATCAAGGTGTTGACAGCCTGCCTGATACCGGCGGCAGGGTTTTGGGTTTTTTTTAAGAAAATGTCCACCCGGGCCATGGCAAAGAGAAGAAAGGCAAACAACACGACTCCCGCGGCTGTGAGGCGCAGAAAAAAGAAAAGCTGAACCGGCAGGGAGTGGTAGATGTAGAAATCGAACTTAAATTCCCCGGCCGCCGTCCATGCAATCCCCAGCAAGGCGCCGGCGATGAGCCGCCCGGAGGACCACAGCCTGGCATTTCCGGGTCCGGGTGCGGCAAGTTCGAGGCACATTCCCAGAACCAGGGCCATATGCAGGCTGGTTTCATAAAGCCCGTAAAGGGGTAAGCGAAGGTTCTGCCCCCAGCCGGCCAAAGCCGCGCTCCATATAAGGGCCAGGCCGAGGCAGGAAAGAGACCGGGCGTGGATTTCCCGCCCCTGCCGGTTGACGCCAATGCTTGCCAGGTAGGCGAAAATGGCGGCGCTGATAATGATTTTATAATAAATTTGAGGCATTTGTTTTTACGCACGAGGAAAAATGGCGAAACACCCAGGCCTTTCCCGGGGGTTAAAATTTCAGCGGTCCTGCAGCAGCGTCTCCAGCATACCGGACATGCCGGTATGCTGGCCGATATCCCAGCATTGCGCCTTTAGCTGGAAATGGGCCTGCACTTTTTCTGCAAGGGAGCGCCTGACCACCCATATCTGTAGCGGTGCCGAAAGCTGGCGCAGTTCCCTCAGGCACGGCCCCCAGCCGCCGCCTCTGAGTTCAAGGGGGCCGACTTCATCCACGAGGATCAGGTCCGCCCTGCGGCACCGGGCGGCTGACAGGGCTTTTTTTCCTGATTCCAGGGCCAGGGCATCGAACATGAAGGGAATGGGCCGCAGCCCCGGCACCCGCATGGAAAGAAGGTGTCTGCGGCCTGTATCCATCTCCAGGAGCTCAAATCCGCTTCGCATTCCGTTTTTCCAGAGCCCGGGAGACGCGATGCCGGCAACCCGGAGCCCGTGGCGCCGGGTTTGCTCAGCCAATTCCAGGATAAAGCGGGTTTTGCCCGCGTGTTTGTCCCCTGTCAGCAGGATCATTGACAAAACTCCCGGACAGGTGTGAAATGTTTTTGTCCCCCGCTCAACCTGGATTCCGAAACCGGCATGCCGTAAATCCGGCTGAGCTGTTTTTGGGTCAAAACAGCTTCGACTTCTCCCTGTACCACCGCATGCCCATCTTCGAGCAGAACAACCCGGTCGGCCACTGCGGCCACGATATTGGGGTTGTGTATGGAGGCAAGGACGGTCAGGTTCTGATGCCGGCACAAGTTCCGGATTTGATAAAGCAGATGGTATTGGTTGTGAAAATCCAGGTGATTGGTCGGTTCGTCCAAAAGCATCACCGGGGCCTGCTGGGCAAGCGCCCGGGCTACAGTTGCGAGCTGCCTTTCGCCTCCGGAGATCTGGTTTACCCGGCGCCCCGCCAGATGCCTTGCGCCTATCAGGTCAAGGGCCTGCCAGGCGATTTTTTCATCTTCCGGCCCCGGCATGGAAAAACCACGCAGGTGGGGATTGCGGCCCATAAGCACAAGATCCAGCACAGTGAAAGGAAAGATCTGATCGGATTCCTGTGGAACCAGGCTGATGCATTTTGCCCGGCCCGGACCGCTTATATGATGCACCGGCCTGTCATTGACCCTGATTTCTCCGTTTTCCATGCGAAGTATGCCGCAAAGGCAATGCAAAAGGGTGGTTTTTCCGGATCCGTTCCGTCCCAGAAGGGCGCAGAAGCTTCCCCTGGGCACATCGAGGGCGATCTGGTGCAGAACACGCGCGCCATTGTAGGCAAAGGAAATATCTCTGCAAACAAGGCTCATATCCATCCCCTGGCGCGGTTTCGATACAAAAGAAACGCAAATAAAGGGCCGCCTGCCATGGCTGTTACGATACTTACGGGCAGTTCGGCCGAAGTGAGGCTTCTTGCGGCAAGGTCGGCCGCAAGCAGAAAGGCCCCGCCCATAAGTGCAGTGACCGGTATCATCACCCGGTGGTCAGGCCCTGTCAGGGTTCTTGCCATATGGGGAATGACAAGGCCGATCCAACCGATCTGGCCGCAGGCCGAGACGATTACGGCAACCATCAGTGAGCTGATGCTGATAAAAAAAATCCTGTAGCGTCTTGGGTTCAACCCCAGGGAGGTGGCCTGAACATCGCCCAGGGAGAGAATGTTGAGCTTGAAGCGCAGCAGGTGAATCAAGATCAGGCCGGCCAGAAGCACGGGGGCAATCAGGCGCACATCCGCCCATGACGACCGGTGCAGGCTGCCCATGACCCAGAATACGATGGCCGGCAGCTGGCTGTAAGGGTCAGCCGTATATTTCAGAATCATCAGCAGGGCGTTGAACATGGATGTAACCACCAGACCGGCAAGGATCAGGACCAGCACCGGGCGCACGGCCACTGCCCGGGCAATTCCGGCCGCAATCCCCACGGCGCTTAAGCCGAATGCAAAGGAGAGCACGCGGACAAGCCCGAAAGGGCTGCCGGGCAGAACCAGTCCCAGGGCTGCGCCAAAGGCGCATCCGGCCGAAACACCAAGGATATCGGGAGATACCAGCGGGTTCCGGAACAAGCCCTGGTAAACAGCGCCGGAAATGGCAAGACCGGTTCCACCAAGCAGGGCGGTCAGGCTCCGGGGCAGGCGGACATCAAAAAAAACCAGGGACTTTGGACTGGCCTCGTGGGTTCCCCCCTGGATCCAGTCCCACAACCAGGTGCTGACATCCGCAAAAGTGATGGGCATCCGACCGGTAAACAGGGAAAGGAAGAAAAGCATCACCATGAGAGTGCCCAGCAGCCATAAGGTCTTCTGAGAATTCATGGTGTTATGTTTCCGTTTGCGGTATCCTGATTACGGACGCGCCCCTCCGGATGGCTGCCGTCCAGTTTGTCATCGAGATGCCCGCCCATTTCCGTGAAGCTTTGACCAAAAAGGGTTTTATGAAAATGATCCACTTCCCGGGAAAGGGAGATGTCTTCAAATTCCCCGGGATAAAGCCTGACACCAAGCCATAGCGCCCCAAGGGCGGACAGGGGGGAGGGAAAATCCCAGGGAGCCAGGTTTGAGGGGAAAACGTGAATATCCTTTTCCCGTACTGCCGGCAGAAGCGAAAACTGCTGCCGGCTTAGGAAGGATTTTGCCTGCAGGCGACTCATCCGGCTTATGACGATGCTGTCCGGTGCCCAGGTGATGAGCTGTTCCGGGGAAATTTGCTTGAAAAATCCCTTGAGTTCATGGGCCGCATTAACGCCGCCGGCAAGGTGGATCATCCGGTCCTGGAGCATTCCGGCGGGGGATGTGGTCAAAAACCCTGAAGGGCCGGCGTAATATACCGTTTTGCGTTTTTCCGGGGTGAGGTTCTGCACCCGTTTCCGGAGCAGATCCTGAACCCGGCGCATGGCCTGGATGGGAGCATCGGCCCGCCCGGGTTCTCCCATGGCAGAAGCCAGCATGATCAGTGTCTGGTCCATGGACTCAAAGGTCTCCGGAGCTATGACCATGGCAGGGCAGCCGGAGGCCCCGAGCCTGTCGGCCATACGGACGCCTGCTTGCTGATAAGGCAGAATGACAAGGTCGGGGTCCAGGCTCAGTATGGTTTCAAGGTTGATCCCCCGGGATTTGGAGCCAACTCCCGGGAGATCGGCAAGCTCCGGCGCCACGGCCAGTGCAAGGGGATCAGCGCGCGACGAGTTGTCAATCCCGACAATGGCGTTCGCCCGATTCAAGCACAGCACCATGAGCGTTGCGGGCTTGAACGTGGTCACCAGGCGGCTGACCGTGGCGGGTATTTCCACTTTTCGCCCGGCCGCATCGGTGATGGTCGTTTCCGCCTCGCTCCGGGATGCCGCTATGAGCAGCAGGCAGCAGGCCATAATCAGGGATGATTTTTTCATGGGTTTAAAAGCTGGCCCGGATCCCGATAAGGAAATTGCGGCCCGGTCCGGGAAAACCGATTTCCGATTCATAATCCTTGTCAAACAGGTTTTCACATTCCAGCCAGGCGGTTATGTTTTCCTCAACCTGTTTTGAAATCCGGCCGTTGACGGTAAAATGATCTTTTGTGTGCGTGATCTCCCTCTCGGGATCGGCAGGCGTGGGCAGGTCTTCATAGATCTTGTCCACATAAATCCCGCGCAGGTTCACCCGGGCCTTTATCCATGGTATCACCCCGTCGACGCCAAGGACAAACTGATTTTCCGGCACACCGGCGACCTTGTCCGTTACAGCCAGGGCGCTGTTATTCTCAGCGTCATTGTAGGTATACTCAATGTTTGTGCTCAACGCCGGCATGGGGGTGAGCTTGAGGCCGATTTCGGCGCCTTTCATTTCCACGTCTTCAATGTTGATGTAGACAGCGTCTCTGAAATCCTCTTCCTGGTAATCCCTGGAGATCCAGTCGGAAATATCATGATAAAACCCGTCCACCCGCAGATGAAAAACCCCGGCAAAGGAGCGCTGCACCCCCAGCGTATAATTGATGCTCTGTTCGGAATCCAGCTCCGGATTGCCCGAGCTGCCGGAATAAAGCTGGTGCAGGGTGGGGAAGCGGGTTTTTTTTGCTACCGAGCCATAAAGCCGGGTGGTATCGGCCAATTCCCAGCTCAGTCCGCCCATGGGGTTGCATTCAGCATCCGTATCCGTGTCCTCCAGCTCGATTTGTCCGTCATACAGGTAATTGTCGTCAAAAACGGTCGTTTCGGCATCGTTTACTTCGAACCAGTCATAACTGGCCCCCACCACGGCCGTCAGGCCATTGTCAAAGAAAAATTCATGTTCCGTGCCGAGCGATCCGGTATAGGAATCGAAGTCGTTGAACGGCAGGTTCCTGCCTGCCCGGTCTTTGTGGGTATCTTGCTTGTAATGGGCGGAAAAATGACCGGCATACCAGTCTGCCGGCTCAATGTCGGCAATCATGGAGCCGCCCACGTAGCTGTCGTCAAAGGTGCTGGTGGCGATTCTTTCAGTCAGGCCGGGATCGGCATATGAGACGTAATCATCTTCGTGTTCGTGATAGAAAAGTTTCCCCCTCAGCGTGAGCCAGGACCCGAGCGCCTGTCTTCCGCTTAGATCAACCCCCCAGTCATCGTAGTTTCCAAAGCGGCTGAAGCTTGAAAAGCCGGCATCATCCCCCCTGGATGTGAAGACCCGGTATTCATCGGTGTTAAACGGCATGCCCCTTTCCGCCTGCATCATGTGCATGCTGATAAAATATTCGGAAGATTCGGAAGGGGTGATCCCGACTCTTCCCCAGAAAGTGTCCTGCTCTGAATCGGCGTTATTTCTGAAACCGCCGTCTTCCGTAACTATGGGATCGCCCATAAAACGGCGGGCCGGCATGGCGGGTTCAGGATCAAAATCGTCTGACAGCCGGAAGCCGTCGGTTCCCCGCCGACTGTAGCTGAGCCAGTAGTTGATGTTTCCGATTTGATTTCCATGGGACAATGCCGTGCGGTAGGTGTCGTTCTCACCGATTTCCTGGGTGAAGCTGAATCCCGGCGCTTCGCCGCCTTTTCGGGTGATCACGTTGATTACGGCGATCTGGGTGTTCGCGCCGTACAGTACCGAGGGGGCGTTCTTGGTTATTTCAATTTTCGCGATCATTTCCGCGGGAATCTGATCCAGGTTGAGTTTGCCGTAGTAGGTTTCATAAAAGGGGATGCCGTCGAGCAGAAACAGTGACTTTTCCGTTCCAAAACCGTGTATGGAGATCTCCGGTTCATTTTTGCTGCCCCGGGTCACGGTGATCCCCGGGGCAAAATTCAATGCCTCGGCAAGGGTCTTGCTCCCGGTCGCTGCAATGGTTTCCCGGCTCATTTCATAATTGATGGCCACATCCTCAACTCCCGGGCGCCTGTCGGTAACCACGATTTCGCCCAGTTCAAATGCCGGTTCAGATCCGGCTTCCGCCAGAATCCAGGCGGGAGTCAGCAAAACGATCAAAATCCCGATTAAAATCATCTTGGTGGTGTCGTGCATCCGATCCTCCTTAAAAATGGTTAACTGCAAGGATTCAAGGCATCTATGAATCGTTATGACATTCATGTCATAACGATTCATAGATGACTTGTTTTTCTCTGTCAACCAGAAAAGCATTGCCTGGCGCAGTGCTTATTCGGGGTCGGAGTCCGGGGCAGGGGGGGCGGTTGTTTCGGTATTCAACAGGTTTTCAAGGTATTTTTGAAACCGGGCATCGGTTTCCTTTTCAATGTCCTGCTGGAGGCGTGTAAAGGAGTGGACGAGCTTTTCAGCAAGCGGGGTGAGGGTGGAGCCGCCGCCCTCCGTCCCCCCGATGCGTTTTTCAAGCAATTGGACGCCCAGGCGTTCTTCTGTGGTATGAATTCTTGCCCAAACGGCTCTGTAGCCCATTTTGAGTTCCTTGGCGGCGGCATGGATCGACCCCTCTTTTTGAATGGCCTTTAAAATGCGCAGCCGCCCGTGGCCAAACACCAATTTCCCCTCAGAATCCTCAATCCATATTTTCGACCGGCTGTTAAATTTTTTGGGAGGTACGGCCATTGCATCACTCGTTTTTGGGGTGCTGTTTCCGGGCCCGGCAAAAAAATAGGGCGGGGCTTGCCCTGTGTTTGCCAAAGCGCGTTATCCCAGGAGGAATTCTTTTATCGCCCGGGTGACGGCATCCGGTTTTTCTATGGGGGAGAGATGGCCGGCCTCCTCGATGGTAATGGCTTCGGCGCCGGTGATTTTCTCTGCCAGATAACTGCCGAGCTTCATCGGGGTCAACTGGTCGTCGGATGCTGTGAGCACGAGAACCGGGACCTGGATTTCATGGAGCCGGTCCGTGACATCAAAGGCATTGCAGGCCGTGAAATCGCGTTTAACCACATCGGGGGGGCACCGTTTCATGCTGTCAACCATGGGTTTCAGTTTGGCCGGATCGGTTTTTTGGGATATGCCAAAGGTGTACATCCCGTTAACAAAACCTTTGTAGTCATTTTCGATCATCTCGAAAATAGAGGGATGGGTCTTGAGCTTGGCTCCGGTATTGGCGGCGATCCCGGCCCGATAGTCTTCCCTGCCGTCGATCATCAGTTGAAGGGCAATGGCCCCGCCCATGCTGAGGCCGCAGATAACCGGACGCTTCACCCCCGTTGACCGGATGAATTCGGACATGCTCCGGGCATAGTCTTCGATCCGATCCATCGCCTGACCGCCGCTTTCACCATGCCCGGGCAAATCAGGCGCTATCGTGTTCATGCGATCAGCCAGCGCTTCCACCTGCTCATGCCACAGGAGGTTCGTGCCGCCGGCGCCATGAATGCACACAATCGTTTCAAGCTCCGGATCCAGGGGCCACCGGCCGGCAACAAAGGCGATGTCCCCGATTTTTTGGCGCTGCATAAGGGCTCCTTTCGGGTTGGGGATTTTTTGACCGCGCAGGTTGTTATTGGAATGGCAGGCCTGAAAACCGCTGGCCGCCGTTTATGAATAATCTGCGCGGGAGGCTGCGGGCCGATCCCGGCGCAAAAAAATTGATAATAATTATAATTGGATGCACGATTCCTTGCCTGCAGTATGGTTCATGCCATGAAGGTGCCGGTATGTCAATAAAAAGACTGAGACATCCCGGAGCCGGAAAGGCAAAGGCAAGGGGCGAGGCTGCGGGGTCGGCCGGCCGGAATCCAATTTTCTGTTGAACCCTTTTTTTTATGGCGATATGACAGGATAGAATGTTTTTGGTCAACCCTTTGCGGGCTTTTCCGATTATCCGGGCGGCAGAAGTGGA
>CAZNSO010000074.1:9163-15661 GCA_964575805.1 uncultured Desulfobacteraceae bacterium
TGTTTTTGGTCAACCCTTTGCGGGCTTTTCCGATTATCCGGGCGGCAGAAGTGGAAAGGAAGATAGCATGCGGGTTTTGATGGTTTCAGCCAACACGGAACAGGTGAACATGCCGGTGCTGCCGCTGGGGTTGGCTTATACAGCCGCTGCCATCGAAAGCAGGGGGCACGAGATCCGGGTGGTCAACCTCATGGCACGGGAGCACGTCTCGCGGCTGCTGGTGCCGGCAGTTGAAGCCTTCAAACCGGACATGATCGGTATTTCGGTCCGAAATATCGATGATCAGAACATGGATGCGCCGGGCTTTTTATTGCCGCAGGTAAAGCCGGTGATTGACGCGTGCCGCAGCCGCACGGCGGCCCCCATCGTACTGGGCGGGCCGGGCTACAGCATATTCCCCCGATCGGTGCTCGACTACCTGGGAGCTGATTTCGGGATACAGGGGGAAGGTGAAGGGGCCATGGTCGAATTGCTGGCGCGGCTGGAAAAAAAATCGGCATTGGACGGCTTGAACGGCTTGTGGATACCCGGAAAAGGGCTTATGGCGCCGCCTTTACACGAGCGGGATCTCGATGCCTACCCGATGCCGAAACCCGGGGCGCATCTGAACGCAGGCATGGAAGGGAATCGCCGGGACCTTATGGTGCCGTTTCAAACCCGCCGCGGCTGCCCGATGAACTGCAGCTACTGTTCCACCCCTGCCATCGAGGGCCGGCGCATGCGCCGCCATTTGCCGGAAACAGCCGTGGAGAACCTGCGCCTTTTCGTTCAAAGCGGGTTTAGCCGGTTTTTTTTCGTGGACAACACATTCAACCTGCCCCCCTCCTACGCCGAAGCCCTGTGCGACCGGATTGTTGATACGGGCCTTGAAATCAGATGGCAGTGCATCCTCTATCCTGCCGACATCGATGAGGCGCTGGTGGAAAAAATGGCCCGCGCCGGCTGCCGGGGGGCCAGCGTGGGGTTTGAAAGTGCAAACGCGCGCGTGCTTTCAGCTATGAACAAGAAATACGGGAAAAAACAAATCCGCCGGCTTTCAGAGATGCTTCACCGGCACGGCATTCAACGGATGGGTTTCCTGTTGCTTGGCGGGCCGGGAGAAACCCGGCAGAGCGTCCGGGAAAGCATCGCCTTTGCGGAAACCCTTGAATTGGAAAGCGTCAAGCTGACGGCCGGTATCCGGATCTACCCGTCCACCCCGCTGGCTGAAACCGCACGGCAGAAGGGGTTCATTGACCCGGGTGCCAGCCTTCTCGAACCCGCCTTCTATCTTGAACCCGGCCTCGACGGCTGGCTGCAGGATACCATTGCAGAGGCTATCGCCAGAAATGCCGGATGGCAGGAGTAGCCGTGTGCCGGACAGCATCGGGGGGAAGCGGGCCAAAGGATGGATACGGCCCGGGCCTCAATAAACCGGCAGGTGATCCCTGGGGGTTTCGGATAATCGGGGGAATTTTTCGTCCTTTTCCGAAAGCAGGGGCCGGGTGACCGGCCAGTCAATGCCGATATCCGCATCTTTCCAAAGGATGCCGTACTCGTCGCCGGGCGCATAATAGCGCGTGCATTTATACATCACATCCGCGTAGTCGCTTAATACGACGAATCCATGGGCAAATCCTTCGGGAATGTATAACTGGTGGTGGTTGGCCGCGGACAAGCAGGCGCCGGTCCATTTCCCGAAAGTGGGAGAGCCGCGGCGGATGTCCACCGCCACGTCAAATATCTCACCGGTCACCGCGTATACCAGCTTGCCCTGCGGGTTGCTCAGCTGGTAGTGCAGGCCGCGAAGCACCGATTGCCGGGAGTTGGAATGGTTGTCCTGGACAAAGGCTCCAGGCAGTGCGGCATCCGCATATTTCCACAGCTGGTAGGTCTCCAGGAAAAAGCCCCGGTGGTCGGCAAACACCGGGGGTTCGATCAACAAAACCTCCGGCAGCGGCATCCGGGTCACGGTGATCGTCATTGCGCCAGTTCCGATCGTTTGAATGTGGCGATATCATTTAAGTAAGCGCCATAGTCGTTGTTGTTCATGTCATCGGAGAGCGCCCGTAAATCCGCGCTGCTGATGTAGCCCAGGCGGTAGGCGATCTCCTCGACGCAGGCGATTTTAAAGCCCTGGCGCTTCTGTATGGTCTGTACGTAGCTGGCTGCCTGCTGCATGGACTCGTGGGTTCCCATGTCCAGCCAGGCAAAACCCCTGCCGAGAAGCTCCACCTTCAGATCGTTTTTTTTCAGGTAGGCCCGGTTGACGTCGGTTATCTCGAGTTCCCCCCGCTCCGAGGGCGTAAGTCTGCCGGCAATATCCACCACAGCGTTGTCGTAGACATAAAGCCCGGCAACCGCATAATTGGATTTGGGTTTGGCCGGTTTTTCCTCGATATCGATCACCATCCCGGCATCATCAAAGGCCACCACGCCGTAACGGCTCGGATCCACCACCCGGTAGCCGAAAACCACGCCTCCTGCCGGAGAATTGAAAGCCGTATCCAGTATGCCGCTCAGGTTGTGGCCGTAAAACAGGTTGTCGCCGAGGATTAAACACACCCGGTCCGTGCCGATAAACGAGCTGCCGATCCGAAAAGCCTGGGCAATACCTTCCGGCCGGGGCTGCGCCGCGTAGGAAATGTTCAGCCCCAGCCAGGCGCCGTCGCCCAAAAGGGATTTGAAGTTGGGCAGATCGTGAGGTGTTGAGATGAGCAGGATATCCCGGATGCCGCCCATCATGAGAACGGATAAGGGATAATATATCATGGGCTTGTCATAGACGGGCAGCAGCTGCTTGCTGGTGACCCGGGTTAAGGGGTAAAGGCGGGTTCCGGAGCCGCCTGCCAGTATGATTCCTTTCATGGTCGCGTCCTTGCGTTACATGTTGTAGTGCTGCTGGATCCAGTCCCGGTAGGCGCCGGTTTGAACCCGGCTGACCCATTGCCGGTTGGCGATATACCATTCGATGGTTTGCTGAAGCCCTTTTTCCATGTCGGTTTCAGGCATCCACTGGAGCTCCGAGTGGATCTTGGAGGCATCAATGGCATAGCGCCGGTCATGGCCGGGGCGGTCGGATACATGGGTGATCAGGTCTTTGCGGGAGTTTTTGCCTTTCAAAGCCGGCATGGCGTCCATCATCTCGCAGATCCGCTCCACCAGTTCAATGTTTTCAATCTCGCAGTTGCCGCCGATATTGTAGGTCTCCCCGGGCCGGCCGCGTTGGAGAATGGCCCACAGGGCGGCCGAGTGATCCCGGACAAAGAGCCAGTCCCGGATGTTTTTGCCGTCCCCGTAGACCGGCAGGGGCTTTTCGGCCAGGGCGTTGAGAATGATCAATGGGATCAGTTTTTCCGGAAACTGGTAGGGACCATAATTGTTGGAGCAGTTGGAGAGGGTGACCGGAAGCCCATAAGTATGCCAGTATGCCCGCACCAGGTGGTCGGATGCGGCTTTTGATGCAGAGTAGGGGCTCGTTGGACGGTAGGGCGAGACTTCACTGAAAAGGCCGGTCGCTCCGAGGCTGCCGTATACTTCGTCCGTGCTGATGTGATGGAAGCGGTTGATCTGCCGCATCCGTTTCCTGGCCAGCTCCAGCAGGTTGAAGGTCCCGATGATGTTGCTTTGGATAAAGGCATCCGGCTCGGCGATGGAGCGGTCCACATGGGATTCGGCGGCAAAGTGGCAGATGCTGTCGATATGGTAATAGTCAAAAATCTTTGCCATGTTCTCCAGGTGGCGGATATTTTCCCTGACAAAAACGTAGCGGTCTGGAAATCGGCTTTCCATATCGTTCAGGTTCTCCGGGTTCCCGGCATAGGTGAGACAGTCCACGTTGACAATCCGCCCGTCGAAATCGGTCTCCGTTAACAGGTGACGGATGAAATTGCTGCCGATAAACCCGCTGCCCCCGGTTACAAGCAGATTCATGAGCTCACCCCCCCGGCTTTGCGGCGCAGCGAGGCTGCCAAATCCTTGCCATGGGCGGCAAGAAAGGCCTTTAAATCCTCGCGCCAGTGGACCATTCGGTTGGCCTTTTCCATCTTGAGGTGACGGTTTTCCAGGATCGAATTTTGGGGCCGGGCCGCAGGTGTGGGATAATCCTCTGTGGCACAGGCGTCGATGCGGCAGGAAATCCCCATTTCCCTGCACATCTCAACAGCCAGTTCATGCCAGCTGCAATACCCTTCAGCCGAGGCATGGTAGAGGCCGCGGGAAGGTGTCGCCAGCAAATGCTCGATCTGCCGGGCCAGACGATAGCTCCAGGTGGGCGAGCCGTATTGATCGCTGACAATTTGGAGGCGGTTTTCCGGTTCGCTTAACACTTTGCCCAAAATGGTGCGGATAAAATTCTGGCCGTGCCGGCCATAGAGCCAGGCGGTTCTGAAAATGATACAATTATCCATGGCTTCCATGACCCGCTCTTCCCCTGCCAGCTTGGTGCTGCCGTAAACAGACATGGGACTGGGCGCGTCGGATTCGATATAGCCCTCGGGAACCGGTTTTTTGCCGTCAAATACATAGTCTGTCGAAATGTGAACCAATCGCGCACCGGTTTTGGCGGCTGCCTTGGCCAGGTTGGCCGGCCCTTCGGAATTGGCCTGCCAGGCTTTCTCAAAATCGCTTTCACAGGCATCCACGCGGGTGTAGGCCGCGCAGTTGACAATGATATCGGGGCCAAGGGTCCTTAACGCCTTGTCGACCGCTTTGGCCGCGGCAATATCGAGTCGGTCGATATCAACCGCGGTGACCTGGTATTTCGGGCTCAAGACCGCCAGGCAGTCTTTTCCCAACTGACCGTCGGCACCGGTGATCAATACTTTCATCATTTGGTTAGGTTTCCGGATAAAAAAATATTAAAAATTCAAGAGGATTGCGTGAAACTGGGCCATGGGCCCCCCCCCCTTTTTGGGTGTCGTATAGAGCGGGTTGTGGCATAAATTGATAAAAAATTCAATGCAAGTCCGGCCTTCAAGGGTTCGCTCTGGCAGTGTCCGTTGAAAAATGATATGGCATTTCAGTTAAAAAAGTCAAACGCTGATGGCGGGCTTCAGGCAAAGATCAGGAATATGTATACTTTTGCAACAATCATTCAGGCAAATTCAGGGAAATTAATCCTGGCGATGTTCAGCGGCGCCCTGCTGACCGCCGCTTTTCCCCGGATCGGCGCCTGGTATGCGGCATGGGGGGCGCTGGTGTTCCTGTTTCTGGCGCTGCGCGATGCAGGGCCGAAAAAAGGCTTCTGGCTGGGTTTTATGGCCGGTTTCGTTCATTATCTGAGCCTTCTTTACTGGCTGGTGCCGACCATGCGCGTCTACGGCTACCTGCCCCTGCCGGTCAGCGTCCTGGCCCTTGTGCTGCTTGCCGGCTACCTGGCCCTGTATCCGGCCCTTTTTGCAGCGGCTTTGAGCGGGCTTTGCCGTCATCCGGCGCTGATGCTTCCCATGGTCCCGCTTTCCTGGGTCAGCCTGGAATATGTCCGCTCCATCATTCTTTCCGGGTTTCCCTGGGGCCTTGTGGGGTACAGCCAGTTTTCCCGTTTGCACCTGATTCAGATGGCCGATGTTTTCGGGGTATACGGTGTCTCCGGAATCGTTATGTTAGGCAATGCCGCCTTGTTCATGCTGGTGCTGGCTGTTTCAGGCAAGCGCTGGCAGGGCTTTGCGCTCAGGCCTGCCGGCGCGGCGGCGGCGGTTCTGCTCCTGGTGGCGGCCCTTGGGAGTGCGTGGATGTATGGGAAGATGGCCGTTTCCGGAATGGATGCCCGCGCGGCAAATGCGGATGGCCTGAATACAGCCGTTATCCAGGGGAACATCGACCAGGCGCAGAAGTGGGACCGCACGTTCCGCAGGCAGACCCTTGACAAATACTTCCGTCTCTCCGGCAAGGCGCCGGCGCCTTCCCCGGATCTGGTCGTCTGGCCGGAGACGGCCGCCCCGTTTTATTTTAATTATGATGCCGGGGCCCGGGAAAAATTCCAGGAGCGGGTGGCTGCCTTGGACCGGGCCTTTTTGATCGGTACGCTGTCCGCGGACACCGACGGCCGGGTGCCGGCGGAGTACAACAGCGCCTATCTGCTCGGCAGGGACGGAGCCGTGCTGGGACGCTATGATAAAGTGCACCTGGTGCCCTTCGGCGAATATGTGCCCTTTCATCAGTGGCTGCCGTTTATTGATACCCTGGTGGCACAGACGGGCAATTTTGAAGCCGGCCGCAAAGGGACGGTGCTTG
Organism: uncultured Desulfobacteraceae bacterium; assembly: GCA_964575805.1. GTDB lineage: Bacteria > Desulfobacterota > Desulfobacteria > Desulfobacterales > Desulfosalsimonadaceae > M55B175. The sequence goes on from CAZNSO010000074.1 coordinate 15,377, forward strand.
CCTGGGAGGAGGCGGATATCGGGATACTGATCTGCTATGAGGCCATTTTCCCCCGCCTCTCGGCGGAAATGGCGGCAAACGGCGCTGATTTTCTGGTAAACATGACCAATGACGCCTGGTTCGGCAAAACCAGCGCCCCGTATCAGCATTTTTCCATGGCTGTCTTCCGGGCGATTGAAAACCGCCGGGCGCTGGTAAGGGCCGCCAATACCGGAATCAGCGGTTTTGTCGACCCGGTTGGCCGGATCACGGAAACCAGCGGGCTTTTTGCGGACGCCGTGCTAT
>CAZNSO010000075.1:0-15548 GCA_964575805.1 uncultured Desulfobacteraceae bacterium
ACACGCATGCCATATTGGGCGCCGCGGGCACTATCGGCTTTGCCGCCACACTGGTTATGGCCGAGGCTGACAGCGACACGAACCATGACGGTATCGGCGTCGCATCCACCGCGGCCATGGGACTTTCCGTGGTGGTGCTCAAAATCCGCTGGTAAATTCCCCGCCATTCACCCGGGAAGTTGGTGATCCGCCTCCGCCTTGACTACAACCAGTCCCTGCGTTTAAACAAAATCACCATGACAGCGGCGATTATCAGCACCACGCCCCAAAAAACCGGGTAGGACCACTGCCAGTCCAGCTCGGGCATGTATTTGAAATTCATACCGTAAATACCGGCCACAAAAGTCAGGGGAATGAAAAGCGTGGCAATGATGGTCAGCACCTTCATCACCTGGTTCATCTTCTGGCTCACGCTGGACAAATAGATATCAAAAACCCCGGCGATCAGGTCCCGGTAAGTCTCCAGCGTGTCGACCGCCTGGATGGTGTGATCATAGACATCTTTGAAATACAGCCCCACCTCGTCGCCAAGCAGGCTTGAATCCTGTTTCAGGAGGCCGCTGACAACCTCGCGAAGCGGCCATATGGTTTTGCGCAGATGCACCACCTGATGCCGAAAATCCTGAATTTCGGCCAGAACTTCAGCGGTGGGCGCATCAATCACCCGCTCCTGGAGGCTTTCAATTGTCTCCTCCAGCTGTTCAAACACCGCATAATAATGATCCACCACCATATCGAGCAGGGCATAGGCCAGATAATCCGCCCCAAAACGGCGTATCCGACCCTTGCCCTTTTTTATGCGTGCCCGAACCGGATCAAACACGTCCCCGGCCCCCTCCTGGAAACAGATGACATAGCGGTTGCCCACAATCATGCTCAGCTGCTCCATCTGAATTCCGCCGTCAGCCGCAAGGGTCAGCATTTTGGCGACGATAAAAAGGTAATCGTCATAATCCTCCAGTTTCGGCCGCTGCTCCGTATTGACGATATCCTCCTGGACCAGGGGATGCAGATGGAAGGCCTCGCCGATAGAACGAATCACAGCCGTGTCATGGACCCCTGACACATTTATCCAGGTAACGCTGTCTTCCTGCATGAAACGGCAGGCATCCGCAATCGTTGCTTCCTGAATATCCCGAATATTGTCTGTGTCATAATCGAGAATGGATATCCGGACCGGCGCGGCCTCCCTGTCCCCGATATAAACCAGGGAGCCGGGTGAAAGACCGATTTTATGGGAACTGCGGCGGGATGCGGACATAATCGACCTCCTCATTGCGGGTATTCTACGATTTCGAGGACCGCCGGCTTGACGGCTGATTCAGCCTACCCTTTATTTTGCCCGGGATAAATGAGAAAATTCAAAAACCGGCTCATTTCATGGCTTGACCCGGTACCCTGTTTTGCCTAATGTAGGGCCTGAATGCAAAACCGGAGTTCCCGCCCGCCTTTTCGCCTTCAACAATCCAGGCTTTCGATCAGGCAGGGAGCCATGCCATCAACGGCAAAAAAAACGGAGCCAGAATCCATGCGGCAGAACCCACTTTCCTTGAAAAATGTATACAAGCAGGCCACCACGGACCAGGACAAGGCCCTCGCGCCTGCTGAAACGATCCGCAGGGTAAAACAGAAATGCAGCCAGCTGGACATGGATATCCTGGCCGAGACCGTCCGTATCGATAACGGCCGACTGGACATTCCCGTGTTTTTCAGTGTCTGCGGCAGGGATGCGGCCGTGCTGACCGGCACCGCCAAGCAGATGGGCAAGGGCGCCACCCCGGACCAGGCTGCGGCCAGTGCGGTAATGGAGCTGGTGGAGCGGTTTTCCGTTTACAGCTTTTCGGAAAACCCGGAAAATTTCATCGTGGATACCTACGCCAATGTCCGGGACAAAGCCATGGGGATTGACCTGATAGCCCGGTCGGTTCATGATGACACCATTGATCCCGGGCTTGCCGAACAACTGCTGGCCGATATTCCCCTTAAATGGACCCTGGGCCATGACCTGACCCATAAGCAAACGGTCCTGGTTCCCTTTGACTGGTTTTTTGCGATTAACGAATTCAATGGCACATCTGCCGGAAATTGCCCGGAAGAGGCCATCTGCCAGGGAATATGCGAAATTGTGGAACGCCATGTATCCGCCCTTGTCTGCCGCAGCAAAAGCCCGGTTCCGGAAATCCGCCCGGAATCCGTGACTGATCCGGCGGCCCTGGAGATGATGGCGAAGTTCCGGCGAAACGGCATTTCCCTTTATATCTCCGATTTTACCCGGGACATGGGCATACCCACCGTGGGTGTGCTCGCCCATGACCCGGCCACCCACCCGGAGAAAAGTGAAATCGTCTGGACGGCCGGCACCACCCCAAACCCGCAGAAAGCGCTTTCCCGTGCCCTTTCTGAAACCGCCCAGCTCGGAGGGGACTTCAACACCGGCTCCAATTACGTGGCAAGCGGCCTGCCCAAACCGGGCACCCTTGAGGAAATGGACTTCATCACCCATCCGGGAAAACGGGTAAATATTTCCGACCTGCCGGACATATCCGACGACAACATGAAAACCGAAATTGAAAACTGTGTTGCCGTCCTTTCAAAAAAGGATATGCCGGTGATCGTGATCCCCACCACTCACCCGCTGCTTGGGATTGCCGCTTTTTATACCGTGATTCCGGGGGCCCATTTCCGGGAACGGGCAAAAGCCACCAGCCTGGCCATGTTCTGCGGCAAACTGATAAGCGAAAAATTCCCGGCGGAAACGGCCATTGAAAAACTGGAGGCCATTGAGAGGAAACTGCCCGGCAGGTATTTCATCCAATTCTACCTCGGCACCTGCCGCCTGGAAGCAGGTGATCCGGCAACCGCCTTTCATTGCTTTGAAAACGCTTTGCGGCTTGACCCGGACCCGCAGGATATTCCCAGCATCTATTCCTATATGGGCCTCAGCTTAAAAGAACAGGCCGATTATGAGAAGGCCCTGGACGCCCTCTACCAGGGAATCCAATGGGATGCGGACCGCACGGATCTCCACAACCTGGCCGGGTTCTGCCATTTTAAGCTGGGGGAGCATGAAAAGGCCATTGCCAGCTTCGAGCGGGTAATTCAGCTGAACCCGAACTCGGCCATCGATTATGCCAATATGGCCACCAACTACCGGGAACTCGGCCAGCCGGAAAAGGCTGTGGATTATTATCAAATCGCCTTGCGCCTGGATCCGGAGCTTTCATTTGCCAGGGAAAACCTGCATAAACTGGCGGGGCGGGAAGATTCGCAAAAGCAGGGTTAAGGCCGATGCCGGCCGGGCCGGGGGAAGGCGCCGGGGTTCTCGGCCACGCCCCTTTAATCGGTTTCGGATGCGTGCGGGGCTATGCCGCCCTGAAAAATATAACGCCCCGGCACCGGGGTAACACGGGGCAGTTTTCCCAGCGGGCTTTCATCCACCAGCAACGGGCACCCATACACGGGCTCAAGGCTTTCATAACTCAGGACCTCACCCGGGGGGCCCCATTGAGCGAGGCTGCCGGCCTGGAGAAGAAGCAGGGTGTCGGCATACATGGCGGCGAGATTCACATCATGGGAGACCATGATGACGGTGATTTGCTTTTCCTGCTTCATCTTCTCCATCAAATCCATAATCCGCATTTGATGGGCGATATCGAGCGCCGCCGTGGGTTCATCCAGGATCATGATTTCAGGCTCCTGACAGATCGCCCTGGCGATAAACACCCGCTGCCGCTCGCCGCCGCTTAACTGGTCCATCCGGCGACCGGCCAGGTGATTGATCTCGGTAAAGGCCATGGCCTGTTCGGCCTTCCGGATATCCGATGCGGACTCCAGGCCGAAAACGCCCAGATGCGGCGCCCGGCCGAACAAGACCACATCGGCGACCGTAAAGGGGAATTCCGCCGGAACAAGCTGGGGAACAAAGGCAATGTGGCGGGCCAGGTCCTTTCTGCCATAATTGCGGATATCCTTGCCCATGACCGCAACAGAGCCCCGCTTCGCCTGCAAAAGCCCGGCAATCAATTTCATCAGCGTGGTTTTCCCCGAGCCGTTGGGGCCGATCACCACGAAAAACTCGCCGTTGCCCACGGAAAAGGAAAGATCGTCGAGCACCCGCATATTCTCATAGGAATATCGCAGGTGGCTGATTTCAACTGAGTGCGCCATTACCGCGTCCGTTTCAAAAGAATGATAAAAACCGGTGCGCCAACCATGGCGGTAATCACCCCTGCGGGCATTTCGCCGTGCCGGGGAAGCGTTCGTGCCAAGAGATCGCACAAAACCAGGTAGCCGGCCCCGCCAAACAGGCAGGCCGGCACCAGGACTCGGTGATCCGCCCCTATGAGCAGGCGAAACAGGTGCGGGATGACCAGGCCGACAAATGCCACGAGACCGCAGTGAGAAACTGTTGCACTGACCATGAAAGAGGTCAGCACCAGTAGGGTGACACTCACAAGCCGGACATTGACTCCCATGGAATGGGCCATTTCCCTGCCCATCAACAAAAGATTCATGGCGTTGGACAGCCAGAATATCACGATAAAACAGGGGACCACCATTGCCGCAATCAACAGCGCCTCGCTTTTGCCGGCGGCTGAGAGGTCCCCCATCAGCCAGAACATGATGTTGTGAATCCGGGAATCCTGGGTAAGCGAAATCAGAAACATGATCACCGCCGAGCAGAAGGCGTTTACCATCACTCCGGAGAGCAGGAGGGCCTCCTTTTTCACAAGAGTCTGGCCGGCGGCAATGAACAGCACCAGCATAAGGGTTGCCATCCCGCCGAGAAAGGCGAGCAGGCTGACGCCGGGGAAGCGGGAGAAACCCAAAAGAATGCCGATAATGGCGCCTATGGCAGAGCCTCCGGAGATCCCCAGGATATAGGGCTCAGCCAGGGGATTGCGCAGCAGGGCCTGAAAAACCAGACCGCCCAGCGAAAGGGTGGCACCTACCAGGGCCGCCACAAGCACGCGGGGGAAACGGATTTCCCAGATAATGGTGTCCAGCAGGGCATCGCCGCCGCCAACTCCCAGCAGGGCGCGCAAAAAAGGGAGCATCCCTTTTTCCGCCGAGCCCAGGGTCAGTCCCAGCGTCATCACGACGGCCAGGGCCAGCAGCATGAGCATGCTGATTACAAGCATCTTTCTGGATACATGGGACATTTGGCGGCCTTGCGTGTAACGATAAAGGGTTGCCGTAAAAACAGCCCCGACTAAAACAGCTCGGGGTGAATCAAACGGGCCAGTTTTTCCAGGGCATCCACCAGGCGGGGCGTCGGCCGGTCAAACAGGTTGGAATCCACCAGGTGAATCCGGTTTTCGGAAACCGCCGGTATCTGCTCCCACCTGGCCCACTCGGATTTCACCCGCTCAAAAACCTCCGCCCGTGCCATGGAGGTAATGATCAGGATATCCGGCGCCAGTTCAAGCACCTCCTCTTTGGAGAATCGCGGATAAGACGAATACCTGGCGGCAATGTTGGTTCCGCCGGCTTTGCGGATCAGCTCATGAATGAAGGTGTCCGAACCGGCCGAGACGATCGGGGAGACCCCGATCTGAAAAAAAACACGCGGCCGGGTCTCGGCCTCCGCGATCCGCGAGGCGACTTTTTCAATCCGCCGCTTCATGTCCGCAATGATTGCCCCGGCCCTTTGCCCGGCTCCCATCAGGCGGCCAATATGGCCGATGGCTGTCATAACACTGCTCAACCCCCTGGGGTTAACGGCAAAAACGGGTATATCAAGCGATTCCAGACGATCTATCACGGCCCGGGGATTTCCGTCCTTTATGGCAATACAAAGGTCCGGATTCAATGCCACGATTTTCTCCAGGTCCAGATGGACATAGGAGCCCACTTTCGGAATCCTTTGCGCCGCTTCGGGATAATCGCTGAACCGGGTGGCGCCTGCCAGCCGGTCCTGGCAGTCGAGGGCAAAGAGTATCTCCGTAATGCTGGGCGCCAGGGCCACCACCCGCTCAGGCGCAACGGGCACCCGAACCTCCCGGCCGGTCTGGTCCACAAGGACGTGCGCCGGCGGTTTGCCGGAAACCGGCAAGGGCCCGGCAAGCAGCAGAGCCATTAGGGTGATGATGCAGCCCACAGATTTCATATGACAGCCGCCCCCTTTTTCCTTTCAACGACAAAAAAAATCCTTAAGCCGATCTGACGGCCCAAGGATTGCACCCGGCTTCTACCTCCCCTCACGTTTAATATGAGTCCTAAATTTTTCCCCCCGTGTCAAGGACAAATTCCGGAGCCCCCGCTCTTTGCCGCATGCCGAGCTTTTCCTTGAAAAAAAAAGCGGATTGGCTTATAAAATCGAGGATGGCACCGGACAAAGGGAGTCTGTTTCAAGGCAAGCTCAACCGATTTTTTGGAACTTAAGCGGGGAGGACGGAAGCCGGCATTAACAGGCCATAAACACCGTTTCCGAGGCCCGGCGGATGCGCCGCGGATGGCGCCTGAACGACAACAAGCGAAGGGGAGGTCCCGTGCCCGGCCCGACTCATGTCATATTCAGCCTTGATGAGCATATGATTGCCCTGGCGGCGTCCGCGGTAACCTACGTGATTCGGGCGATTGAGCCCAAAATGCCGCTATCGGCGCCGGAGTTGCTGCTGGGACTTGTCAACTTGGGCGGCCGGATTATCCCGCTTATTAACATACGGAAACAATTCGGCCTGCCGGAGCGGGATATGCGAATTTCCGACCGGATCATCATCACCGAAAGCGCCGGCTACCCGGCGGCATTTGTCGTCGACGCCATTGTCGGCGTCGAGGCGCTGCAGGTCCGCAGAGCCTCTGTGCTTTATCCGCAAATGCAGGCCTACATGGCCGGTATCGCAAACCACGCGGGCCAGACTGTCCTGATCCACAATATCGACACCCTGATTCCGGAGCAGACCGCCAATCAGGTCCATCAATTCCTAGAAGCCGCCTCATGAGTGCCTCCCTGCCGGACCCGCTGCTCCAGGAACTGAGCCACTACCTTGCCGTCCATACGGGTTTGTTTTTCCCCGAAAAAAAGTGGCCGGCCTTGGCGAGGGGACTGGGGGCCGTCTCCCGGCAAACCGGCTTTCAGGACCCCCAGGCCTGTGCCCGCGAAATCGTTTCATCCGAGCCCTCCTCCCCGCATCTCGAGGCGCTGGTGGAGCAATTAACCATTGGCGAAACTTATTTTTTACGGGACAAAGCGGTTTTTCAGGCGCTTCAGGACCACGTCATCCGGGGCCTTGTCGATCATCCGCGCCGTCCCGACAGATCCCTCCGATTCTGGAGCGCAGGCTGCGCGACCGGTGAGGAGCCTTACTCTATTGCCATTTTAATGGACCGGCAGTTCCATTTGGACAAGGGACGCGATGTACACATCGCCGGTACGGATGTCAATCAGCGTTTCTTAACGCACGCCAGAACCGGCAGATATACATCATGGTCCCTCAGGTCCGTGCCCGCGTCCATCATTGACACATACTTTATTGCACACCCGCCGAACCGCTTTGAACTGATTCCCCGGATTCGCGGGAAAGTCCGCTTTTCCCGCTTGAACTTCGCGGTCCCGGATTACCCGAAACACCTTGAAATCCCCCTTCCCGTGGATGTGATCCTGTGCCGCAATGTTCTCATGTACCATGATGCCATCAGCCGGGCCCATATCCTGGAACGGCTGGTCGAGCTGCTGGAAACCAACGGGTGGTTGATCACCAGCCCGGCCGAGGCCGGTTTCGTCACCTCCGGGGCCCTGACACCGGTACGGTTTTCCAATGCCGTTTTCTTTCGGAAAGGGCCGGCCAGAAAATCCGATGCCTCCCCGCAGGCATCAAAAAAAGAGGGAATATCGGCACATAGACCGGCCGCCCGTCCGGAAACACCCCCCTCCGAAGCACCCGGCCCGGCCCTGAACCGACGGGTGACAGATACCCGCGAACTCGCCTCCGCTTCTTTGCAGGAAACCTATGAAGCGGCGAATTCGGACTATCAGAAAGGCAGATACCGGGCCGCTGCTGAAAAACTCGAAAACATCCGGGTCAGCAGCCACTGCCGGAACGGATCATTCCTGATGCACACCGCTGCACTTGCGCTGCTGGCGCGCTGCCGGGCCAACCTGGGGGAATTGAAAGAAGCGGAATCCGCCTGCCAAAAGGCCATTGCCTCTGAGAAACTGAATCCCGAACTCTATTACCTGCTCGCAACCATTCATCAGGCGGGAAATGACATCGAAGCCGCCATCCGTTCATTAAAACAGACCCTTTACCTGGATCCGGATTTTGTCATGGCCCAATTCCAGATGGGACTGCTGATGCGGCAGAAAGGGCGTCCGCAAGAGAGCAATAAGCGCTTTTCAAACACCGCCATGCTATTGAAGGCAAAACCGGCCGAGGAAATTCTGCCGCATTCCGAGGGCATGACAGCGGGCCGGCTGCTTGAAACCGTTCAATCGCTATTGTCATAGGAAGCTCATGCCGCATACTGACGACCCCCAAAACCAGCGCGACATTCTTAAATCCCGGGCAGCGGCGCTGGCCATGCAGGAACAGCCGGATGCAGCCGCTGAAGCCGGGGAAACCATTGAAACGGTCGGCTTTGTGATGGCGGGCGAGGCCTACGGAATCGAACTGGCGTTTATCCGGGAAATCCTTCCGCTAAAACAGCTGACCCCCTTGCCGGGGGTGCCTGTTTTCGTGTCCGGAATTATCAATCTGCGCGGAGAAATTCTTTCCATTGTGAACCTGCGGGTTTTGTTTGAACTGGATGCCGGCCCCCGGCCGCCGGGCCGCTATGTGCTGATTCTGTCGTCCCCGGAAATGGCTTTCGGCATAGAGGTGGAGGGGATCACGGGCATTCAAAAAATCCCTGAAAATGCGCTTCAAGCCGCGCTTCCCACGCTTTCCGGGCAAGGGAAAAAATATCTCAAGGGTTTGAGCGATTCCGGGATGGCCGTAATCGACGGCGGGAAGCTGCTGGCAGACCCGGACCTCGTTGTCTGCCAATCGACGGATGCAGAGTGAAACGATCATTTGGAATCCAAACGGCTTTGGAATCCAAACGGCAGGCCTGGAAACCGCTTGCTTCAGGTTCAAAAAAAACAATAAACAAAACTGAATGCCAATATCCTGATTTGCCCTGCCTGGCGAAGAAAGGTCTGAAACAAATCCACTGAGAGGAGTATGGAAATGCTGCGTTGGTTCTCCAAGCGAATCACAGCCAAACTGGTTATCCAGTTTCTTGTTGTGGGGTTGATTCCGCTGATCCTTTTGGGCGGGATAAGCTATTATTATTCCCGCTCGGTCATTGAGGCCAAGGCCTTTAAGCACCTGGCCGCCATCAATGACATGAAAAAACAGCACCTGGATCAATTCCTGGAATCCGGGATGAAAAACCTGGACGCGCTTTCGAATTCCCGGCAGCTGCAAGACGGGATTAAACGAAAGGCATACGGGCAGACAACCGCCTTGCTTGCCTACTTTATCCAATTGTTTGACTACAGCCATATTTACCTGCTCACCGATAGCGGCGCCCTGCTCCATGAAGTTTCCCGCCCGGGAGATAAAGATGGAGCGGAGCCGGGCGCCCGTGTTTACGCAGAAGCCCTTGACCGGATCGGCCGGGCCGTCAAAAAGGCTGACGGGCCCATGATGAGCGATCTCACCCATCCCGAAAACGCGGACCAGCCGTGCCTGTTCATGGGCACGCCGATCTACGAGGAAGGCGGCGATCGTCTTGCCCTGCTTGTTTTTCAGATCGAAGCCGATCGGATCAACCGCTTTTTCGAGGGCTCCAATGGGTTGGGCCAAAGCGGGGAAACCTACCTGGTCGGCTCGGACCATCTCCTGCGCTCCCGCTCCCGTTTTCTTGACAACAAATCCATATTAAAGGAAAAAATTAACACCCTGGCGGTGGAGCGGGCCCTGAAGAACCAGGATGGCACAGCGAGGATAAAGGATTACCGAAACACGGAAGTCCTCTCCGCCTACACGGGCTTCAACCTGCGGGAACGCTTCGGGACGGATTTCAACTGGGCTGTTATCACTGAGGCAGACGCATCCGAAGCCCTTGCCGTTCTTAACAAGCTGGGACTCAACATTATATTGACGGTCCTGGTATTAATGCTTCTTATCGGGCTTATGGGCTACCAGCAGTCAAGGATGATCGCGCGGCCCATCCGCGCTGTCTCCTACCAGATCATGGGCATGGATGACGGCGATTTTACGCTTGAAATTCCGGAGGCCAACCTGTCGCGGAGCGATGAAATCGGAACGCTGATGAAATCCTTTGCCAGCGGCTCCCAACGATTCCGCAAGCAAATCAAGCAGCTGAACCAGGCCACCCGTCAACTTCTGGCCGCCACCAGCCAGATCTCCACCACCGCCTCCCAACTGGCCAGCAGCGCCTCGGAAACATCGACCTCCATCAGCGAGGTCACCACCACGGTGGAAGAGGTCAAGCAGACCTCCCAGCTGGCCTCGGAAAAGGCGGAGCAGGTATATAAAAGCTCTGAAAACACGAGCAAAATATCCCTTGCCGGGAAGCAGGCGACAGAAAATACCACGGCCGGCATCAACCGCATCAGGGAAGAAATGAACGACATCGCCGAAAGCACCGTCAAGCTCAGCGAGCAGACCAAAAGCATCGAGGAGATCATCAACACCGTCAGCGATATTGCCGATCAATCCAACATCCTGTCTGTCAATGCCTCCATAGAAGCCGCAAAAGCCGGCGAGCATGGCAAGGGGTTCGCCGTGGTGGCCCAGGAAGTAAAATCCCTGGCGGACCAGTCCAAGGAAGCCACCAGCCAGGTTCGCACCATCCTGGGAGACATTCAACATGCCACCGGTACGGCGGTAATGGCCACGGAGCGGGGGAGCAAAACCGTTGAGGAGGCAATGGAACTGGCGGAACAATCCGGAGTGGCCATCGATCGCCTGGAAAAACAGGTGAACGAATCCTCGGATTCCGCCGCCCAGATCATGGCCTCCAATCAGCAGCAATTATCCGGAATGGACCAGCTCTCCCAGGCCATGGAGAGCATCAATGAGGCAACCCAGCAGAATCTTGACGGCGTGAGACAACTGGAAGAAGCCATCAAGGGACTCGAGGAATTCGCCCGAACCACAGAGGACATTGTGAGCCGCTATAAAGTGTGATGGACCGGAAGCCCAATGGATGAAACAGAGATTCAAAAACAGCTGCTGAGTGCCTTCCAAACCGAGGCCCAGGAACGGATAGAGGCCCTTTTTACCGGGATTTCAGGGCTTGAAGAAGCTGCCGCATCAAGGGCGGGCGAACTCCCCGAAGCCGTCCTTGATGCTGTTTTCCGGGAAGCCCACAGCCTGAAGGGGGCTGCCCGCTCCGTCAACCTGGCAACGATTGAATCCCTCTGCCAGGAAATGGAAAATATCTTTGCCGCCATTAAAGCCAAAACACTGCAGTTGTCCCGTGAGCACGTCGACTCTTTGTATGCCGCGCTCCGACTTATCGAGCAGGCAACCGCCCCGCAAGGCGATCCGGCGGCTCTTTCCCGGCAGATCAAAGAGCTGGTGTTATCCCTGGCCGGGCTTGAAAGCCCCGGCTTAAGCGGTACCCCGGCCCCTGAAAAAGAGGCGGCATCCCCGTCACCCCATGCCGCACCGGAAGCTGCGGCGGAAGAGGACAGGCCAGGGGAAAAATCGGCACCACCCCCAAACGGGCCAAAAGCGGCCGCAAGCACGCGGCTTTCCCACTCGGTCCGCATTTCCACCGAAAAGCTCGATGCCCTGCTCTTGAAGACCGAAGAGCTGATCACCTATAAGCAGAGCTCGGCGGCGCATTTAAAACAGATGAACCTGATTCGGGAGACCATCCGGGAATGGCGGCAGGAATGGAAAATCTTTCATAACGACTTCCGCCAACTGCAGGACAGCAAGTCCCGCACCGGGGTCATTGACCGCACCGTGCAGTTTATTGACCATGCACGTGAAACCATGCAGCGCCTGGATCATGAAATGAAGCAGGGGATGGCCGCCCTTGAACAGGACAATCGCCATTTTACGGGACTGATTGACGACCTGCTCGATGAAACCAAAAAAACGGCCCTGCTGCCCTTTTCCACGCTTTTTTCCGCATTTCCGCGGATGGTTCGCGAAATCGCCGGCGACCAGGGAAAATCGGTGGATCTCAAGTTTTCGGGAGACGCCATTGAAGTGGACAAACGAATCCTTGAAGGCATGAAGGACCCGCTGATGCATTTGCTGCGAAACGCCATCGATCACGGGCTTGAGACCCCGTCTTTGCGCAGGGAGCATAACAAACCGGAAAAAGGAAGTATCCGCATTACGGTGTCCCAGTTGGAAACCAATCACGTGTGCATGGAAATCGTCGATGACGGTCGGGGAGTGGATGTGGCTGCCGTGAAAGCCGATGCCGTAAAAAAAGGCCTGATCACGGCGGAGGCGGCAGAAGCCCTGTCCGAAGCCGAGGCGCTTGACCTGATTTTTCTCTCGGGCATCTCAAGCACCACGATGGTAACCGAGATATCCGGCCGGGGACTGGGCATGTCAATTGTCAGGGAAGCCCTGGAAAATCTGGGCGGCCGGATAAGCATGCACTCGGCGTCCGGAATGGGAACCACCTTCGTCATTAAACTGCCGGTTACCCTGGCCACATTCCGGGGTGTTTTGATTGAGGCGGCCGGCCGCCGGTTTATTCTTCCCACCGCCCAGATTCGCCACAGCCTGCAGATCCTGCCGGAGGCCATCCAGACGATTGAAAACCGGATGATGATTTCTTTCAACGCGCAGCCCCTGGCCGTGGTCTATCTGTCGGATATCCTTGGTTTGCCCCCTTCAGAGCCGGAACCCGGCCGCAACGGGGCCTCAACCATTTCCCTCGTGGTGCTGGAATACGGCCACCGGCAAATCGCTTTTGGGGTGGATGCCATCATCAATGAACAGGAGGTTCTGGTTAAATCCCTTGGCAAACAGTTAAAAAAAGTCCATCATGTTTCCGGGGCCACCATCCTGGGAAGCGGCGAGGTGGTGCCGATTCTGAACATAAAGGAACTGGTGGCATCGGCTGCCGGGCAAACAGGTGCTTCTGCAATGCCCCGGCCAACGGCCGCCCGGGCGGCCGAAGCCCCCAAGTCCATCCTGATCGTGGAAGACTCATTTACCTCGCGCACCCTGTTAAAAAACATTCTGGAAGCTTATGGCTATCAGATTCAAACCGCCATTGATGGCACGGACGGTCTGGCGCGCTTAAAATCCAGGCACTTCGATGCGGTTGTATCGGATGTGGAAATGCCGCGAATGGACGGGCTGGAGCTCACCCAAAACATTCGGGCGGACCAGAGCCTTGCCGATCTGCCGGTAATCCTGGTAACCAGCCTGGACTCCCCAAAAGACAGGGAGCGCGGTGTTGAAGTCGGGGCGGACGCCTACATCGTCAAAGGCAGCTTCGACCAGAGCAATCTTCTTGAAATGCTTGACCGCCTGCTTTAGCGGAAAGCCCATGCAAAAGGCCTTTTTTTATGGATAAAAACCTTGACATCCTGCTGGTTGAGGACAGCCAGACACAGGCCCTCAAATTAAAACTGATGCTTGAGAATAACGGCTACAAGGTCAGCGTTGCCCCAAACGGCCAGGAGGGCATGCACATGCTGATGAACCATCCGGTTTCTACGGTGATTACCGACTGGATGATGCCGGAGATGGACGGGAGGGAATTGTGTCAGGCCATCCGCCAGCATGATTTCGACAATTATGTCTACATTCTGCTGCTGACTGCCAGGGATGCCAAGGGGGACATTATCGAAGGCCTGGAGGCCGGGGCGGATGATTACCTGATCAAACCCGTTGATGATGCCGAACTGATCGCCCGCCTGACGACCGCCAGCCGGATTATCTCCCTGGAATCGTCCCTGAAGCAGCGAAACCGGGAAATCGCCCTCTTGTCCATCACGGACCCCTTGACAAAAGTCTTCAACCGCGGCTACCTGAATGAAAACCTGCCCAAGGCCCTCAAGCGCGCCGAGCGCTATCAATTGCCGCTGTCCGTCCTGATTGCCGATATTGACCAGTTCAAAAAAGTCAATGATCAATACGGCCACCAGGCCGGCGACCGGGTGCTGAAAACATTTGTTGACGGGATCAACGCCGCATTGCGCCGGGATCTGGACTGGATCGCCCGCTACGGGGGGGAGGAATTCATTATTGTATTGCCGGAAACGGATCTTGCAGGCGCCAGGGCCGCTGCAGAAAAATTCAGGTCCATTGTGGCCGCCAATGAAACAGAGACCAAGCAGGGGATGGTCCGGATAACCGCCAGCTTCGGGATCGCTTCTGTGGCCGTAACCTCGGATATCGCCCGTGTGAGCGTGGACACCCTGATCAACACCGCCGACCGGTGCCTTTACCAGGCCAAGCAGGCCGGTCGCAACCGATGCATCGGGATGCAGTTATGATCAATGTACTTATCGTGGATGACTCCCTGACCACCCGGGAGTTCCTCAAGTACATTATTGAACTGGACCCGGAACTCCGCTTGACGGGCGAAGCCAAAACCGGCGATGAAGCCGTCCGTCGGGTGGCCGAACAACGGCCGGATGTGGTGATCATGGATATCCAGATGCCGGGGATGGACGGATACAAGGCCACCCGGGAGATTATGGAAACCCACCCCCTGCCGATCATTATGTACAGCTCGCTGGTCGCCCCGGAGAAAACGGAAAACATTTTCAAGGCCATGAAGGCAGGGGCTGTGGCGGTCGCCCAAAAACCCCCGGGCCTTGCCAACCCGGAGTCAAGGCCGCTGGTCGAGAAGCTGCTGCGCACGGTGAAGCTCATGGCGGAGGTCAAGGTGGTGCGCCGCCTGCCCCGGAAACGCCCCTCCTCCCCTGCCCGGCCGGTGGAGAAACTGCTGAGCGCAAAAAACCTGACGGATATCCGCATGGTCGCCATCGGCGCTTCAACCGGCGGGCCACCGGTCATTCAGCACATTCTCAAGGATCTGCCCCGGGATTTTCCGGTTCCCATTGCCATTGTCCAGCACATTGCCGCGGGTTTTCTGGCCGGCATGCTGGAATGGCTGTCCAGGGAAACCCGCCTCCTGCTTGAAATCCCCAGAACCGGTGATGCCCTGCTCCCCGGCCGGGTTTATTTCGCACCGGAGGATGCCGATATGGGCATATCCGGGGAAGGAAAGGTGCTGATCCGCCGGCATACCCGGAATCAGGGCCAGGTCACCCTGAACCGCCCGATAACCCATCTTTTTCATTCCGTGGCCGCATACCACGGCCCTTACGCCATCGGCATCCTCCTCACCGGCATGGGCAACGACGGCGCTGCCGGGCTCAGGCAAATGATGCTCAGCGGGGCCCAAACCCTGGTTCAGGACCGGGAGACGTCCACGGTCTTCGGCATGCCGGCTGAAGCACTCAAGCTCGACGCCGCCCAATATGTGCTCTCCCCTTCTGAAATCGCCACATTTCTCAAAGGGCTTGGCAGACAGCAGGATGGTTAAGAACGATTGATACAGCAAGCAACTTCTGCTATAAGCATACCATCACAGGCTTGAGG
>CAZNSO010000076.1:0-15395 GCA_964575805.1 uncultured Desulfobacteraceae bacterium
CCACCCCGGTCTGCCGCTGCGGTATGTGCCAGGGGCAGACCTTGCGGCACTTGGACCCGCCCAGGCAGGTATTGGGATCAATCCGGGAAATGCCGTTTTTGTGCTGCCTGGCCGAGCCCCAGGGACAAAGATTGACGCACGGGGGGTTGACGCAGTGCATGCACCGCCTGGGGATGTTAAGGGTCTCGGTTTTCCCGTCGATCGCCACCGCCGCATGCTGGATAAACAGCAGATTGTAAGGCGTCAGGCGGTCCCTGACCGCCCGGCGCCCGGACCAGTCCTCAACCTTTACCCGGGAGGGGTACATGCGGGGAAACGGTTTTTCCGGCTCCGGGAATTTGTGGCGGTTGGTTTGCCGGCAGGCCTCCACGCAGGCCTCGCACCCGATGCACCTGCGGATGTCAATCAGGGTGGCCAGCTGCTCCTTTCCCCCGCTGCCGCCGGCAAAGGCCGGCGCTGCCAGCGCCGCGGCCGAACCGGCCGCGGCAATGCCGCCCTTTAAAAAGGATCGTCTTGAAATCGGCTCAGACATTTTCCACCTCGTTTGTTTGTTTGGCTTCGGCGGTGCCCGACGAGGCCTCCATTTCCGCCTTGACCGTCTGCATGGCCGAGCGAAGCAGCTCCAGGCCGGATATAACCCGGCTGCGGTCCCCCGGTTCAAGCTTTGCCAGGATCTTTTCCTGCATGCTTTTCTCAAACGCCGTTATCCGATCAACAATCCGGCGCCCCTCCTTAGTCAGCCGCAACAGCCGAACCCGGCCATCCAGGGGGTCCGGCATCCGCCGGACAAGCCCTTTATCGTTCATGCTGTTAACCAATTTGGTCACCCGGCTCTTGGCTACCTCCAGGCGCTCGGCCATTGTCATTACCGTGAGATAGCGCTCGCCCTTGAAAAGCATAAGCGACCGGATTTCTGCAAAAGGCAAACCAAACGCACCGGATTCAAAAAACCGTTTGTCGACACAGCAGCGCTGCACTTCATCGATAAGCTGGTTCAGGAGAAGCACCTGATGTTCCCATACGTCCCGGTCATTTGGATAGGCTGGTTCATTTTTGTTCATAGTGTTAACAAATTAACCCGATTCATCCATTTTGTCAATTAACAAAATGGATGACTTCGCCAAAAAAAACATGAAAACAGGAAGCAGAAAAGGCGGACACGCTGCGCTTGGTCCGCCCTGCGAGGGTTTTGTAAGCCCCAACTGACTTCCGAGGAACTTCCGGCTATGTCCTTATAATTGAGTCATCGCCGGTGTTTTCCCAAGAGGCCATTGGCGAGCCTTGTTGATAGCTCTTGGCGAAGCGCAGCCAAAGCGAACCTGTTGTCTGAGCCCGATAGGGCGAGTTTACAGGGAGCTGGCGGAGCAAGCCTTAGAGATATCACAAGGCGAGACAGGCCTCGGGGAAAATACCGGTGATGACGATATAAAATAGACCCTAGCTTTTCGTTCCTTTCTGCAAAAATACCGCTGCGGCGGCATAAACCGCTTTCTACGAAGCCGCTGAAAGTAAAAAATCCGGGAGGGAAAAGCTTACAGGAATTCTTCCACGGACAGGACAAAGGCGCGCATCCCCTCCGCCGGATACAGCCTGGACTGGCAGTGCCGGACCAACTCCAGCAGCTGGTCTTTCCTGTCATTGTCAACGACCATAAAAATAAGAACGGATTGCTCCGGCCAGATCCGGCTGCCGAATTTTTTCCCCGTTGTCCCTTCGCCGACAACATGCCCCAATTCGGTATAAGCGTGAATACCATGCTGCTCGAGGGAATCCCGGAACTCCGCATGCCGCTCCTGCGGGCACACAACCACGATCATCTTCATTTTCGCCCTCCTTGCCGGCCCGGGGCCATCTCCTTAACCATCTTGCGGACGGTCCGATCGAATTCCTGCTCGTACTGGCTGTCTTCTTTGGCTGTAAACGACTCAAAATCCACGAGCGCATTTTCCTTCATCACTGTCAAAAGCTGGATCACGGTTTTTTCCGCCAGTTCATTGAATGATTCCGATTTTTCATCGGAATCCGGCATTTCCCGGATGGCGGCGATCCTTTTTTCAAGCGGCCCGTCCGGCAGGCTGGCACGTTTGCGGAAAATCTCAAAAATCAGCATAAAAATGGCGTCGATCCGGTTGCTTTTAATCAGGGTGGGACTGTGAAAAAATGAATAATCGGCCTCTACGCGGACATCCGCACCGGGAAGATCCATCACCCGTTCAAACCAGTTGACCGTGTAGCGCTTGTGCCCCTCCGGCGGCCATTTCTCCTTTTCCCACATATGCGCCCGCACGATTTTGTTCAATTCCGCCAGGCATTGCTCTTGATCATCAAAATCATAGCTCCCCAGCAAAGCGCCGGACTGGAACAGATCCACGCCGGGTTTTCGGGCATGCGGGGAAAGTTCGGCGCACAGGACCCTTTGTTCCTTGGCTGGCCGGACAATAATAATTTTCCACGACGGCTTGGCCGGGTCGATTCGCTGAAGTTCAGCCGCGGATTCCGGAGGAATGATTTTATCGGCAACTGCCGGCGGCAAAAACGCGGCCGTCAGGCCGGGACTCAGATCCACCACCGCCAGCGCTTCCCGGAAAACCGGAGAGTCCGTTTCTTCAAGGGGTTGTACCGGCGTCAGTTTACCGGTTTCCAGGTAGGGCGTAAAAACGTTCATGATGGATTCAAGCCCTGCCTGCCAGTGGGCGCTTCTGGGGTCCCGTCCCGCTTCCACCCATTTTTTGGCTTTTTCCATTATCGGATCCATTCAGGTCCTTCCTCTAATTTTTTTAACACCAGGGATAAACAGGATCAAACGGTACTGCTTGCTTATCTGTTTGACAAAAGCCTGTTTATATAATAAGAGCCCAATATCATGACAGAAAAAAAAATCAAGGAAATACTTGGAAACCAGGCCAACCTGATCCGGATATTGGATAATTTAAAAGAGGGCATTATCGCCCACGATTTGAACCGCCGGATTTTCTTTTTCAACCACGAGGCGGAGCGCCTCACCGGTTACTCGCGGGAAGAAGTGCTCAACCGGGACTGCCACGAGGCCTTTGGCGAACCCTTCTGCGGGGAGCGCTGCCTCTTCCGCGAAGCCGGTCACGTCATCCCCGAGGAAATCGAATACCCGGTCAATATCGTAACCAAAGACGGGCAGACCCGCAACGCGGAAATGCAGGTCACGGCCATGAAAGATGAAAACGGGGAAATTTTCGGGGTCCTGGCCTTTATCAAGGATATCACGGACCTGCTCGCCTTAAAACTCAAAACCGGCCAGTTGACAGGGTACGCCCATATTGTGGGCCGGGACAGCCAGATGGTGGAGATCTACAAGCAAATCCAGGATCTGTCCGCTTATGACTATCCGGTCCATGTTTACGGGGAAACCGGCACCGGCAAGGAACTGGTGGCCGAGGCCATCCATGGCGGCAGCCGGCGTGCCGGGGCCCCTTTTGTTCCGATCAATTGCGGCGCCTTGCCGGAAGGACTGATTGAATCCGAACTGTTCGGCCATGTCAAGGGGGCTTTTTCCGGGGCCATCCGGGATAAAAAAGGCCGATTTGAACTGGCGGACGGAGGCTCCGTATTTCTCGATGAGGTGGCGGAGCTGCCAAAGGACCTTCAGGTCAAACTGCTGCGCTTCCTGCAGACCGGCAAGTTTGAAAGGGTGGGCGGTGAGGATACGGTTTCGGTCAATGTCCGGCTTATCAGCGCCACCAACGCGGACCTCAAAAAAGCGGTCCGGGAAAAAAACTTCCGGGAAGATCTGTACTACCGGTTAAATGTCATCCCCATCCATATCCCCCCCTTGCGGGAACGCAAAACCGATATCCCGCTGCTGGTGGATTATTTTCTGAAACAGTTCACCGAAACGCAAGACACCCCGGCGGTCCGGGTATCGGATGAAGCCCTTTCCATGATGATGGACTATGAATGGCCGGGAAACGTCCGCCAGCTTCAGAATGTCCTGCAGTATGCCATCGTAAAATGCAGCCGCCGGCTGATCCGGCCGAAGGACCTGCCCATGGAGTTGGCGGATCTGCGCATCCCCAAAAACCGAAGGGGGCCTGTTAAAAAACTGGATATGGACTCTGTGCAGGACGCGCTTGAGCAGACCGCGGGAAACAAAACAAAGGCCGCCCGGCTGCTCGGTGTCGGCCGGGCGACGCTTTACCGTTTTATCAACGAGCATCCGGCCGCCCTGTCCGCGGATTAACCCGGCAGCGGACCCCGGTTGCCATCAAAGGTGAAGCGGCACCTGTCGCCGCAGACAAATACGGGCCAGGTCCATTTCCACGTCATAGACCAGGACTTCCACCCCCGATTCCAAGGCCTGCCGCAACTGCCTGCCATAGGCCGGATCAATGTGGTCCGCCGGGCTGAACTGCCGGGCATCCATTCTCTGGATCAAGAAAAACATGACACAGCGATCGCCCCCGGCCGCCAGCCCTTCGAGTTCAACCAGATGCTGTCGGCCGCGGCTTGTCACGGCATCCGGAAAAAATGCCGCGCCCGCCTCGACCAGGGTGCAGTTTTTTATCTCCACATAACACTTAAGGCCTTCCTCCGGGTTTGAAAGCAGCAGGTCCAGGCGGGAATGCGCCCCTGCCTTTACTTCGGACCGTACATGGGTGTACCCGGCAAGAGGGGCCACGAGCCCGGAGCGGATAGCTGCGGCGACAAGGCGATTGGGCACCAGGGTGTTCACTCCGACGAGGGATTCGGGCATATCAATGAGTTCCCAGGTATAGGCCAGCTTGCGCCGCGGATTGTCGTGGCGGGACAGATACACGGGGCGGCCCGGCCGGCTGCAGCCGGTCATGCTGCCGGAATTGGGGCAATGGGCGGTCACCACCTCCCCGGAATCCAGCGCCACGTCCGCAAGAAAACGCTTGTACCGTTTCAACAGCCTTCCGGACACCAGCTCCGGCCAATATATCACGCCTTTTCGACTCTCCATTCCCCCCCCCTTTCTGAATCTCCGATAAAACCGGCCGCCAACAAAACTTGAAACGCACAGGCAGGCAACAAAAAAAGAGCCGGCCTGACAGGTTTACATGAGACACTTATGTATCACATAAAAACATGAAACGCTCCTGTGTATCCCGGGAGCGCTGCCGGAACCCCTTTATACCCGCATCACGGCGGAAAACGGTGGTTTAACGCCCGGACCCGGCTTACTCATCTTTGCATTCAGTGTGTCCGCATGAATCAGCCGCATCCCCGGCCGGTCCCTTCCGGGGCTGCGCCGCCTCATGGCGCCATTGCTGTCAAACCCCGGCAAACGGGAAATTTGTTGCCCGATTCCGTTCACAGAGAAAACCTGGCATAAAAATTGAAATGAGTTAATCAAAAAACAATTAAAGGATGACTTCCTTGAAACCCTGCAATGAAAACATTCAAAAAACAATCCATATTGCCGGGGCCATGATCGAGCTGGCCAACTCCGGGGACATTGAACGCGAAGACGTGGGATGCGGCATACTATACGGCATCCTCAGGGATTGCGCCTACCGCATCAAAAAAATCGCCGAGGCGGAAAAAGCCTCCCATATTCGAAAAGGAACCTGGGAATAAGCCATGACAACTCTTTTTTTATTTGTTATTGGAAAAACTCATTGGGAACTCTTATAGTAGTACAATAGAGAAAGGAGAATCGATTAAATGGCAAGTGTAAAGGGAACACAAACGGAGAAAAATCTTCTGGCATCCTTTGCCGGGGAGTCACAGGCGAGAAACCGCTACACCTACTTTGCGAGCAAGGCCAAAAAGGAAGGTTATGACCAGATCGCCTTTATCTTTCAGGAAACAGCGGACCAGGAGAAAGAACACGCCAAACGCTTTTTCAGTTTCCTGGAAGGCGGGGAGACCGAAATCACCGCCGCATACCCCGCGGGCAAGGTCGGAACCACCCTTGAGAACCTCCAGGAGGCCGCAGCCGGCGAGAACTACGAGCACACCGACATGTACCCCGGTTTCGCCAGGGTGGCCCGTGAAGAGGGTTTCGAAGTGATCGCCAAGCTGTTCGAGGCGGTTT
The DNA here is from genome assembly GCA_964575805.1 of uncultured Desulfobacteraceae bacterium. GTDB lineage: Bacteria > Desulfobacterota > Desulfobacteria > Desulfobacterales > Desulfosalsimonadaceae > M55B175. Next base: position 6,035 of record CAZNSO010000076.1, read on the forward strand.
CCGTCGCTGAAAAACAGCATGAAAAACGCTACCGGGATCTGGCGGGCAACATCGAGAACGGCCGGGTCTTTCAACGCGACGAAACTGTCGTCTGGCGCTGCCGCAACTGCGGCTACCTCTCCGAGGATGCCGAAGCACCGGCCGTATGTCCGGCCTGTGCCCATCCCCAGGCTTATTATGAACTTCTTGGGGAAAATTACTGAGTAGATGCCCATATGTCCGGGCGGCAGCGGGAAAGCGGCCGCCCGGCTGATCTTTATATTCCCAGGTGATAACTTAACATATATGGAGGAGTTACATGGCTTTTGATTTTAACGCTAAAGACATTTTTGAAATGGCCAAGGAAATTGAACGAAACGGCGCTTCCTTTTATTCTACAGCTGCTGAGAAAGTGGACAATGACGCGCACCGCAAACTGCTCCTGGAGCTTGCCGGCATGGAAAAGGAGCACCTAGAAACATTTGACAAGATGGAAGCGGATCTGAGCGAAAAGGAAAAAACCGAAACGGTTTTTGACCCGGACAACGAGGCCTTTCAATACCTGAAAGCCCTTGCCGACACCCGGGTGTTCTTTGAAAAAGACATTGATACAACCAGCATGAAAGGTATCTTAAAGACGGCACTGGGAGCGGAAAAGGACTCCATCGTCTTCTATCTCGGCATGAAAGACCTGGTGCCGGAAAAATACGGCAAAAACCGGCTGGAAAATATCATCAAGGAAGAGATGAGCCATGTGCGGCTGCTCAGCAAAGAATTGACAGCGCTCAAATAAATCTCGAATCAAGGCAAAGCAAACGCGAAGGAGACCCTCATGACCCAGCACCTGGAAGTATACAAATGCGAACTGTGCGGCAATATCGTTGAAATGCTGCATGCCAGCGACGGCCAGCTGGTCTGCTGTGAACAGCCAATGACCCTTATGACCGAAAACACCGTTGATGCGGCCAAAGAAAAACACGTACCGGTCATTGAAAAAACATCGTCGGGAATTAAGGTTAAAGTGGGAGACGTGGCCCATCCAATGGAGGAAAAGCACTACATTGAATGGATTGAAGTTCTTGCTGACGGGAAAAGCTACATGCAGTTCCTGAACCCGGGCGATGCCCCGGAAGCAACCTTCAATATTGCCGCTGATAAAATAACAGCCCGTGAATACTGCAACATTCACGGCCACTGGAAAGCAGGTTAAAAGGAGGTGTCCCCATGGCCAGCTGGAAATGTGCCAATTGCGGGTATACATTCGAGGCGGATGCCCCGCCGAACCAGTGCCCCTCATGCCGCGAGAAATGCGAATTCCTCGACAACACGTGCTACACGCCCGACTGCGCGGACAAGGGAATGGATGAGCGGATAAAATCCAAACATTAATGAAAGGTACCCCATGGCTAAAGCATTGATCGTGTTTGCCACCCGGAAAGGGGAAACTGAGAGCATCGCCGGCTTGATCGCCGAAGGGATGCGTTTTTCCGGAATCGAGGTCACGGCGCTCAACGCCAGTTCGATTAAATCCGAAAAGGACCTGCAGGGTTATGATGCCTATGTGTTGGGTTCCGCCACTTATCACGGCGATATGATGCAGGCGATGAAAACCCTGCTGTTCATGGCGGAGAACGCCGGGCTGGCAAACAAGGCGGGGGGCGCCTTCGGCGCCTTCGGCTGGAGCGGGGAGGCGCCTGAGCGGATTTATGACACGATGAAAAACATCTTTGAAATGGATATGGTCAAGGAGCCCCTGCGCCTGAAGGCCAGCACGCTGGGCGGCGGCATGAAGATGGCCCAGGATTACGGCCGTGAAATCGCAGCGAAACTCCAGGCCTGAAAGGGCGGGAATTCCATGACAATTGCAGCCAAAACCACTGTCCTGGCCGTACTGGTCATGGCGGTGTTTATCGGCGGTCTGGGCCTGGCCCCGCCCGTTACCACCGTCGCATCCGAGGGCGGGGAGGAGCGGAGCGAAAAAGGGGCGTCGATGATAAAGCTGGAAAGCGGCCGGCTCCCCAGTGTTGACTTTCCCCACCGCCAGCACCAGTCGTGGGTGGCAGACTGCAATACCTGCCATCGCATGTTTCCGCGGAAGCGCGGCGCCATCCGCTCCATGCAGGAAAAAGGGGAACTGGAAAAACAAGCCGTCATGAACGAGAACTGCATTGCCTGTCATAAGGAAACAAAAAAGGACGGCGCCCGAAGCGGGCCCCTCTCGTGTACGGGGTGCCATCCCCGGTAAACGGCAGCCGAGCCGCATGGGCGCCATGCGCTTTGAGACGGCCGGGGAGCAACCCGAAGTTTCAGGGGCGAAGGGAAAAAAATGAAGAAATATGTGTGCCTGGTTTGCGGCTATGTTTATGATCCGGAGCGGGGCGACCCCGAAAATGGCATCGCCCCGGGAACGGATTTTTCACACCTACCGGAGGACTGGACGTGCCCGGTTTGCCAGGCGTCCAAAAACCGGTTTGAAATCAGCGACGGTTATATATTCGGCAATTAACCACAGGTAAAGAGGAGGTCTTTATGGACAAATATGTGTGTCAGATCTGCGGCTATGTTTATGACCCCGAGCAAGGCGATCCGGAAAGCGGCATCGAACCGGGAACATCCTTTGAGAACCTGCCGGAGGACTGGGTGTGCCCGATTTGCGGGGCCCCCAAAGACGACTTTGAAAAAGAATAAGCCTGCCGCAGCACACGGAAAAGGCAGGGGTTTGTCAACAAGTCTGCAAAACCGGCTTCATTGCGCTGCCTGAACCGGCAGCGCGGGTCTACGGGAAGCCGGTTTTTCAGTCACGGAGGGATGAATGAAACCGGTTGAAATTGTCAAGGGAATTTACAATGTCGGCGTGATTGATTGGAACATCCGGGATTTTCACGGCTACTCCACTGAATACGGGACCACCTACAACGCGTTTTTGATTATCGATGAAAAAGTGGTGCTCGTTGACGCGGTAAAAAAAGACTTTACCGACCAGATGATGGCCAATATCGCCGAGATCATCGAGCCGAAAAAAATCGACATGGTGATCAGCAATCATACGGAAATGGACCATTCCGGAGGGCTGCCGCGGGTGATGCATTATATCGGCGGGGACAAGCCGGTATACTGCTCCAAAATGGGCCGCAAAAACCTGGCCCGGCATTTCGGCACCGGCCTGAATTACCAGGCGGTGGAAAACGGCCAGGAAATAAGCATCGGGGAGAGGACCCTGACGTTTTTGGAAACCCGGATGCTGCACTGGCCGGACAGCATGTTCACCTATGTCAAGGAAGATCAGCTGCTTTTTTCAAGCGATGCTTTCGGCCAGCATTATGCGGGCTATGAAATGTTTGACGATCTTGTCGATGAAGCCGCCATCATGTCGCATGCCAAAAAATATTTCGCGAACATCCTGCTGCTCTATGCGCCGAAAATATTAAAGCTCGCCGGCCAGATCACAGAAATGGGGCTGCAAATAAAAGTGATTTGCCCGGACCACGGCATCATCTGGCGAAAGGACCCGTGGAAAATCATCAATGCCTATGTGGCCTGGAGCAAACAGGAACCGCTCCAGAAAGCCATTGTGATCTACGACACCATGTGGCAGAGCACCCGGCTGATGGCCGAGGCCATTGCCGACGGGATAGCCGAAACAGGGGTTGCCGTCAAGCCCATACACGTCCGCAGTTCCCACCGCAGTGAGATCATGACCGAGGTCCTGGATGCCAGGGCCATTGTAATGGGCTCGCCCACCCTCAATAACGGCTTGTTCCCATCGCTCAGCGATGTTTTGACCTACATGAAAGGCCTGCGCCCAAAAAACAAGATCGGTGCGGCATTCGGCTCCTATGGCTGGAGCGGGGAATCCGTAAGGCTGCTCCACGAAGCGCTTTCCGACATGGGCTGCGATATGATCGACGAGGGGCTTAAAATTCAATACGTGCCGGAGCGGGAGGACTTGATGACCTGCCGCGAATACGGAAAAAAAATAGGAAGAACGGTCGCCGGGCAGGCCCAGTGAAAAAACCGGAGATAGAGCTCAGTGAATGTATTCGCTGCGGCGTGTGTGAAGCGGTCTGCCCGCAGGTTTTTCACTTATGCGGCAACGCTTATGTTCGGATCGCCGAAATGGCTGTCTACCCTGAAGCGGCGGTGGACGAGGCCATAAGAAACTGTCCGGTGGATTGCATTTACTGGGATGGCGACTGAGTGCTTCCTCATTTTAACCTCTTGATATTTTTTGTTTTCTTGAAATAGGAATGGCGGAAAAAAACAATCTGGCCGAATCGGGCGGGCGCCGGCTCAAGAAACGGATCCGGGAGATGCTTGCCTCTGGTTCGGAAATGACGGAGATATTTGCCGCGCTTGAGCAAGTCCCGGCCCGAAAGCTTGTCAACCCTTTGTTCGCCTGTTTTTATGACCGATCCCCATTGGTCAAATGGCGGGCGGTGGCAGTAATGGGCAGGGCAGTGGCACAGCTGGCCCAGCAGCACAGGGAATCGGCCCGCGTGATCATGCGGCGGCTCACGTGGAACTTAAATGACGAATCCGGCGGCATCGGCTGGGGGTCACCCGAAGCCATGGCTGAAATCATGGTGCAGCATTCCGGCCTTGCCGATGAATACGCCCGCATGCTGGCCTCCTATGTTTTCCCGAACCAGAACTTTCTTGAACACCCCGGCCTGCAGCGGGGGGTCATTTGGGCCCTCGGGCGGCTGGCCCAGGGCCGCCCGGAACTGGTGGCGGATGCAGCCCCCGGTCTGCTGCCTTTCCTTGGCTCCCCGGATGCTTTTCACCGGGGATATGCGGCATGGGCCCTCGGAAATATCAAAGACCGGGCGGCCGCCGACGAGATTGAAAAATTGCATCCAGACACCAAACCAATCGAAATATTCCGGAACTTTGAACTTGTTACCACCACCGTCGGCCGCCTTGCGCAAGAGGCCCTGGCGGCAATAGCAAATGGAGAGCGCTCATGCTAGTCCTTGGCCTTCAGGGAAGTCCCCGAAAAAAAGGCAATACCAGCTATCTTCTGGACACGGTTCTTGACCTGGCCGCCGGCCGCGGCGCTGAAACGTGCCGGATTGATGTGTGCCAAAAAAATATCCGGCCCTGCATCGGATGCACCCAGTGTGAGCGCAAAGGCTACTGTTCCATTGAGGACGACGACATGAGCCTGGAATTATACGCCTTGCTGCGCCGGGCCGACATGATTCTTCTGGCCACGCCCATTTATTTCTACAATGCGACCGCCCAGCTTAAGATGCTCATTGATCGTTCTCAAACCCTGTGGTCCCGCAAATACAAACTGGGCCTTGAAGATCCGGGCCGCTCCTCGCGCAAGGGCATAATGCTGGCCGTCGGCGCCACCAAGGGAAAAAACCTGTTTGAAGGAATGGCATTGACCGCCAAATATTTTTTCGATGCCGCGGGTGCCTCATTTGAAACCGGAAGCAACCTGACTTACCGCCGCGTGGAGGCCCCCGGCGACATGAAACAACACCCGACCCTCCACCAGGATGCCGAAGCCGCCATCAATGAAATGGCGGCTTTTTTCAGACGGAAAAAAATTCTTTTTGCCTGCCGGGAAAACGCCTGCCGCAGTCAAATGGCCGCCGCCTTCGCCCGGAAGATGGCGGGGGATGTGCTGGATGTGGCCTGTGCCGGCAGCCGGCCGGCCGAACAGCCCAACCCGGTCATGCAGGAAGTGATGGCGGAAATCGGCTATGATATGGCTTTCCGCCCCCCGCGCGCCCTTGATGCCGCCTTGGCGGCCGAGACGCCTCATATCATCGTTACCATGGGCTGCGGCGAGGAATGCCCCTACACCCCGGGAGTTGAGATCCTCGACTGGGATCTTTCCGATCCCGCAGGCGCCGGCATTGAAGTCATGCGCCGGATAAGAGACGAGATCCAGGCCCGCGTCGAAGCCCTGATCAGCCGTATTACCTGACCGTTCCGCCTCCGCCGGGCGCTTTCCCGAACCCCCCGCTCCAAAGCCAATGAACCAGGCAGGGCGACCCGCCCGCCCCTCGGTTTCCTCCCCCGCTTTTGTGGGCGCCTCCTCTCCAGCTTGCTCATCTTCAAAAAAATGTTAAGATCAGTAACTTTTACGTAAGCGTAAGTTTCAGAAAAAAATATAAAAAACTTGCCTGAAATAAATTTTACCTGTTGAAAAATGCTTTTTTTTAGATATAGTTTCATTTGATCAGGATTCAAAGTTTTAAACAAAGTATTGGCGGATTAGATGCCATCAAGCTCTGAACACTGATAACCCATAAAAAATCTGTTTATTTCCTGAGGCACCCCTGCTGCTCTCAAATATGCGGAAGAGACGGCCCGGCTTTCCATATCCGGCAGTTTGGGGGGTGTCCGGGAAAGGTAAAGGAGCAGGCACTTTTCCCGGAGGAAAGTTGTTTGTGCGCTATTGCCAACCGTTAAAAAAAGGAGGTTGAAAAAATGAAAAAAACATGTGGAATGTTGGGTTGCCTGATTCTTGTTTCAATGTTTTTAACTTTACCGGCCTTTGGCACCGGGGACTCCGGTGCAGCCGCGGAGTCAGCGCCCGCCGGCCAGAGCGCGTCCCTGGAGAAAGCCGGGGACTTACTGAAAAGCAAAGACCTGGCGGATTTGAAGCAGGCCCTGGAACTCTATGAGAAAGCCCTGGAAACGGATTCGGAAAATTTCCAGGCCGCCTGGGGCGCTGCTGCCGCCTGCCGCGAATATGCCTCCCAAGCCCATCACCAGGAGGTGGAAAACTGGAAGGATGTTTGCGCTGAAATCGCGAAAAAGGGCATGGGCTATGCCCAGCAGGCCATTGAACTCAAGCCGGACAAGCCCCACGGGTACTATTATTACGGGTTGAACGTCGCTGCCTATTCAGATGGTGTCGGGGTGCTTACCGCGATAAAGGAAGGGCTTAAAAACAAGACCCAGGAAAACCTCGAAAAAGCCTATGAAATTGACAAGACGTTCGACTCCGGCGGGCCGGTGCTGGCCCTTGGCCGCTTCTGGCAGCGGGTGCCGTGGCCTTACAATGACAAAGACAAGGCCATGGAGTACTACCGGGAACTGCAGAAATCCCCTTATTTCGGCGACAAGGTGCAGCACTACATCTTTCCGGCTGAAATCCTGGCGGATCAATGGGGAGAAGAGCCCAAGCAGGAGGCTCGGCAGCTTCTGGAGCAAGCCCTTAAAAAAACAGACGATCCTTTCTGGGAAAACCATGCCAAAGCACTGCTGGAGGATGTATAACCCCGGCATACAGCCAGAAGCGCCCGCTTCTTTTCCCTTTGCGGCCATCCCCTTTCCGGGGATGGCCGCTTATTACATCAGGGACAAAAGGGATTGCCAGCGCTCCAGGCTGGTCTTGGCCGGCAGCCCTTTTTTCTCCAAAACCCGGATTATCTTTTCGTCGTCAAATCGCAAAAAGGGATCCACCTTTTTTTCCTCCCCAAGGGTGGCGCAGACATGCTCCGGGTTGTATTGCCGCAGGTACTCATCGAGGTGGCCATTGTCCGGATCCAGCCAGCGGGCAAAGGCCACGTATTCCTGAACATAGTCATGGCCTGCATAAACGAGCGTATCATCCGGAAATTCAAGTATTTTCCGGATTGAATGAAAAAATCCTTCCGTATCCCCGGTAAAACATCGCCCCACTTTGCCGTTAAACAGGGTATCCCCGGAAAGCAGGATATCCCCCGAATAAAAACACACGGAATCCCGGGTATGACCGGGCGTATGCAGGACATGCAGGGATTGGTCGTCAACAGGAATGCTCGGGTTTTCCAAAAGGGTCTCAAAATCCAGAAACCGGGCCCCCGTTCGCTCCAAAAGCGCATTGTTGCCGATTGTATGGTCCATGTGCGCGTGCGTGTTGGTCACATAGGCAAGGGTCAGGCCGGATTCACTGATAAATGAAAGCATCTCCTCCACTGCACCGCCATCGACAATGACGGCCGATTGCCTCCCATAAACCAGATAGCCCAGGTTTTCCGTGGAATACCGGAATTGACGGATCTGCATCAGTTTCCTCCTTTTTTGCACCGCTTTTCAAAACCAGGCCGCCGTTTCCATTTTATTCTCCAGATTCGGACTGGAGCCTGTTCTTAAGCATTTCCAGCATTTCATGCGGGTTTTTGGCCTGCATCCAGCGGCCGTTGGCAAAGACGCCGTAATCCGCCCCCATCATGGCGGAAGCAAAGCGGGTGGAGTTGCCGTAAAAAAGCCACTGCTCCACCCATTTGCGCTCCAGGGCCTCGTTGAACAGGCTGTCCGATTGCATGGCGGCTTTTTCCCGCCATGCTTTTTCCATGATTTGAGTGGCCACCCGGCTCTGGTGGTTGGTGGTTTCAATGGTGTTTTCAAAACGCGCGAAATGGCCGTCCACCCAGGACCGGCTGTGACAGGACAAACAGACCCCCTTCATCCTGCGATTCCGTCGATCCTGCTCCTTTCGGGAAATCAGATAATCCGCCGCCGGGGTACCGTCCAGGGCGGTGGGCAGCGGCAGGCCGTCCTTGTTTACGATTTTCGTGGTATCAGCAGACTTGGGATGGGCATGGGCATAAATCAGCCCGAAAATCCGCCAGGCCAGCCGGTCATTCATCCGGTGGGTCCGCTCCGCCCGGATGTCGCCATCCGGTGTGACCAGCATGCTGACATGGCAAGTGGCGCAAGTGGGTGCATTAAAATCCTCTCCCACTGTCCAGGGAACGGCGGAGAAGTCCCATTCATCGCCGGCTGCAAGGGAATCCACGATATTGCTGTGCTTGCTGACTTTGTAGACCTTGTATGCCGGCACATCCGGGCCCTTGTGGCATTCGGCGCAGGTGTAAGGCTTTCGGGCCATTTCAATGGAAAACTGGTGGCGGGCGTGACAGGCCGAGCAGGACCCCTTGCTGCCGTCCGGGTTGATGCGGCCCACCCCCTGGTTCGGCCAACCCGCAATCTCCGGAAATTCCATGGTGCCGAAATCCGTTTCCCGCGTTTCAAAACCCGCCACCGCCAGGCGGGTGCCATGGCAGAACAAACAGGCGTCCGCATTGGTCTGATCATCCGGGATTTCCTGCGTGATGGCCATGTCTGCAAAGGCCATGCGCCCGTTGGCAACCCGGACAAGATCGGCATAGACGGGATTGTTGTTGAGGTTGCCATACGCTTCAGCCATCAGGTTGTCCGCAAACTGTTCCCGCTCAACCGGGTGGCAGACAGCGCAATCATCCGGGGTCACTACGGTATGGACCTGAAACCCCTGATGCTCGAAGGTGTCCTTGTGCTGATCCGGCCGCATGGTGTGGCATTCCGCACACCCCACGACCACATCGGCCAATTCATCAGGCACTTTTTCAAACGAAACCCGCCGCTCCCGTTCGGGCTTCTTCATGGCCTGGGC
>CAZNSO010000077.1:0-11284 GCA_964575805.1 uncultured Desulfobacteraceae bacterium
CTTTTCGTTCCTTTCTGCAAAAATACCGCCGTGGCGGAATAAATCGCTTTTTACGGGACCATCAAATTTGAGCCTGACACAGATATTGGCGAAACAGACGGTTTTCGTTCAGGCACTGAATCATATCGAGGCAGCGCAATCCGGTATTTTGGCGCATTTTCTTTGCCCGCCGGGTTGGCGGCACCTTGGATTCCGCGTTATCATTGTTCTATATCCATATCTTACCAATTCCATGGCAAAGATCAGTAAAGCGGAAGAACATGGGGAGGCATAATGGAAATTTCCGATTTAATCCCGGAATACGGCCTTGAGAACCTGGGCCTGCACCATCTTGGAAAAGTTTGCTGGAATCTTTCCACGCCCGCCCTCTACGAACAGGCCATCCGCCGCTACGAGGGCCAGCTGGCCCACCTGGGGCCGCTGGTGGTCAGCATGGGGCAGCACACCGGCCGGGCGGCCAGGGACAAGTACATCGTTGACGAACCCAGGACTTCCGGCGAAATCTGGTGGGGCGACATCAATGTGCGCTATCCGCAGGATAAATTCAACAGCCTCTTCAAGCGCATGACCGCGTATTTGCGCGGAAAAACCGTGTTTGTTCAGGATTGCTGTGTCGGCGCTGATGAGCAGTACCGCATTTCGGTCCGGGTGATTACCGAATACGCCTGGCACAGTCTTTTCGCCCGCAACATGTTTATCCAGCTGCCGAGGGATCGCGAGACCATAAAAAACTTCAAACCCGATTTCACCGTTATCCATTGCCCCGATTTCCATGCCGACCCGGAGGAAGACAAGACCCGAAGCGGCACCTTCGTGACGCTCAACCTGGATAAAAAGCTTATCCTGATCGGCGGCACGGCTTACGGAGGGGAGATCAAGAAATCGGTTTTCTCGGCCATGAATTTCATGCTGCCCGGCCGGCACGTGCTTTCCATGCACTGCTCAGCCAATGTAAGCAGGGATGATCCCGACAATGCATCCATTTTCTTCGGCCTTTCCGGAACCGGCAAGACCACCTTGTCCGCCGATCCGAACCGGCTTTTGATCGGGGACGACGAGCACGGCTGGTCTGATAACGGCATCTTCAATTTCGAGGGCGGCTGTTACGCCAAGGTCATCCGGCTCTCCCCGGCGTCGGAGCCCGAGATTTACCAATGCACGCGCCGCTTCGGCACCATCCTGGAAAACGTGATCGTCAATTCCGCCACCCGGCGCATTGACCTCGATGATGACAGCCTGACCGAAAACACCCGCGCTTCGTATCCCCTGACCCATCTGAGCAACATCGTCAAGTCCAAGCAGGCCGGCCACCCCCGCAGCATCATCATGCTCACCGCGGATGCTTTCGGCGTTCTGCCCCCTATTGCCAGGCTGACGCCCGCCCAGGCCATGTATCATTTTATCTCCGGCTACACCGCCAAAGTGGCCGGTACGGAAAAAGGGATAACCGAACCCGTGGCCACTTTCAGCGCCTGCTTCGGTGCCCCGTTCATGGTCCGGCACCCGTCGGTTTACGCCGAGCTTCTGGCGGAAAAAATCGAAAAGCACAAAAGCGCCTGCTGGCTGGTGAACACGGGCTGGACAGGGGGGCCCTACGGAACCGGCACCCGCATGGGGATCAGCCATACCCGGGCGCTCCTGAATGCAGCGCTCAACGGCGCTCTGGACTCCGCCCCCATGCGAACGGACCCGGTTTTCGGCTTCCAGGTGCCGACCGAGGCGCCGGAGGTTCCCGCCGAAATCCTGGAGCCTCGCCAAACCTGGCCTGATGGCGCTGCCTATGATGCCCAGGCCAACAAACTGGCCGGGCTGTTTCATCAAAACTTTGAACAGTTCAGGGAGCAGGTGAGTGAAGAGGTCCTGGCCGCCGGGCCAAAGCAGCTCTAAAGCCGTTGGGCTTTAGAGCTGAGATATCAGGACTTATCAAAATTCTGGGCCAGATTGTTGTCCACCACGTAAATGCAAACCTCCTTGGCCCCGGTCTGGTTGTAATGACATCGCTCCTGGAGGTTTTTCATCAAAAAGGCCACCTCCTCCTGGATGCGCTTGTCATAGGACCTGAATTCATCTTCGCCAAAGTCCTTGATGGCCCGCCGGAAATTTTCATTTTTCAAAAACGGATCCAGCACTTTTTCTTTCAAATTATAGACGTAGCGCTCGTAGAGGTCCTTGTAAAGAAGGGTTGCCGTGACATTCCGCCCTTGCTGGAGTATCTCGCCCGGCAGGGTTTCGGCGGTGTAGCGTTTTTGAATTTCCTCCCTGAAATCCCGGCAGCGGGAGCTGCGCTCTTTTACCCCAAGAAAACGCTGCTCGATATTTTCAAAAAACTCATCGGTTATTTCCAGCCGCTCGCCGGTGAAATGACAGAGCTCCGTGGTGCCGGCCTCAAAATTGACGGCAAATATATAATTCTGAATGTCCCGGGAAATGCGCTCCTCGTTGTATGAATAAAGCGATTCCTTGACCTCCTGGAGAACCGTGTAATTGTAAAGCCGGACCAGTGCGTCCAGAAAACCTTCCGGGATCAATTCCATCAGTTCCGTGTACACGGACATAAAGAAATGGTAAAGGTTGGACATATTGATGAGTTTGCCGTTTTTGGCATATCGGGAATAGAATGCATTGAATATCTTGATGGACTCCCTTCCGGAGATGCCGTGATCCCCTTCGGATTCGGCCTCGGCGATGATTTTCCGGCGACGTTCCGCCGTGAACTGCTTCAGGTCTTCCTCGGAGAGCCATTTGGGAATGTAGCCGCAGTAGATTTCCATCTTCAAAAGATGCAGGTTCCGGTCGCAATAGCGGCTGTATTTTTCAGGCTCCCCGATCCAATCCAAAAGTGCGGGGGACTCCTGATTCAAACGGGAAGAAATGATCACCCGGGCAAAATTGTGCAGCACACGCGGCAAAAAGTGCTTGTCAATCTGTTTGCCGAAAGTGTTTCGGTATATTTCAACCTCGGTGTTTAAATCCATGACATAGGGGACCTTGATGTATTCGATCCGGTCCTCGAAAGACTGGAACTCCTTGAAGCTGCTCAGATCCTCGGGGTTCATGATGGCAAGGAAGAGCGAGTGGACCCGCTCCTCGATGTCTTCCACTTTGTGCAGGCCTTCGCTGATGATATTGTGCAGTTCCATAAGGCGGGTTTTGTTATAGGTTTTGATGTCCATCAGGGCATAGATGCCGTTGTTGGTTTTGGCATACTGGGAAAACAGGTATTTTACCCGGTTGCTGTCTCCGAGCAGGGTGTCAATTTTTCGCTGAAGCTCCTCGTTCTGGAACCGGTTTTCCCGCAGCGGTTTGTCCCCGGGCATAAACACGTTAATCCCTTCCCCGAGACGCCGGTTATAGCGGTAGGGGCTGGCGCCGACCATTTTAAAAACCTTGGCGCTGTCCTTTAGCCTCTCCAACAGGGCCTGGTACATGGAGCTGCAGATGGTGCAGGGCTCGGAGCGCCATATCCAATCGTATTCCTTGTCATAAAGCAGCGTTTCCAGGAATGGTTCGCCGTCAAACAGGGCCTTGAAGAATTCCGGCCGGTATTGCTTGGGAATCAGCAGAATGGGATGGTCATAGCTGGGGCAGGGAATTTCCAGGGGTTTGTCCGGGTTCAGCTCATAGCCCTGCCTGGGATTTCCATGGTCCAGCACATTCGGCGGAATCCGCCAAATGGTGCGGAGGCAGAGCCCTTCGGGCGTTCCCGTGTATTCCTCGAACTTAAGCAGCAGCGTGTTGAGGAAGGTGCTTTTCCCGCTCCCGGGCGGCCCCCGGAAAATATAGATTTTGTTCTGCTGGGCACTGCGTTTCAAGGTGACCGCCAGATTGACCAGCCGATTGGCAAACAGGCGGTCCGCAAAGAAGGGGTAGTCCACCCCCTCCACAAACAGCTTTGAGCAGTCGTAATGGACATAATGGATGGATTCCGCATCATCCGGATACTCGTCCACCCCGTCGCCGATATAGGCTTTGATCATGTCGTGGAACAGCTGAAAGACGTTTCTTAAAACCTTGGCGGGAGTGACGTGAAGTTGGGCCAGAAAATCATCAAAAGACAGTGTCCCGGGAATGCGGTGGCCGTCTATGGTTTTAAGGAAGTGCCTGGCATTTTCCAGGTTGTCCGTGCTGCCGGCTATATCCGCTCCATGCTGAGCTTTCGTTGATTCATGGTGTATTTGACCTTCTCCCATATTATTTCTGAATCCTCTTGGTCGTCATCGGTTTTATTGGATTGCTTGATCTGGCTGGTCTCCAGGGTGACCGGGAGGCCCCACAGATATTCGATTCCCAGCATGGTGTTGGCGATGAAATCCTTTACAAGGGGCCGGCCCTCAAATACGTGTTCCAGGTGGAGCCCCCCGTTTTCGTCCACACTATGACGGAGGCACGGCGGGTGATAGAGGTTTTCAAGCAGCATCCGCCGGTAATCCTCCGCGTTTCGGCTTTTTATATAATACTGCCAGGTGCGCTTGCTCTTGTTGAGCTTTTTGCCGGCCACAAACAGCCGGTAGTGATCCACAAAGTCCTGATCCACAAATTTGCGGATAAACAGCCCGTCGCAAAGGTGGCGCCGCACGGCAAAAAGAAATTCCCGGCCGGAGCCGTTTGTCTGGTTATACGCCTTTCGCAAATTTTGGTCCGCCAGTTTTTCAAACTCAAAACTGAATTTTCCGGCATCCGCCTTCGCCTCGATGTCCTGGAAGATCCTGAGCCCCAGCGCATAGGGGTTGAGGCCGACCCGGGAAAGGGCTGCCACCTTGCTGTTGACTTTGGAATAATCAATTTCATGGCCGCTGATCCGGTCATCGCCAAGAAACAATTGATTATGCCAGTAAGTGGCCCAGCCTTCATTCATGATTTTGGTACGGATCTGCGGCTGGAAAAACAGGCTGGTTTTGCGAACCACCCCCATCACGGACTTCATCCACTTATTTTCCTGCTTGTTCAAAAATTCCGAGTGATCCGACAGAAATTGCATAAGGTCCTGGTTCCGGGAGATCCGCCGGCTCTCCACCCATTTTTTTAACTTTTCCTCAAATTCCGGGGACTCTTTTTTTACCCGGCTGAAAAAAGCATCGGTGCCGGCATCCCGGCCATCTTCACGAATGGATTGGTTATACTCCTCGATTTTCTTTAAATAGTCGACCTGGGAAGTCTTTTGCTCGGTCTGCAGAAAATGATCGAAATAAAAATCAATCATTTTCTCGCGGTTGGATTTTTCCGGCTGCTCCAGACGATATAATTCATCAAAATATCCCACAAGGTTGTCGATTCCCCGGGAAAATTCGATAACATAATCGACCCATCGGCCGTGAACGGATCGGAGCCGCTGGATCAAGCGCTTGTCGGCCAGGGCCTCGCCGTTGAAATCATATGCCCAGGTGTGCTGGAAATACAAGTTGTTCTGGAAGAAATCCATGTGCCCGAGCACATGATAGAAGATCATCACGTTGAGCCAGTCCGGATTGTTGTCATTATAAAATGAAATCGCGGGCCGGGTGTTAATGACCGTTTCATAGGGATTGCTGGGGTAGAGCTCATAGCGGCCTTTCTCCCGCAGCACATCCACCTCATGCACCCAGTAGTCATATAAGCTGGGAATCATGGACTTGGCAGAAAGCTCCAGAAGGTCCCGGTTGGTTACAATATACTCCAGGCTTTCATCGCAGAATTGCAGGCCCGCGGCCCGGGCCCTTTCCTTGCAGCCCTCCATGATTGTTTTGGTGTGCTGGTCAATCAGTTGCATGGCGTGTTCCTGAAAAGGTCATAAATATCACCGACCATCCCCGTTTTCGGCGGTCAGGCGCCGGATGCTCTCAATCAGCCGTTTCTCATCAGCATCATCGGCAATCTGGTCCAGCCGGATTTTGGCTTTATGCTCCTGCAGCAGCCGGGATTCGTTCAAATAGGATTCCAGGCGGCTGGGCCCGCTCCTTCCGGCGCCGGCCAGGGTGATTCCGATCCGATTGGCATAACCCATGGTTTTCCGGATGGCCGGCAGGGTCTTCTGCCCCTTGCTGTCCCAGTCATCGCCGTCCGTTCCGTGAAACACATAAATGTTGTAGTCCCGGTACAGGCTTTCCTTTTCAATAATCTCGTTGATCAACTCAAAGGCGGAGACAATTTTGGTGCCCCCGGCAACCCGGAAATTATAATATTCATAGAAGTCGGCAACCTCCTTGGCATCCGTGTCATGCAGGATAAAACGGGTTTCCACCTGCCGGGCGTATTGATACAGGAGCCAGCTGTAAATAAGTACATGCTGGGCCACCACGATCTCTGTGGCCTTGCCCCACATGGAGCCCGAATAATCGCGGACAAAAAAGACCAGGGCCTGGGATTCATAATCCTTTTCGCGCGAGAGGATCCGAAAGACCTTGTCCCTGGGGGCCACCAGAAAGCGGGTGGTGTCAATCCGGTTGATATCCGGAACTGCCCCCAGGGTGATATTGGTTTCAAGGATTTTCCGCAGGGTGGCCTTTTTGTCCAGAAGCTGCCCCCGGCCGCGGTGTTTATCCGTGAGATCAAAGGTATAATTGCTCAAAGAGCGTTTTTTGCCCTTGTTTTCAAGATTGGGAAGCTCAAATTTCTCGCTCAGGATGCGCCCGATTTCATAAGCGTCGGATTCCATTTCATGGGAGCCGCCTTCCCCTTCACCGGCATTGCCCGCATCCTGCCCGCCGTCCTCGTCAATGGGGCGCTCGCCGATCACCTCGCCTTCTTCGCCTTCCCCGGAGCCCCCGCCGGCGCTGTCTTGTTCCTGCCTTGGGGAGATGGTGTCATGAATGAACTTTTCTTCAACCGTGGTCGGCACCACAGTGACCTTGTTTTTTTGACCCGGCCGCACCAGGCGCCCGATTTTTATTTTACGCGGAAACCCATCCTTTTCCCGCTGCCGGTCGCGCTCGAGCAATTCCTCCAGGGATCGCAGGCAAAGGTCAAATTTGCCGGCAGGCACGCTTGCGCCCTGCATCCGGAAAAAATCCGGGGCGCCGTATATGTCGGCAAAAGCCTCCGTGCCGGCGCCGGCCGGGGTCCGGCTCTCGATTCCGGCGCCTGTGTGGAGCCGGGAAAACGCTTTTTGGATACCCTCTTTGGACAGTTTTTTCATACTGGGTCCTGATTTTCAGTAAAGCTACATTTCATCATCCTGGGTGCAGAAATACTCAATGGTTTTCTGGGCACAGGTCTGGCAATAGTTGAGCTTGGCAAGCATGGTGTCAATGATCCGGTTGTAGAGCTTCTGATTCTCCTCGTTGCTCCGGTTGGCAAGCGCCCCCACAAGGCTTCCGGCGCCCGCGATGTCAGACTTGAGCCGGACATCGGTCACTGCCTTGACCAGTTCCAGGTTGTCCATGAAATCATAGTTGGGATCCACGGAGATTTTCTGCCCGTAAATCTTGCGGATGGAAGTGCGGAACATATCCCGCTGCTCGGAGGTTTCAAGACCGAGCCGTTTTTCAACACTGTTGATAAAGCGCTCGTCAATTTTTATGGCCCGGAGCTCCCCGCTCTGGGGGTCCTTGTATTTCCACATCCGGTCCATGCCCAGGTTTTCCGCATCCATGCCGATAATCATGTTGACATAATTCAAAACATCCTTGCGAATGGCCAGCGGCTCATCCATATAGGCATTGAACATCTCCGTCATGATCCGTTCCCGGTAAAGCCCCTTGGCTATTTTGATATCCTCCAGGTATTTCACGCGGTCATTGGCGTCAGAGACGTAATCGAGAATGACCCGCTCCACTGACCGGAAGAAGTCATGGGCAAACATGCACTGACCTTCGTTGGTCTCGGAGCTTTCCACCATCAGCTGAATGGCCCGGCCCAGGTTTCGCTGCCCCAGCCCCTTCTGCCCGAAGCGCCGGGTCACGTCCGGTTCCTGGTTAAGGGAATCGATCACCTCGGACAAGGTTTTAATGCTTTTCTCGCCAGCCACCTCGCCTGCGGCAAGCTTCATCATTTCAACGGCGGTCAGTTTTTCGCTACGGGGGAATCGGGTCAGAACAACCGCCACCGAGGCCGCATAATTGAGATTCGGGTCCTGGTGCAGTTTTTCCCGGGCCAGGGTGGTTTTGGTCTCACTGCCGATGGCGTAACGGGTCAGGTCCGCCTGAAGCCGGTAATTGGTGTTGTGGGAGACGTTGCAGATGCGGCAGCGGTCCACAATCGGGGCCTCCTCTTTTTCCGAGACAAACTGGTTGAACTCGGAATTGTTGCTGGTCGCAATCACCAGGGTGTCAATGGGCCATTTGAACCCGTCCTGTTCGATTACCCGGTTTTGAATGACGCCCAGATAGACCTGGACCAGGTCTTTTTTGTTTTTATAGATCTCATCGCTGAAATGGATGCCGCCGCCGGCCACCCGTGCAAGCGCCCCCCTCCTTAAATCAAACCGGTAGGGGTTGTTGGTGTCTGTGATGTGGAGCAGCCGCTGAATGGATTCCTCCCCCAGCAGATCAACCGCCGAGGAGGTGATCTTGTCCCTGGCCGTGTATTTGCCGGTGATCGTGCCCAGACTTTCCACTATCGGCACGGGAACGACCTCTATAAAGTCGAGCATTTTTTCAATGTCGCCATCGGCATAAGCCCGGATATCATTCCAGATATAACCGCTGCAGGCGCCAAGCGGCCGGTAATTTTCATAAATTTGATCCAACTCCGTGTCCGGAAAACCGAAAGTGTCGGCCAGGTAGTCTCTGTTGCTGCCGTTTCCCGGCAACAGGTTCATGGCCAGAATCATGGGATCTTCGTAAGTCTGGGATTCAATGCGCTTAATTTGTCCATAGGTTCCGAGCTGGTCCAGATTTTTGAACCGATAGGTGTATTTGGCATTTGCCTCCCGGGACAGGTATTCGCGGTATTTGCCGCAGAGAAAATCCACAAAAAAAGTTTTGCCGTTTCCCGGCTCCCCCACCAGCACAAAGGCCATTTCCTTGGAGGAGCCCCCCTCGGAGGCATCCTTTACGTAAGACACGAAGCTGTTGATCTCGTCGAACATACCGACAATGTGTTTCTTCCCGCTTCGGAAGATCTTGAAATCATAAGTGCTCTTGCCGTTGACAGTGACTTTTTCAAACCCGCTTTCGAGAATCATCCGGGCAACGGATTGAAACGCATTCTCAAAATTTCGCTCACCGTCTTTGACTTTGGAAATATGAGCTTTCAATGTATCCATGAGCTGCTTTTGTCCTCCTCAAAATTGAGTGGTTGGTGATTGAAGGGAACGGATAATCGGTCCAGGCTGTGAATTTTTTTCCATGCGGTGACGACCGGAAACACTTCTGCCGCAAGTCCGTCAGAAAGGAGCGGCGCTGCTTTCGCTGGGCGCATGATTTGGAAGAGGTGTCGGTACTCGCGGGAAGGCGGCATTATATAGAGACGAATGCAGGGAGAAACGACTCGAAGGTTCAGAATTACTAGCCATGCCGAAACCAAAAATGCAAGTGGAACTGGAAGTCTGCGGATTTCACCTTTTATGAAAACCGTGAAATATTTTTCCTTCGTTTGGTGCGATACTTGTTTCTTCTGATTCTTTTCTCCATTGCCTGACTGGCCGACCCCGTTTAATGGATTATAACACATCAGACAAAATCCATTCTTTATCTTTAATAATATCTAATGAAATGCCGGAATACAAGTAAAAATTAAAATTTTGCCGCACTGGCCGCGAGCTTCTCAGCTGCAATCCGCTTAAATGACAATCATTCCCGCAACATGGAAAAGAACCCGGATGCCCGGGAGGTGGACGCCAGACCCTTGCCCGGTTTTCCGCTTGACGGGGAACCCTCCTTTTCCGTATAGTGCCTGATTGTCCCGATTCGCATGAAACAGGTTTTCAGCGCCTTTCCATTTTTTTGACGGGTTGAACCAATGAACGCCTTCTACCGCAACTGGTTTCTGGCCAGCCGCCCCTGGTCTTTCATCATGACAGCCATTTCCGTTGGCGTGGGCGCGGCTGTCGCCGCCAACGAGGGGCCTTTTTCATGGGGACTCTTTGCCCTGACCCTCACAGGCGCCGTGCTGATCCACGCCGCCACCAACCTCATCAACGACTACTATGATGTCAAAAGCGGCGTGGACTCGGATGCGGCCGCCACTGCTTTATACCGGCCGCATCCCCTGGTGGAAGGCAAAATTCCCGCTTCAAGCGTGCACCTGGCTTCATACATCCTTTTCGCAGCGGGCTCCCTGATCGGCCTCTACCTGGCAGCAACCCGGGGATGGCCGATACTGGCGATCGGCGTCATCGGCGTGGCGGCAAGCCTGGCCTACACGGCACCGCCCATCAGCTACAAATACGTCGGCCTGGGCGAATTCTCGGTGTTCCTCATGTGGGGACCGCTGATGGTGGAAGGGACCTATTACGTCCAAAGACAGGCCTTCAGCACCGAGGCCTTTTTTGTCAGCCTCCCCTTCGGGGTTATCGTGGCACTGGTGCTTCTGGCCAACAACCTGCGCGACATTTCCCATGACAAAAGCCGCCAGATCCGAACGCTCGCCATCACGCTGGGCGCGCGGAAAGGCTTCTACCTGTACGCCGGCCTGGTCACCCTGGCCTATCTCTGCATTCTGATGATGCTGGCCGCCCGGGTGCTCCCCCTCTGGTCCCTGCTCGTATTTATCTCTCTGCCCATTGCCGTCAAACTGCTTCGCCTCATGGCGGAAAAAATACCCGACGACGCCGACGCCCGCACCGCCCAACTGGACACCGCTTTCGGCATCCTTCTCCTGGTTTCCCTGATACTGGAGGCCCTGCTTTGAAACGCCGCGCCTTTGACTGGAAACCCGTGGCAGGTACTGTTTTGCTGGCTGCTGCGCTGTGGTGCTGGACTTTTTACCTGGACTGGGGGGTTTTCTGGTACAAAATTGCCGTATCCGCCCTTATTCTGGCGGCCCTCTCATTTCTGCTTCAGCCGGAAGGCCGGTTCCGGTTTGCGCTGAACCTGAAAACAATCGGACTGGGACTGGTTTCGGCAGCGCTGCTCTACCTCATCTTCTGGGCGGGCAAAGCGACTGCAACCGCCTTGCTGCCATTTGCCGGCGAGCAGATCGGCTCCATTTACGGCAAGGGGGAAGGCACGCCCGTCTGGCGGATCGCCCTGCTTCTTTTTTTTGTGACCAGCCCCTGTGAGGAAATTTACTGGCGGGGGTATCTGCAAAAAAAACTGATGACGCGCTTCGGCGGTGGCGGGGGATGGCTTCTGGCCACACTTCTTTACGCAGGCGTGCATATCTGGTCGTTCAACTTCATGCTGATCGGCGCCGCCGCCGTTGCCGG
>CAZNSO010000077.1:11384-15360 GCA_964575805.1 uncultured Desulfobacteraceae bacterium
GAAATGTCAATGAATCTGGTTATTCGACAGTTACATTAACTGCAGCGGGTCCTTTTTGACCCTGCTCAACAGTAAAGGAAACTTTGTCGCCCTCGTTCAGAGTCTTAAAGCCGGTGTCATTGATGCCGGAAAAATGTACGAATACATCCGTTCCGTCTTCGCTTTCAATGAAGCCATAGCCTTTTTTTTCGTTAAACCACTTTACGGTGCCTTTAGCCATAGTGACGTCCCTCCTTTCTTGCAAAAATTCTCTAAGTTCCCCTACCAGGTCGTCACTATCTTATAATAATGCTCCCTTGAAAGAAACCGGCCCGCACTCAAACAAGGCCATTACAGATTGATCTTACTCTACCACGGGTTTTGCCAAAGTCAAGGCCATTTTTGGCAAAATTTAAAGTTCTTTAAAATTTTTTCTGCGCCCACCCCGCCCGTCCTGCAAAAAAAGGGGCATGGTTGGACGTAAAAAAAGGCGGATCATTTCTCAGAAGGGCCCGAATGGGCGGGGTCCGCTTGAATTCTTTTTCCAGAAACCGGCGCACCCGGTTTCGATGCCAGCCCAGGGGATGGATGAATTGCCGGTAAAGCGACAGCTCGCCCGGATAAAACTCGCTTGTTTGCAGGGTGGGTGCATCCCGGCTCAGGGCCGGGAGATTGAAAATGGCCAGGTTTAAAAAATCAATGCATTCAGCGTGGCTCAAGGTAAAGGAAAGGGTTTTGCGGGCGCTGGCAAGGGATTCGGCCGGCGTTCCAAAGAGCAGGTAGGCGTAGACGGCTATCCCGGCGGCTTTTACCGTTTTCAGCGCCCGGGACACGGTCTCCAGGGAGATGCCTTTGTTCAGGGAATCCAGCACCCCCTGATCTCCGGACTCGATACCCAGCTTGAGCATCACGCATCCGGACCGCCGTAACCCGGCTACAAAATCGGGATCCGCCAGATCCGGGGTGATCCGGACAAAGCCGTACCAGGGAACCCCCGGCGGATTTGCGCTCATATCTTTTAAAAAGGCGGGGGGCAGGGCGTTGTCAACGAAATGGATAAGGCCGGGGCGGTACTGCCGGCACACGCGATCCAGCGAATCCTGACGGCTTTTTTTGTCAAACGCCTGGTACGGGGTGTTTTCATACTTTTCCGGGCAGAATCGACATTTCCGCCAGTAGCAGCCCCGGGATGCCGCATAAGGGAGCACCCGTCGCGGAGAAAGGTAGGCATCCAGGTCAAAGCCCGCATAGTCGAACCCGGCCGAAGAGGCGGCGGCCGCGGAATCGCCTCCCAGCATGGAAACCAGCGCTTCCTCGCCCGGACCGTCCACCAGGTCCGTTACAAGGGGATGAAACGGATTGGCAAAACCCGGGATATGCGCCCAGGAAGTCACCAGGCCGCCGCCGAAGATCATGCGGATGTTCGGCCATCTCTGCCGGATGAAGCCGGCCATTGCGAACGCGCACAGGGCCTGGCTCATAAAATTCACGGAAAAACCGATGACAGCGGGGTTAACGACCGAGACCAGGTTCGGCAGGCGGGTTTTGAAAAACGGATAAAACACGTTTTTCTCATACCGGGCGGCCGCCTGCAGCAGGTCCTTGCAACGCAGCGGCGAAAGCTCGGGGTCCGTGTAATCGGCCAGCGAGACACGGCAGCCGGCCGCCTGCCCGGCATTGTGCAGCACCCGGTTGATATCCCGGACCGCCCGCTGGTATTGGTCGCGGTTTTCATAAACCGCGGGCGTTTTCAGGGCGGCGAGATTTTCCCGGACATGCGCCGCCGCCCGCCGGGACCAGGTGTCTTTGGCCGCAGCGGGCCTGTCTAAAAGATCCAGGAGCCCTTCCAGGCTGGCATCCCAAACGCTTCCGGCAACTCCCCCGGATTTCAGGGCAAAAGCCAGCCTGGCCAGGCCGGCCGGGGGTTCCCCGGGCTTGGCAACCGGCGGGTGGATCAAGAGCAAGGCGTTAAAAACCCGGCGGCGGCGAGAATCCGCCGAAAACAAGGGTCATCAGGCGGGTGACATGGATCGGCGTCCGGTCCTCAAGATACGGGCCAATCAGCTGCATTCCCACCGGCAGCCCTTCCGGCGTCCGGCCCACCGGCAGAACGGTTGCCGGAAGCTTGGCAACACTGGCAAGCCCGGCCCAGGCAACCACGTCCATGTACGGCCGGTCCTGGTTGTTGATAAGCAGCCGGCGATCGTAGAGGGGTTGATGGTCATGCGCCATTGCCGCAACCGGGCACGGGGGACATATGAGCACATCATAGGCGCCGAAGAAATCGGCCCACTTCTGGCGCAGCTGCTGCCGCATCACATCCTGCTGCGCCCAGTCCCGGTGCCGCTGGGTGGCCCCCCTGAGATGGCGGGCCAGGTAGCTTTTGTCTTCAGGCGTCAGCGAGCCGGCTTCATCCAGCCATTTATTAAACATCTTATCCGGCGTTCCCGCTCCCATCACCGCGCCCAGAAGATTTAAATAAACCGCGTGGCTGTCGGCAAAGTCAATGGCCGGCCGGGCCTGTTCAATCCCGGCCCCATGCCGGCAGAGGCGATCGACCGCATCCTGGAGCGTGTCCCCAACAGCCGAATCCACGGGGCAGGCCGGGTCATCCAGCCAGACACCGATTTTATAATCGCTTAAGGATGGCTTGCGCGGGGGCGGCAGGTTGACGGACCAGGCCCGGCGATCCGGCTCTTCCGGCCGAACCAGCAGGTCCATGGCCATTTCGATATCTGAAATGCTGCGGCCCAGCGGACCCACCACCATCAGGTCCACCTCTCGTGTATACGCACCGGGCAGGATGCCCGGCGCCGGGGGAATATGGCCTTTCCGGGGAACAATGCCATAGCTCGGCTTATGCCCGTAAATCCCGCAGAAATGCGCCGGCGTCCGGATGGAGCCGCCGGTATCGCTTCCCATGTCCAGAGCGCTCAAGCCGGCTGAAAGGGCGGCCGCCGCGCCGCCGGAGGAACCGCCCGGCGAGCGGGAGACGTCCCAGGGGTTGTTGCTCTGCCCGTAAACATCGTTATAGCTCTGAAAGTCCCCCCCGTAGACAGGCACATTGGTCTTACCGAAAACAACGGCGCCGGCATCCACAAAAGCCTGCACCCCATCGGCATTTCGCTGCGGAACATAATCCTTCAATTTGGGCGCCCCGGAGGTGCACGGCAGGCCCTCGGCCTCCAGGGTATCTTTTATGGTCACGGGCAGCCCGTGGAGCGGTCCCCACACCTCTTTCCGCGACAAGGCCCGGTCCGCCTCGCCGGCCCTTTTTTTTGCCTGTTCAATATCCGTGCTGACAATGGCATTGAGCTCCGGATTAAAGCGCTCGACCCGCTCGAGGAAATACTGCAGCAGCTCCCTCGAGGAGATTTTCCCTGACCGGATCAGGGCGGCCTGCGCCACTGATGAGAGGAATGCCGGTTCGTTCATAAACGCCCCTTTCCCGTTAAAAATCCACTTTGCCCGGAATTCCTTCTGAATATCAAGATCCGGACAAACTGCAAGGATTGGATGATCATATCAATGTTTGGCTTACGCGACAGCCATATCTTCACTCTCCATGGCGGACTAAACCCGCAGGGCTCCCGCAAACTCTCGTATCTCTCGCAGGGCTTTGCTTTTGACAAGCGGGCGGCGGGACTTATTTTATAGTTTCAAAGGGATCAAATTATGTCAACCATTTACAGAGAGGTGGAAACATGGGCGCGTTGGATTGCTTTGGGGATAAGGTCGGGGCCTTTTTAATAGGGCTCCTTCTGCTGATCGTGGGCATCATATTTATCATTGTCTCTTTCACGATACTGCCGGTTTTGGGGTTGATCATCGCCATTCCGGCAATCATCATCGCGGTGCCGTTTTTAAGAACCGCCTTCAAGGCGGCCTGCGAATATTACGGCTGGTGACCGTGCCGCCCGAGGAGTGAAGCGAACATAGAGAACGTGAAATTCCGATGGGATGGAAGCGCAACGCAGATATTGGACTTCTAAGTAAC
>CAZNSO010000078.1:0-15281 GCA_964575805.1 uncultured Desulfobacteraceae bacterium
TGAGAGCCATCATCCCCCAGGCAATGGAAGCCTGCATTCTCCTTCTCGATCCCGAGGCCGGCAAGTACACCCGGCCGCTTCAGTGCGCCCTGCATGACCGGCCGGTCAACTGCCTGCAATGCAAGCGGCACCGCCCGGCCATCCGGCAGGCCGTTTCCAGGCGAAAGGCGGTTATGGTTACCGGCAGTGAGCCGGTTAAAAGGCATGACGGCTCCCGGGTGCCCATCGGTCCCGAAGCCGCGGTGCCGGTTTTTGAACAGGAGGACCTGCTCGCGGTGGTAAGCGTGGTCGCCCGGCCGGACGCAGAATTTTCCAGCCGGGACTTTCTGCTTCTCCAGGACTTTGCCGAAACCGTGGGTCACCTGATAACAAACGCCAAAAAACACTGGTCCATTTCCCAGGAAAAAATCCGTATCAACCGGATGCTTGCCAACCTGTCCCCGTTTGTGCCCCAGTCCGTGCGAACAATGGCGGAAAAAAACCCGGAAATGTTCGGCAAAGACAAGGAAAAAAAAGATGTGAGCATTCTTTTTCTGGACCTTGAAGGATATACCCGGCTCAACATCGAAAGGCCGGAAGACGAGGTCAACACCCTGGTGGAAAAAATCTTTTCCAGCTTTGTCGACCCCATCCACCGCTCCCACGGAGAAATCAACGAAACCGCGGGAGACGGGCTGATGATCCTGTTCAAAGACGACGACCCCAGGGAAAACGCGGTCAACGCAATCCGGGCCGCGATAGACATCAGGGAGAAAAACCGGGAACTCAACAGAGACCTTGCAGCAGAGCTGGATCCCGTCAATGTCAACATGGGAATAAACACGGGAGAGGCCCTGCTGGGGATGACCCGCCTGGAAGGCACATTGAGCACGCGCATGACCTACACGGCAAGCGGAACGGTCACCAACCTCGCCGCAAGGCTTGCCCAACACGCGGAAGGGGGCGACATCCTGTTCGGCGAACGCACCCGGCAGATGATAGAAGACCGGTGGCCGGTCCATGACCGCGGCAGCATCCGGCTCAAAGGCATGGAAGCGCCGGTCCATGTATTTTCCCTTTTCAAAACAGAAGAGCTCGCCTGACCCGGCCTGCTGCTCAGGCGGCATCATGCCATAAATCACTTTTTTTGCGCCGGAAGCAAAAATGCCCACAGGATATTTGCAATCCACTGCCACCTAGGATAAAATACGAAATCAAGTACTGGATTTTTTCAGGCACCAGAACCTGTGGACTCGGCGAAAATTTCGACACTCCGGTTTGCGCCGATCCTCGTGCCGGAAGCTCAGCCTGCTTGTAAGCTAAAGGAGAGGAGCATGCACGAACTGACATCGGGCACCGGCCAAATATCGGGAAACCGCGGGGACCGGGTGATTCGCAGGGGCTGCAGCACCCGTGCGGATGCCGAACAGGCTGTTGATGAGCTGGCCGGGCAATTGAACGGGCCGGGCTTGAAATCGGTGATTTTTTTCTGCAGCCCCGCATATGACCTTGAAGTTCTTGGCAAAGCCCTTCGCGCGCGTTTCGACTGCCCGGTGCTCGGCTGCACAACTGCGGGGGAAATCTTTTCCCCGCATGGGTATTTGAAAAACAGCCTGGTGGGCATAGGGTTTGCTTCGCCGGATATTACCATGACGCCCCTTTTCATCCCCTCGCTCACTGATTGCGCCATCGGTTCGGACGCCTCCCCGTTTTCATCTCTCCCGCCGGCTCAAACTGACGGGCGCTTTGCCCTGTTGATGATTGACGGCCTGGCCATGCTGGAAGAACGGGTTTTGTCCGTGATCCAGGGCTATCTGCACGATATCCCCCTGATAGGGGGCTCGGCCGGCGACGGGCTTGATTTTCACCAGACCCACGTTTACCACGACGGGTGTTTCCACCAAAACGCCGCGGTGGTGGCCCTGTTTGAGACCACGCTGCCTTTCAAGCTTTTTCGCATCCAGCACTTCACCCCGACCGGGGTCAAGCTGGTGATCACTGAGGCAGATCCGGCCACCCGAACGGTCGCGGAAATCAACGGCCTGCCGGCTGCCGAGGAGTATGCCCGGATTGTCGGGATGCCCGTGGCGGACCTTTCTCCCGGGGTTTTTGCGGCGCACCCCTTGATGGTGCGCATTGGTGGCCAGGATTTTGTCCGCTCCATCAACAAAATCCATTCCGACGGCAGCCTGACCTTTTATTGCGCCATTGACAACGGCCTGGTGCTTACCCTGGCCAAAGGGGAAAACCTGCTCGAAAACCTGCGCCGCCAACTGGAGCAACTGGCCGGGGAGATCCCTGATACGCAGCTGGTTCTGGGATTTGACTGCATATTGCGGCGTATTGAAGTGCAGGATCGCGGGGAAGAAAAACAACTCCGCGACCTTCTGGCCCCTTTTCCCTATCTCGGATTTTGCACCTATGGGGAGCAATACAACGGGATCCACGTCAACCAGACCCTCACCGGCATGGCACTGGGGGGCTCCCATGCCTGATCGTCCCGAAGCGCTGGAACAGGAAAACGCCCGGCTGCGCAAGATCAACCGGGTGCTGATGGAGCGTGTGGAGCGATCCATTGACAGCGCCGGCAGTGACTTCACGCTTTTTGAACACAACATCCTGCTGCAGAAACGTGTGGAAGAGCGCACCGCCGAACTTGAAAAATCCAATGCCGACATGGCGGCGCTGCTTGAGGAGCAGCAGCGCGTCAGTGAAAAACTCCGGGCCAGCGAGGAACGCTACCGCCAGGTGTTTGAGAATTCCCCCTTGGGCATCCTGCACTCAGACGAAAACGGCATTCTGATCACATGCAACGACAACTTTGTTGATTTTCTGGGCTCATCCCGCCAGGCCCTGATCGGGCTTAACATGCTGGACCTGCCGGACAAAAAGCTGGTCGCGGCAATACGGACCGCGCTTGACGGCAGCATCGGCTTCTATGACGATGTCTATCAGCCGGTCACAGGAACCAGGGCCACCCCGGTCAAAATCCATTTTACCCCCATACGCGGGAGCGAGGACAATGTCATCGGTTGTGTCGGTCTCGTGGAAGATGTCACCGAGCGCAAGAAAAACGAGGCGGAATTGATACGGGCCAAGGAGGCGGCCGAGGAGGCCACCCGGGCCAAAAGCGAATTTCTGGCCAATATGAGCCACGAGATACGCACCCCGCTCAATGCCATCATCGGTCTTTGCGGGCAGGCCCTCAAAACCGGACTCGACCCCACCCAGCGCGACTACCTGAAAAAAATTCAGGGGGCCTCAAAAACACTGCTCCGGACCATCAATGACATACTCGATTTCTCCAAAATCGAAGCCGGCCGGCTGGAGATGGAATCCACCGCCTTTTCCTTGTCCGAGGTGATGGACAATATCTCCAATCTGCTGGCAGACAGGGCCGCGGCCAAGGGCCTCGAGATGTTAATCCACGTGGACCGAGGCGTTCCCCGATCCCTGGTGGGAGACCCCTTTCGCCTGGAGCAGGTTTTGATCAACCTGACCACCAACGCCATTAAATTCACCGAGCAGGGCGAGATTGTGCTCCGGGCCTCGCTTGACAGCCGGGACAAGGATCGGGCCCGCATTCTGCTGACGGTCCAGGACACGGGCATGGGACTTACCAAAGAGCAGCAGGAGCGGCTCTTTACCCCTTTTGTCCAGGCCGATGGCACCACCACCCGCAAATTCGGCGGAACCGGCCTGGGCCTGGCCATCTGCCGGTCCCTGGTGGATTTGATGAACGGAGAAATCGGGGTTGAAAGCCAGCCCGGCCAGGGAAGTAAATTTTTTTTCACCATCGAATGCAGCACAACTGGCCAGGTTTCCGATTCCGAGCAGGGACTGCAGCTTCCCCGCGACATCCGGGGGCTCAGGGTTCTGGTGGTCGACGACAACGCCACGGCAAGAGCGTTTCTGCAGGATATGCTGGAAGGGTTTGAATTCCGGGTTGCTGCAGCCCGGGATGGCCGGGAGGCCATCGATCGGCTCTGCAGCGCCCCCGCAGAGGACCCCTTTTCCCTGGTGCTCATGGATTGGTGCATGCCTGGCATGGACGGCATCGAAACCACGAAAAAAATCAAGGCGGAACGCAACCTGCCCCGGCTGCCCATGGTGATCATGGTGACCGCCCATGACCGTGACAAAATCATGGATCAGGCCATGCAAGCCGGGGTCAACTCCCTGCTGATCAAGCCGGTGAGCGAATCACTGCTTTTTAACGCCATTATGGAGGTTTTGGGATATCCGGAGCAAATCGGCGCCTCCGGCAACCCGCCGGCCTCGCAAGAGACGCCATACGATTTTTCCGGGCTCCGCCTGATGCTGGTGGAAGACAGTCCTTTGAACCAGCAGGTGGCATTGGAAATCCTGGAAGAGGCCGGGATGGCGGTAACTGTTGCCCAAAACGGGGCTGAGGCCGTGGAGAAGGTAATGCAGGAGAAGACGAACCCGTATGACGCGGTATTGATGGATTTGCAGATGCCCGTGATGGACGGCTTCGAAGCGGCCCGCCGGATCCGGGAGCATTGCGTGGATTTGCCGGTTATCGCCCTGACCGCCCACGCCATCCAGAGTGACCGGGAAAAGTGCCTTGCAGCGGGTATGAACGATTATATCACCAAGCCCATTGATGCTTCTGACCTGCTGCGGGTGGTGGCCCGGTGGGTCAACCGCCCGGCTTCAGCAGCAGGGGATTCACCCGGGCGGGCAAGCGATGCCGGAAGGACGGATATCCCGCAGCAACTCGATGGCGTGGATATTAAAAAAGCCCTGGCCCGCCTGAACGGCAAGGAAGACACCTACAGGAAAATTGCCGCATCCTTTGTCAGCGACAATTCGGATATCCTGGAAAGGATCCGGGGGGCCCTGGAGCGGGCCGACCACGGGGAGGCCGAACGACTGGCCCATACCCTGAAAAGCAGCTCGGGCCAGCTCGGGGCGGCCGGGCTGCAGCAGGCGGCCGAAGACCTGGAGCATGATATCCGGTTCGACCCGGTTTCCCATAAACAGCTGAACAGGATGGCGGGGGAGCTGGCCCGGGTCATGAATGCGCTGGAAAAGATAAATCGCGGGGCGGTGGCAAAACCGCCGGTTGACCGGAATAAACAGGAATCCATGGACGCGGCGGAATTGCTCCCGCGCATGCGGGATCTGGACAGGATGCTGCAAGAGAGCGATTTTGAATCCCGGGATGTTTTTTATGCGCTTCAAAACGAACTGGCCGGCATGGGTGTCGGCACGCACCTGCAAGCGCTGGAGCAGCGGCTGGACAATTTGGCGATGGACGCGGCAAGAGCCGAACTGGCGCACCTGGCCCGGCAGCTTGGCCTGCAATGGGAGGGATAAAAGGACATGGCGGGAAGCGGCACCCCCAGGCAAAAAATCCTTATCGTGGATGATACGCCTGCCAATATCACGACTATAGGGCAGGAGTTGAAAGCCGATTATAAAGTGTTTATCGCCACCAGCGGCGAAGCGGCACTGGAAAAGGCCATTGCCGATCCGCCGGATTTGATTCTGCTCGACATCATGATGCCGGGCATGGACGGCTACGAAGTGTGCCGGCAGCTCAAAGCCCGACAGGAGACCCGCAGCATCCCGGTGATCTTCATCACCGCCAAAAACACGGAAAAAGAAGAGACCCGGGGGCTGGAAATCGGAGCGGTGGATTATATCACCAAGCCTTTTCGCCTCTCCATTGTAAGAGCCCGGGTGAAAACCCACCTGGAGCTGAAACGCAAAAGCGATATCCTGGAGAGCCTTTCCAGCCGTGACGGACTGACCGGCATTTACAACCGGCGCCAGTTCGACGCGGTCTTTGCAGCGGAATGGAAACGGGCGATCCGCAGCGGGCGGCACTTGACGGTGCTTCTGCTGGACATAGACCGCTTTAAGCGATACAACGACCATTACGGCCACCTCAGCGGGGATGACTGCCTGAAACGGTTGGCTGATGCATTGTCCGGTACGGTAAAGCGGGCCGCCGATTTCCTCGCCCGCTACGGGGGAGAGGAGTTTGTGGTTGTGCTGCCGGAAACCGACGCGAAAAGCGCCATGCAGATGGCTGAAAAAGTCCGGCGGACAGTTGCGGACCTGCAAATGGCGCACGCGCATGCCACGGCAGCGCCGTACATCACGGTCAGTGTCGGGGGGGCCACCACCGTGCCGACAACGGGAATCGACCCCCTGCTCCTGCTGGAAGCGGCAGACAATGCCATGTACGAAGCCAAGAACGCCGGGGGCAATCAATCCCGGCACAGGCAAATATAATCGCCTTATCCCTGCTTCAAATCCCTTTTTAAACTATTCTCCGGCACCATCCAGGCCTGATCGCGGATCATTTGACCTGAAGCAAGTCCTTGACAAATTGATGGAGAAAAGGTAATTTTATTGGTTTTCAATTCAAGAAAAAAGGCAGTCACGCTTCGCCTGGTCCGCCCTGCGAGAGCTGCTATAGAATCACCCGGGCACTAACAAGCAGATCCATAATCAACGCGCCTGCCGCTCCGGCAGGGCCTCAAAACGAGCAGAGCCGCAAACATGAGCAAACCCACGGACAACCCTTCCCTCCGGGAGATCAAACGACGCCGGACATTCGCGATCATCAGCCACCCGGATGCAGGCAAAACCACGCTTACTGAAAAACTGCTGCTCTTTGGCGGCGCCATCCAGATGGCCGGATCGGTCAAGGCCCGCAAAACGAATCGGCACGCCGCCAGCGACTGGATGGCCATAGAGCAGGAGCGCGGCATCTCGGTCACCAGCTCGGTGATGAAATTCCACTTCGGGGACTGGGAAATCAACCTCCTGGACACACCGGGGCACCAGGATTTCTCAGAGGATACCTACCGGGTGCTCACCGCCGTGGACAGTGCGATAATGGTCATTGACAGCGCCAAGGGGGTGGAGCCCCAGACCCGCAAGC
This sequence comes from uncultured Desulfobacteraceae bacterium, assembly GCA_964575805.1. Taxonomy (GTDB): domain Bacteria; phylum Desulfobacterota; class Desulfobacteria; order Desulfobacterales; family Desulfosalsimonadaceae; genus M55B175. The sequence goes on from CAZNSO010000078.1 coordinate 6,902, forward strand.
TGATGGAAGTCTGCCGGATGCGCAACACCCCGATCCTTACATTCATTAACAAGCTCGACCGCGAAGGCCTGCCGCCGCTGGACATCCTGGCGGATATCGAGGAGACCCTGCAAATCGAATGCGCACCGCTTTCCTGGCCCATCGGGATGGGCAAGCGCTTCAAAGGCACTTACAACCTCTACCGGAAACAGTTGAGCCTTTTCACCGCCGGGCAGGAGCGCCTTCCGGACGATGTGCACACCATCGACAACCTGGAAACCGGGGAACTGGACAAAATCCTTGGCAGCCAGGCCGAAGAACTGCGAGAAGACGTGGCATTGCTGGAGGGGGCGGCCAATCCCTTCGACGAGACAGAGTTTCTCAAAGGCAGCCAGACACCGGTTTTTTTCGGCAGCGCCATCAACAATTTCGGTGTGCGCGAACTGCTCGACACCTTTGTGGAAATCGCCCCCTCGCCGTTGCCCCGCCCGGCCGCAACCCGCCTGGTCCACCCTGAAGAGCCGGAATTCTCCGGATTTGTATTCAAAATCCAGGCCAACATGGACCCGGCGCACAGGGACCGGATCGCCTTTCTCCGCATCTGTTCTGGCCGATTCCGGAAGGGGATGCGGGTTCGCCATCACCGCCGCGGCAAGGACATGGTTATCGCCAACCCCATCATCTTCATGGCAAATGAACGGGAATCCGCCGAAGAAGCCTGGCCCGGCGATATCATCGGGATCCATAACCACGGAACCATCCGGATCGGCGACACCTTCTCGGAAAAGGAACCGCTCAATTTCACCGGCGTCCCCAATTTTGCCCCGGAATACTTCCGGCGGGTAAGGATGAAATCCGCCCTTAAAGCCAAACAGCTTCAAAAAGGACTGCAGCAGCTGGTCGAAGAGGGAGCGGCCCAGTTGTTCCGCCCCCTCACGGACAACGAGCTGATCCTGGGGGCAGTCGGCGTGCTGCAGTTCGAGGTGACCCGGCAGCGGCTCAAAACCGAATACGGGGTGGATGCCGTTTATGAGCCGGTTGACTGCGCCACTGCCCGGTGGATCAGCTGCGAGGACAAAAACCGTCTCGCCGCTTTTGAAAAATCCCGCCGGTCCAACCTGGCGCTGGACGCCGAAGGCAACCTCGCCTACCTGGCCAGCAGCGAATGGCAGCTCCAGTTCATTGCGGAACAATGGCCGGACATCAACCTGCTCAAAACCCGGGAATGCCAATGATACCGGCCACGCCCCGCCTTTTTGGCCGGGGACGGCGGCGGCTTTTTCGGTCAGACCTTTTTACCGCACCCCGGATGAGGGGCCGCAAACCACGGCCGTCACTTTGACGGGAACCTGAACCGCCGAATACCGGCGCATTTCGCCGCCCCGAATAAAAATGACAAAAAACCCGTGACTTATTCAAAAATTTGCGTTAAAAATAACCCTAACGTAAAATTTATGACCCGATATGGTAAAAAATCGGCTTGAACCGCCGGCACCGGAGCGTCCGGAGCGCCCCGGCGTGGGCTGATAAAAAATTGGTTTGAAAAAAAACCACCATTATTCCACACACGCAAGGGTAAAAGAAAAATGCTGCACCGATACAAATCCGAAGAAAACAGGGATCTGGCTGAAGCCATCTATAAACTGCGGCAGCAGGGCGCCAGTTTTATCGATATTGCCGGTGAAATGGAAATGAAATACACCAATGTGCTCAATATCTACAAACGGGAATGCCGGTTCCGGGAGCAGGCCTTCCGCACACCGTTTATCGAATATATTTCCCCTCGCATCGAAAATGCCCTCAAGAAAAAACTGGATCTGGAGATTCTCTCGGACCCCCAAAAGCTGGCACAACCGGAAATCATCCGCACCCTCTTCCTTTTCCCCGGCGTTGGCGAAAAAGCCTTAAACGACCTGGCCGATTCATTGACCGAGGCCGGCTACGAATCCTTTGATCTTGACGCCTTAAGAGAGAGCATGTTCCGGAAAAGACGGTCCCTTGCCAGCACCCGCCGCATTTAACGCCTGAATTTTCTCAAAAATTGCCCTGCCGTCCGCCCCCCTGCGAGGCCGGGCAGGTGTCGTGCCTGCCTGAAGCCCCTTACCGGGGGTGGTGAAATTTTCTTGACAAAACAGGGCAGTGAAGTTAAAAATTGTTGTTTTATAATATAAGTTCGATCCTTGCTCTGGCCAGATCAGGAAGCCAGGGCTGCTAACCCGCAAGGAGGCTGCATGAACAAGTACGAAACCGTTTTTATTGTCGATCCGGATGTAACCGAACCGGATCAGGAAGCCATTATCGACCGGATCCGTTCGCAAATTTCCCGGGACAACGGCCGCCTGGTTTTGTTTGACGACTGGGGGGTCCGCAAATTCGCCTATGAAATCCAGAAAAAAAAGCAGGGGCGTTATATCCGAATCGAATATGCCGGCTCCGGAGAACTGGTCCACGCCATTGAACGCATGTTCCGGATGGACTACCGGGTGATTAAATTCATGACCATACACCTGGAGAAGAACGTGGACCCTGATTCCCTGCCCGCAGACGAGCCGGAAACCTCCCTGTCCTCAACCGTTACGGCCGAAACGCCGCCTGCCGGGGCCGAAGCCGCGGCAAGTGAGCCGGCCGAGACAGCCGGAACTGAGACAGCCGAAGCGGAAAAACCTGCGGAAACGACAACGGAAGGCGAAACCGAAAGCGAAGCAAAGGAATCATAAAATGGCTTTTAATTCCAAAAAACGGTATTATCCCCGGCGGAAAGTCTGCCGGTTCTGTGTGGACAGTTCCCTGAAAATCAATTACAAGGACCCGAACACACTGAGGTATTTCATAACCGAGCGCGGGAAAATCATCCCGAGGCGGATCTCGGGGACCTGCGCCAGGCATCAACGCCAGCTGGCTCGACAGATCAAGCGCGCGCGAACCATCGCCCTGCTGCCTTATGTCGGATCCCTTGATCACTGATCCACCTGTCCGCGCCACCCCGGTCCAGGCACCTTATCGGAGAACGATTAAAGATTGAGCGCTGCCTCCCGCGACAGTGTACTGACAAACACCCTTGGCGGCATCGGAATAACGGCACTGATATGTGCGGTGGCTGTCGCCATACCGATAATCGGCTTTTTTTGCCTGCTGCTGCTGCCGCAGCCGATTCTGTTCTACAGGTTAAAGCTCGGGCGCAGACAGGGACTGCTCATTATCGCGGCGGCGCTTTTGTTAATTTTCATTGGCACCGGCCGGTTCTTTGCCGATGCCGTTTTCCTGGTCGCCATGATGGGGCTGGGCTTTTGCCTGGCGGAATTTGTTGAACAGGAATTAAGGGTTGAGAAAATCATCGCCTACGCCGCCGGCGCGGTTATTGTCGGCGGGTTTGCGGTATTGATGATTTATGCCAATTTACGCAACCTGAGCCTGACGGGGTTTTTATCCGCCTATGTGGCGGAAAACCTCCGGATGACGATCGCCCTGTACCAAAAGGCAGGGATGGCGGAAGAATCCATACGGGCGCTGGAAAACTCCCTGGAGCAGATTGCCGCGATACTGACCCGTATCCTGCCGTCATTGGCAGCAGCCGGCCTTTTGTTGACCGGCTGGCTGAACCTTTTGGCTGCGCGCTTTTTTTTCAACCGGGAAGAACGCAAATTTGCGCAGTTCCGAAACTTAAGCATCTGGCAAACACCGGATGCAATGGTGTGGGTTGTGGCTGCCAGCATTGCCCTGCTCCTGCTTCCCAGCCAGACAATGAAGCTGATCAGCTTGAACGCCCTGGTGGTGTTGGTGGTCATCTATTTTTTTCAGGGCATTGCCGTTGTGTCCTTTTACTTTGAAAAAAAAGAAATTCCATTGGTGTTCAGGCTGCTCGTCTACGCGGTTATCGCTGTTCAACAGTTTCTCCTGTTGATCGTTGCGGCCGTTGGATTCCTGGATGTATGGGCCGATTTCAGGCGTCTGGGGGCCTCCCCGCCGGGTCAGCCGGGGGAGGAATCCTGACAATTTTTTAGCAGCACGGATTGAGACGGATGCCACACCAATCCATCACAGATATGGAGGAACAGCCATGAAAGTCATACTGAAACAGACCATTGAACCGTTGGGCATTGTCGGCTCGGAAGTCGATGTCAAAAAGGGATATGCCCGCAATTACCTGGTGCCCCAGGGCAAAGCGATCTATGCCACCCGGCAGAACCGCAGGCTCATGGAACAGCAAAGAGCCAAACTGGATCTCCAGATTGCAAAAGAGCGAAAAACGGCCGAGGAAATGGCCGCCAGGCTGGACGGGGTGGTATGCCGCATCCAGGCAAAGGCGGCTGATGAGCAGCGGCTTTACGGCTCCGTCTCTGCCCGCGATATCGCCGACGCCCTTGCAGCCCAGGGCATTGAAGTGCAAAAACGAATGGTTCTGCTCAAAGACCCGATCAAGGAGATCGGCTCCTACCAGGTGCCCATTCGCATCTACAAGGACCTCGAGCCCGAAATTACGGTTGAGGTGGTTCCCACCTGAGCCGGCAGCAACCGAATCACCTGTTGCCGGTTTGACGCCGAAAAATTTCTTGCCCCTTGTCCACATTCGCAATTGCAATGGAGATGATCCGCCATGAGCAGCAGGTCGCCGGCCCCGGCTGAAAAGGATTTTGCATTCGATAAACTTCCGCCCCAGAACCTGGACGCGGAAGAGTCGTTGATCAGCGCCATCCTGCTGGATAACAACACCCTTTTGGAAATACTCGACATCCTGTCGCCGCCGGATTTCTACAAATCCGCGCACCAGACCATTTTTGAGGCTGTCACCGAGCTTTTCAACCGGGGCGACCCCATTGACCTGGTGACGCTGGCCGACCACATCCAAAGCAAAAACCAGCTTGAAGCCATCGGGGGGGCGGTGTATCTGGCGCGGCTTGTGGATACCGCGCCGGTTCCCGCCAATGCCAGAAATTACGCCGTCATCATAAGGGATAAAGCCGCCCTTCGGCGGCTGATCACGGCGGCCAACCGGATTACCACCCAATGCTTCGATTACAGCAGCAACGTGGAAGACGTCATTGACCAGGCGGAAAAATCCATTTTTGAAATCGCGGAGAACAAAAGCAAGCAAAGCATCTTCCCCATCAGCAAAATCATCGAATCCAATATTGACACCCTTGAAAACCTGCGGGGCAACAAGGCGGTTTTCAGCGGTGTGCCAACCGGCTACCGGAAAATCGACTCACTGACATCCGGTTTTCAAAAATCGGACCTGATTATTCTTGCCGCCCGGCCGGGCATGGGGAAAACCGCCCTTGCCCTGAATCTGGCGCGAAACGCGGCCGTGGACGGCGACACGCCGGTTGCCTTTTTCTCCCTGGAAATGAGCAAGGAACAGCTTTCCATGCGGCTTCTCTGCGCCGAGGCCCGCCTGGACTCCGCGCGGCTGAGGGACGGATTTTTCAGCGATGAGGAATGGATGAAACTCATCCAGGGCGCTGACACGCTCTCCAATGCGCCCATCTACATCGATGACTCCCCGGAGCTCTCTCCAATTGAGATAAAGACAAAGGGGCGCCGGCTAAAACGCGAAAAACAGATCGGCCTGATAATCATCGACTATTTACAGCTGATGAAGCCGAGGGCCAGCAAGGAGCGCCGGGAGTTGGAAATATCGGAGATGTCGCGGTCGCTCAAAGGCCTTGCCAAGGAACTCGACATTCCCATTATCGCCCTGTCACAGCTGAACCGTCGGCTTGAAGACCGCCAGGACAAGCGTCCCCAGCTCTCGGACTTGAGAGAATCCGGAGCCCTTGAACAAGACGCGGATCTGGTTATGTTTATATACAGAGATGAAATTTACAACCAGGAGGAAACCAATCCCAACAAAGGCATCGCCGAAGTGCACCTGGCCAAACAGCGGAACGGGCCGGTGGGTACCGCCTACATGGCATTTCTGGATGCTTACACACGGTTTGAAGACCTGGCCTATGATGACGGCTTTTCCGGATAAGCCGGGCTTTTTCCGGTACCGGCAGCACCGCCAAAAAAAATTCGCCGGGTGCGGCGCCATGCCTTGGGGACTTTATACAACCTAAATGAAAAAACTTTTTGGAAACACCAGCGGCTTAAAAGCCGAACAAATCAAACGTATCGAAACCCTCTACCAGCAGCAGGTTCCCCCCAAAGAGGTGATCAGCCAGCAATTAAGTGCCGATTTATGCGCCCTGTCATCGGAAATCCGCCGCCAGATCGGGCTGCTGATCAATCGCTCCGGGAAAATCGACTCGGTTGTCATCGGGGACCACAAGGGGCTGATGCTCCCGGATACCAGCCATTACAAGGCACCCCCCGGGAGGTTGAAAGGGCTTCGCTTAATCCACACCCATTTAAAGGATGAGCCCCTCAGCCCGGACGATCTGACAGACCTGGCCCTGCTGCGCCTGGACATGGTGGCGGCCATAACGATTTCACCCGGGGGACAACCCGCCCGGCTGCATATGGCTCACATCTTCCCCGGCCAATCCGCCGAATACCCTTATGAGATATATCCTCCGCAGGATATGGCGGATCTTGACGTTGATTTTCCGGAACAGGTCAAGGCCATTGAGGATGAGCTCTCCCGCACATCCGCCCTGCGCCGCATTGAACCGGGGGCCGAGCGGGCCATATTGATCAGTGTCACCAGCAGCCCCAGGCGGCATGCCCAGGCGTCCATTGATGAATTAAAAGAACTGGCCCGGTCCAGCAACATTCACGTGCTCGATGCCATTATCCAGCAGCGCAAGCGTGTGGACCCCAAGTATCTCATGGGACGGGGGAAAATAGAAGAGCTCACGATATATGCCATGCAGCAGGGCGCCACCCTGATTGTTTTTGACCAGGAGCTCAATCCATCCCAAATTCGATCTATTACGGATAAAATCGACTTCAAGGTGATTGACCGGACTCAGTTAATCCTCGATATCTTTGCCCAGCACGCCCAGACCCGGGAAGGCAAACTCCAGGTGGAGTTGGCTCAACTCAAATACCTGCTGCCCCGTTTGATAGGCAAAAATACCGCCCTGTCGCGTCTCACCGGCGGCATCGGGGGCCGGGGCCCGGGGGAGACCAAGCTGGAAATTGACCGGCGGCGGGTTCGGGAAAAGATCAACCGGATTGAAAAGGACCTGGCCAAGGTCATCAAACACCGGCAGCAGCAGAAATCCCGGCGGGAAAAACGGGGACTTCCGGTGATATCGATCATCGGCTACACCAACGCCGGCAAATCCACGCTTCTCAACACCCTCACAAAAAGCGAGGTCCTGACCGAAAACCGTTTGTTTGCCACCCTGGATCCGTCCAGCCGCCGCTTGAAGTTCCCGAGGGACACCGAAGTGATAATCACGGATACCGTTGGCTTTATCAAGGACCTGCCCAAGGAATTGCGGGTGGCGTTCCGGGCGACACTGGAGGAGCTGGAAAAAGCGGATCTGCTGCTCAACGTCATTGATGCCAGCAACCCGGACCATCAATCTCATATCGATTCGGTGGAAAAGCTTTTATATGAGCTGGGCCTCCACCGTATCCCCCAGATAAAAGTTTTCAACAAAATGGATCGCCTGGATGAAGACATGGCCGCACAAATTGCGGGGCAAAGCGATGAGATCGCGATTTCGGCAACCAATGAGGCCACACTGCCGCCGTTGATCGAAAAAATGGCGGCTGCCATAAGCTCTGAAAGCGAAGCTGCCTGTGCGGAGCGGTGATCCGGCGAGACGGAGGGAGACCGATTCACATGTTGACGGACCTGGTGAAGCTAGGATAAGGTTCAGGCAATGGATTTCAATGAAATAAAAAACACGGGCATTAGAGCCGCCTACACCAGCGCAAAGATTCTTAACCATTATTTCGGCAATTTAAGCCATATCCAAAAAAAGGGCCCCAATGATCTGGTCACCGAAGCGGACATGGCATCTCAAAACCGGATTATCGAGGTAATCCGGGCCAAATATCCGGCGCACAGCATACTTGCCGAAGAAAGCGGGTACGAACGGGGGGAGTCCGATGGATGGCAATGGATTATCGATCCGCTGGACGGAACAACCAACTTCGCCCATGAAATCCCGTTTTTCTGCATCTCGATCGCCTTCGTCCGGGCGAATCAGCCGCAGGCGGGCATCGTTTTGAACCCTGTCAGCGGAGAGCTTTTTACGGCTGTCAAAGGCGGCGGGGCCGAGTTGAACGGGCGTCCGATTAACGTCTCGACACAGACCGAAATTTCGGAAAGCCTCCTGGCAACCGGCTTTCCGTACAATCTTCAAGACATTGCCCAGCCCGTCTCGCGGCGCTTCCAGCAATGCCTGCTGGCGGCCCGGGGCATCCGGCGGCTGGGCTCGGCGGCACTGGATCTTTGCTACGTGGCCTGCGGCCGGTTTGAAGCATTCTGGGAGGAAAATTT
>CAZNSO010000079.1:0-15117 GCA_964575805.1 uncultured Desulfobacteraceae bacterium
GAAATCAAACCGTTCTGGATTAAGAGTAAGAGTAAGAGTAAGATTAAGAGTAAGATTAAGAGTAAGAGTAAGAGTAAGTAAGATGGACACGAGTTACTTTCTGCAAGAATACCGCGCTGGCGGGATAAACCGCTTTTTACGAGAGCAGCAATTTGGAAGGCTTTAGAAATGCGTTTAAGTGAGATGCGGGAAGGTCAGACAGCCCGGATTGTAGCCATAGCCGGCGAACCCGGCCTGCGCCGGCGGATATTGGAAATGGGGCTGACCCGGGGCTCGGAGATTTATATCGAAAAGTATGCCCCGCTAAAGGACCCCCTGGAGTTGATCGTCAGGGGATATCACGTGTCCCTCAGGGTGAGTGAGGCCGCGCAGATTGAAGTCGCCATGAAATCGCCGGAAGGTCATTATGCCGAAAAAACTGCTTAAAGTTGCGCTGGCAGGCAATCCGAACTCGGGCAAAACCACCATCTTCAACAACCTTACCGGAACCCGCCAGAAAGTGGGAAACTGGCCGGGTGTTACGGTTGAAAAAAAAGAGGGCGAGATTCACCGGCATGGCTATGACATTCAGATCATTGACCTTCCCGGAACCTATAGTCTGACCCCCTTTACCATCGAAGAAATCGTCGCCCGGAATTTTATTCTCGAAGAAGCCCCGGATGTGGTCATTGATATCATCGATGCCTCCAACCTGGAACGCAGCCTTTACCTGGCCAATCAGCTCCGGGAACTGGACTGCAAGGTCATCTTCGCGCTGAATATGGCCGATCTGGCCAGATCCCGGGGGATGCAGATCGATGCCGGCATCATGTCCGAGCTTTTGGGTGTGCCGGTGGTTTTCACCGTGGGCAACAAGGGGCAGGGCCTGGATGAACTGATCCGGACGGCCATTGAGTTGTCCGAATCGCCCATGGAAATTCCGGAGGAGCGCAAGGTCCGGTACAGCAAGGATATCGAATCCGCCATCGGTGAACTGCGCTCGGTGGTCAATGCGCGAACAGATGAAACTTTTCCCTACAACCGGCGCTGGGTGGCGGTCAAGCTGCTGGAGAACGACCAGATTGTCAAAAAGCGAATAGAGCAGTCCCTGGGGGCCTCCGGGGCTGAACCGGTTCTGGAGAAGGCCGGGGAACTGCGTGCCCAGCTGATGAGCCGTTTTGATGAAGACCCCGAGATCATCATGACTGACGAGCGTTATGGGTTTATCGCCGGTATCATGCGCGAAGCCGTTACCACCAGCCTCCGGCGGCGCATGGATATTTCGCGCAATATCGACCTGGTGCTGACCAACCGGTTCCTTGGCTTTCCCATTTTCATTTTTTTTATCTGGGCCATGTTCCAGGTAACCTTCACACTGGGCGCCTATCCCATGGAGTGGATCGATGCCGGCGTCGGGATGTTCTCCGGTTTTGTGGCCGGGCTTCTTCCGCCTGGAATGGTAAAGGATCTGATCATAAACGGTATTATTGCCGGCGTGGGCAGCATTCTGATTTTCCTGCCCAACATCCTTCTCCTGTTTTTCTGCATCTCCTTGTTCGAAGATACCGGCTATATGTCCCGGGCCGCTTTTCTCATGGACAAGATCATGCACTTGATCGGCCTGCACGGCAAATCTTTTATCCCCATGCTGATGGGGTTTGGCTGCAATGTGCCGGCGATAATGGCCACCCGGACACTGGAGAGCCGAACAGACCGGATTTTAACCATTATGATCACTCCCTTCATGTCCTGTTCAGCCAGGCTGCCGGTCTACATCGTTCTGGCCGGGACTTTTTTTGCCGCCCATGCCGGCACCGTGATCTTTATGCTGTATCTGCTGGGTATCATCGTGGCCATTTTGAGCGGCCGCCTGCTGCGTTCCGTGCTTTTGCGGGGAATTGAAGCCCCCTTTGTAATGGAGCTGCCGCCTTACCGGGTGCCCATGATAAAAAGCCTGCTGATTCATATGTGGGACCGCAGCAAGATGTTTTTAAAGAAAATGGGGGGCATTATTCTGGTCGGTTCGATTGTGGTCTGGGTTTTGTCTTCATTTCCCGTCAATATCGATTATTCAAGGAATTATGCCGGCGAGATCGAACGGGTCGAAACCGTGTTTGCGGAAAAACTCCGTGGTGCCGCCCCGGGTGAGGCCGCGCGCCTGGAGTCGCAGCGCGAAGCGATGCTCCGGGAGATAAAGGAAGCGCGTTACCAGGAAAAAGCCCGTAAATCCTACATTGGGCGGATCGGTCAGCTGATCGAGCCGGTTTTTGAGCCCGTGGGAATTGACTGGCGGGGCAGTGTCGCCCTTTTAACCGGGTTTGTGGCAAAGGAGATCGTGGTCAGCACCATGGGTGTGCTCTACGCGGCCGAGGATGCGGAGGCCGAATCCGAGGTGCTGCGTAACGCCCTGAAAAATTCCGGCATGAGCGCATTGTCCGCGCTTTCCATGATGGTGTTTGTGCTTCTTTACGTGCCCTGCCTGGCCACGGTTGCCGTGGTCGCCCGTGAATCCGGATCCATGCGCTGGGCCCTGTTTAACGTCGTGTATACTACGGCGATGGCCTGGATCGTGTCCCTGGTGGTGTATCAGGGCGGGCTGCTTTTGGGATTTGGATAGTGCCCGGCCGAAAACTCCCGGCTTTCCACCGGGCACCCTCCGCTTGCATTTCAGTGATCGACGATAGCGCCTGCTGCGGCCCGCCTCCCAGGGCGGACCGCATGATTAAGCCGCCTGGGTTTCAGTCTCCGGAATCCGCTCCACCAGTTTGAAGACAACCGCATCATTTTCCAGTTCCGCCCGAATCCGGCTGTATTCAGGGATATCGCCTTTAAGGATGGCCATGGACAGCTGGTTTTCGATATTCTGCTGAATCGTGCGCTTCAAGGGCCTGGCCCCGTAAACCGGGTCAAATCCGCGCTCGGCCAGCATGTCCTTGACAGCATCCGAGAGTTCCATGGCGATATTTTTCTCCGCCAGTCGTTTCTGCAGATAGGTCATCTGGATGTCCACGATGACCCGGATCTGTTCATGGCTCAGGTTGTGGAAGATGATGGTCTCATCGACCCGGTTCAAAAATTCCGGGCGAAAATGGGCCCGCAGCGCCTGCATGACCTGGCCCTCCAGTTCTTTTTTCCTTGCGTCGGTATATTCCTGGAGCATCTGGCTGCCCACATTGGAGGTCATGATGATCAGGGTGTTTTTAAAATCCACGGTTTTGCCCTGGCCATCGGTCATGCGCCCGTCATCAAGGATCTGGAGCAGGGCGTTGAATACATCCGCATGGGCTTTCTCGATTTCATCGAACAGCACCACGGAATACGGCCGCCGGCGGACCGCTTCGGTAAGGTAGCCGCCCTCCTCGTAGCCGACATAGCCCGGAGGGGCCCCGATCAGCCGGGACACGGAATGCTTTTCCATGTATTCGGACATGTCCACCCGGATGATGGCCTGCTCATTGTCGTAGAGAAACTCCGCCAGCGCTTTGGCCAGTTCGGTTTTTCCCACACCGGTCGGCCCCATGAAAATGAAGGAGCCGAGGGGCCGGTTCGGGTCCTGCAAGCCTGAGCGGGCCCTGCGAACGGCATTGGACACCGCGCGAACGGCTTCTTCCTGGCCGACCACCCGCTGCTGCAGGCGCTGTTCCATGCGAACCAGTTTTTCACGTTCGCCCTCAAGCATTTTCTGGACGGGAATGCCGGTCCATTTGGAAATGATTTCCGCAATGTCTTCCGCACTGACCTCCTCGCGCAGCATCTTGCGCTGCGTCTGGATCTCAGCCAGCCGGGCGTTGTTCTCATCCAGCTGCCGGCGCAGTTCGTTTCGCCTGCCATAACGGATTTCGGCAACTTTTTCATAGTTGCCCTCCCGCTCGGCTTTCTGCTCTTCGGTGGTCAACTGGTCCAGCTCGGATTTAATCTGGCGGATGGTCTTGATGACATCCTTTTCGTTCTGCCAGTGGGCGTTCATTTCGTTGAACTCTTCCTTTAAATTCTCGAGGTCTTTCTCCAGCTTGCCCAGCCGTTCCCGGCAGGCCGGGTCGGACTCTTTTTTCAGGGCTTCGCGTTCAATTTCGAGCTGCCGGATTTTTCGCTGGATTTCATCTATCTCCACCGGCTTGCTGTCAATTTCGATCCGGAGCCGGGAGGCGCATTCGTCAATCAAGTCGATCGCCTTGTCCGGCAGGAACCGGTCCGTGATATAGCGCTCAGACAAACTTGCCGCCGCGATAATCGCGGAGTCCTTGATTTTTACCCCGTGATGGACTTCATATTTTTGTTTCAGCCCCCGAAGGATGGAAATGGTATCTTCTATGGAGGGCTCGGCGGCTTGCACGGGTTGAAACCGGCGCTCCAGCGCGGCGTCTTTTTCAATGTGCTTCCGGTATTCCCCAATGGTGGTGGCGCCCACGCACCGGAGGGTTCCCCGGGCCAGGGCGGGTTTGAGCATGTTGGAGGCATCCACGGCGCCTTCGGCAGCCCCCGCACCCACGAGCGTGTGCAGTTCATCGATAAAGAGGATGATCCGGCCTTCAGCCTTCTCGACCTCTTTGACCACCGCTTTTAAGCGATCCTCAAATTCCCCCCGGTATTTGGCGCCTGCCACAAGGGTCCCCATATCAAGGGCAATCAGCCTGCGGTCTTTCAGGGACTCGGAGACGTCGCCCTCGATAATGCGCTGGGCCAGGCCCTCGACAATGGCGGTTTTTCCCACGCCCGGCTCGCCGATGAGGACCGGGTTGTTTTTTCGCCGCCTGGAGAGGACCTGTGCGATGCGCCGGATTTCATCATCGCGCCCGATGACCGGATCGAGTTTGCCGCGGCGGGCTTCATCGGTCAGGTCCCGCGTGTATTTTTCCAGGGCTTCGTATTTATCTTCCGGGTTCTGATCGGTGATCGTCTGATTGCCGCGGATGTCAGAGAGCACCCGGAGAATGGCATCTCGCTTGAGGCCCTGGCGGGCAAGCGTTTGTGCCAGCTCGCTTTGCTTTTCCGAAACGATGGCCAGAAAGATATGCTCTATGCTGACATACTGATCCTTCATCTGATCGGCTTCTTCAAACGCCTTTTCCAGAACCTTTTTGCTTCTCTGGGAAATATAGACGTCCGCGCCGGCGCCCTCGATTTTGGGGAGCTTCTCAAGCAGCCGCTCCAGCTCCTGGTTGACGCCCTCCGGGGCAACCCCGATTTTACGCAATATGGAAGGGACAACCCCGTTGGTGTCATCGAGCATCACGCTCAGCAGATGCTCGGGTTCAATTTGCTGATGCTTGGCACGCGATGCCCGGGAGTGAGCTTCCTGGATCAGCTCCTGGGATTTTATCGTAAATTTGTCGAATCTCATGAAAGCGTCCTCCTCCTGTTTTTGGACGAAATTTTATTTTTCACTTTTTTCAACTGGTTAAGATAAGCACGACGCGGGGGTTGTCAACTGGCCGACACCTCATGAAAAATTCGGATTTTGATTTGATTTTCCCCACCGGCTTCCTTAGATTAAAGATTAAAGATCAATAAATCCAAGGAGCGGAACATGACCAGGCAAATGTCGTTTACCAAGTATGAGCGCAAAATTTTACCGGACTATCGCCAACGCATCAGTTCTGCGGAAACCATCCAGGAGGTGAAAAATTTTTTTGCCTACATGGTGGGTTTGCTCTTCAACGAAATTTTCCCCGATCCCCTGCCCCTGGAAGACAGCGACATTAAGCTGACTCCGGGCCAGCCGGCCTACTATCAGCTCAGCCGGCGGCTGCGCGGCATTCCTGAATTCAACACCGTCTGGAAAACCTCGGATTTGTCCGATGTTTTGGAGCGGATGGCTGAAATGGCCTGCAACCGATGCCGCCATCTGGAGAAGCAGCCGGAGAAAATCCCCTCCAAAATTCGGAAGTAAAACGACGTGTCCCCGGAACTTTTTCAGCCCGGAACTTTTCAGCTAGGACCAGTAATGAAAGGCGGGGGCTTCCCGCAGACTTTCATACAGGGCAATGCCGACAGCGGTGGAGAGATTGAGACTGCGGACTCCCGATGATATGGGGATATGATAAGTCTGCCCGGGAGTGAAGCGGGCCTTGATGCCGGCGGGAAGCCCTTTGGTTTCCGATCCGAAAACAAGAAACAGCCGGCCGGGGGTTTTGGGGATTTCCCAGAGGGGGTGGCGGCCGGTTTTGGTAAAAACCGCTGTTTCGGAGGGGTCAATGGCCATGCCCGCCGCCAGATCCGAAAAGGTTTCCCACACCTGCAGCCGGACCCGCTCCCAGTAATCCAGCCCGGCCCGTTTGACCTCGCGGCTTTCAAGGGAGAACCCCAGCGGCCGGATCAAATGCAGGAAAGCTCCGGCGCCCAGGCAGCTTCTGCCGATATTGCCGGTATTCCAGTGAATTTCCGGGGATACCAGTACGATGTGGCGTTCAAAGGCTTCCGGCATCAAAACGTTCGCGGCTTATAGATGATTTTCCGAACTTGAAGGTCGAAAATGGTGGCCGGGGGACTTTCCCGCGCCGTCTTTTTTTATTGTCAGAAACCCCGCATATCATTATAATTAGAATCTGCGGGGCTTCCTGTTATTGAATATATGGCAGGCAAGCCGGGGCGGTCAAGCGAAAACGCCTGGCTTCAGCCGGCAGAAGAAGGGAGCAGAGGATGATCGTTGATGCGCATACGCATATTTTCCCCCCGGCCATTTGTGAGCGGCGGGAGGCCTGTTTTGATGGGGAACCGGAGTTCAGGATGCTCTATGAATCGCCAAAGGCGCATCTTGTCACGGCCGAGCAGCTAGTGGCAAAGATGGATGAGCAGGGAGTGGACAGGTCCGTCACCTTTGGCTTTCCCTGGCACCAGCCGGATATATTCAAGGCTCACAACGATTACATAATGGATGCGGTAAGCCGTTACCCGGATCGGCTCACGGGGCTTTGCTGCCTGGATGTGTTCGCCGACGATGCCGCCGGGGAGGTCAGGCGCTGTCTTGATGGCGGGCTTTGCGGGGTGGGGGAGCTGGCTTTTTATCAAGGCGGCATTGAATCCGACGCCCTGGATCGCCTGGCGCCGGTGATGGCGATATGCCGGGACAGGGAAGTGCCGGTGCTGATTCACACCAATGAGCCCATTGGCCATGCTTATCCCGGCAAAACCCCCAACACCCTGTCCCAGATTTATGAAATGCTCAGGCGTTTTCCTGAAAATACCATTATTCTGGCCCACTGGGGCGGAGGGATTTTTTTTTATCTGCTCATGAAAAAGCAGGTGTCTGAAATCATGGCCAACGTTTATTTTGACACGGCGGCTTCCCCGTTTTTGTATACCCCGAAGATCTATCCCCTTGCCGTTTCCATAACCGGCCCGGAAAAGATCCTGTGGGGAACGGACTACCCCTTGATCCAGCCGGAGCGCTATTTTTCCGAGATGCAGGGGAGCGGATTGAGCGAGGCCGACAAGAAACGGGTGCTGGGGGGAAACGCAGCCCGCTTGTTCGGTTTTTAGCCGGTGCCGGCGTTTTGTGAATTCAATGCAAGAGAGGATCATGCCGGGACAAAGAAGCGCCATTATTGATCGCCTGCGGCAGCAGGCCCGGAAAATTGCCGCCCGGCAGCCGCAGGCGGATTTTTACAAGGATTTTTCAGGCGAAGTCGCCTTGTCCAGCCATTGTTTTTATTCCGATGAGATCGTCTGCCGCCTGCGGCAGTTTATGTGCTCGGCCCTGGACAATGATTTCGGCCATGGCATGGACCATTGCCAAAAAGTTGCATTGGATGCCGGGGCGCTGGTTGTGATTGAGGGCCGGTCGGCCCATTTTTCAAAGGATTTGATCGCGGCGCAGATGCGGCTGGCGCATTGCGCGGGGCTTTTGCACGATATCGAGCGCAGACGCAACGATCATGCCAGGCAGGGGGCCATCCGTGCCCGCCGGATTCTTGCTGAATATCCGTTTTCAGAAAAAGAGAAAAATGATGTCTGCGTGGCCATCGCCAATCACGAGGCCTTTGGCACGCCGGAAGAGGCAGCCACCCTGGCTGGCAGGCATTTGTCGGATTGCCTCTATGATGCCGACAAGTTCCGTTTCGGCCCGGATAATTTTACCCATACGGTATGGGAGATGGTCGAGGCCTCAAACATCTCCCTGGAACGTTTCATGGCGCTCTATCCCCGGGGGATCGATTTTTTGGAAAAAATCCGGCATACGTTTCGAACGCCCACGGGCCGGAGATATGGGCCGCAATTTATCGATCTCGGCATTGCCATCGGATGGGAGCTCTATTGCTTTATGCAGACGGAACTGGGACTTTCCGCTTGAGCCCCCCGGGGCTTCAGGCCGCTGATGGGCCATGCTGATGCTTGGCCGACAGGATCGGTGTGTTGAAAACCAGGGCCGAGTACTCATCAGAGCGTTGGATATCAAGATTGATGGACTCGCGGTCGATTTCGAAATACCGGGAAATCACTTCCAGCAGCTCCTGCTGGAGGTTGTTCAGCATATCATCGCTGACTTCCAGTTTATCGTATACCAGGGCGAATTTCAGCCGTTTTTTGGCCACTTCCCTGCTGTCCGGCTTATTGAGGAGTTTTTTCAGCAGATCGTTGAATTTCATTTGGTATCCTTAATTTTTCCGTCCCAGTTTTTTTCCGATTTTTTTCCAGAACCCCTTCTGCTGCATGGGATTTTCGATGGGCAGATCCGGCTGGCCGTTGAGCCGCATGGCGATGCGCTGGAAAGCCATGCCCGCCTTGGATTCCTTGTTGGAAACCAGCGGCGTGCCGGTATTGCTGGAGACCACCACCTGGTCATCCATTTCCACGAGCCCCACGAGTTCGATGGACAAGACATCGACGATGTCCTCGTGGCTCAACATATCGCCGTTTTCCACCATTTTGGGAACGATGCGGTTGACCACCAGCTTCGGGGTGATCGAGCGGGCGTAGAGCAGGCCGATCACCCGGTCGGCATCCCTTACCGCGGACACGTCGGGCGTGCAGATCACCACCGCCTCGTCGGCCGCGGCGATTGAATTTTTAAAGCCGTGTTCAATGCCTGCCGGGCAATCCAGCAGCGTGAAATCAAATTCCCGCCGCAGTTTTTTTGTCAGCCACACCATGTTTTCGGGTTTGATCACATCCTTTTCATCGCTTTGCGAGGCCGGGATGAGAAACAGGTTGTCAATGCGCCGGTCCTTTATGGCGGCCTGCTTGAGTTTGCACCGCCCCTGAATGACATCGACAACATTGAACACGATGCGGTTTTCCAGCCCCATGACCACATCCATGTTCCGAAGCCCGATGTCCATGTCGACAATGGCCACGCGTTTGCCCTGAAGGGCAAGGGCGGCCCCGAGGGATGCGGTAACGGTGGTTTTGCCGACACCGCCTTTGCCTGAGGTCATAACAATGACTTTACCCTCCACAATACACCTCTTCCTTGTCAAATTTTATTGGGGTTAATTGTTACGGGTATTCCGTTTAGCGGACTTGCGGCCATGTCAGTTGTTTGAAAGGATTGTTTTTGAGATAATCATCAACCACGATGGCCTGGTTCTCAATATAAGCAAATTCCGGGGTGCCGGTGGCCCCCGCGGAAAGCCCGGCGGCCACGATGCCGCCTATTTGTACCTGGGTCGGCCGGAATTGCAGGGCCATTATGATGGCCGCCTCGTTGTCCGGCTGCCCGGCCTGGGCTTTTCCGGACAGGGTCCCCATGACCAGGATATCGCCGCCGGCAATAACTTCGGCGCCGGGATTCAGGTCCCCCATAATGATGAGATGCTTTTTGGCGGCGATTTTCTGGCCGGACCTTACCCGCCCGGCAATCATCAGGGCCTCGCTGCGATAATGGTGCCAGGCGTTGCCAAGATCCTGGTTCCTTATCCGTTCCCTGTTGACGGTGTTTTTTTTCTCCGGCGGTTTGGAGACCTGGCCCACCTGGAACCTCTCCTTCAGGAACTGGCCCAGTTCATTTATCAGTTGATCGCAGTCCTCCGAGATGCCGGGGTCAATGATGACGCGGGCGTTGACCGCCAGGTGCTTCAGCCGTTCAAAGGGCTGGATCAATGCGCCCTGCAGTTTTTCAACGGACTGGCTCGGGTCCACCGTCACCCAGAGGCTGTCGCCGACGCCCTTGAGTCTTACTGGAAGATCATTATTTGAATTCATATAAATTTGCTTGAGGCTGCCTGAAAGAGATGAAAAAAACTATATATTAATTCTAATTATTCTATCCGGAATGCCGGGTATATGTCAAGAAATGAAAAAAAAGGAAATACTGCGCCCGCAGCTTGGGAGACCCGGCAAACGGCTGCCCGCCGCTTGCCGGGTCTGGAAACCATATCCCGGGGCGAAGAAGCTTCGCCGGGGATCAGCCGCCAAGCGCAATTTCCGGAATTTCCACCGCAGCGCCGTTGCTCAGGGCAATGGCGTTGAGTTTGCCCATGGTCACGGGCAGAAGGGTCATGATGAAAAACTCGGCGGTTTTGATCTGGCCGTAATAAAAAGCGGCGTCCTTGTTGGCCTCGGCTTTTTCCTTCATCTTGGCCGGATCACTGCTTTTTGCGAGTTTTTCGAGCTTTTCGGAAGCAACCCGGGCCCGCCACAGAAGCATCCAGGCCATGCTCATATCCCCGGTCACCTCAAGGAAGGGGTGGGCAAAGGCGAAGGCATTCAAGATATTCTCGGACATGGCGGTTTTGGCCAGATAGAGGGCGATCTCGCTTAAGCGCGAAACCCCCTCCCCGACTTTTTCAGCCAGTGTGGCAATGCCTTCGACCTGGCCGGCCGACTCCACGGTTTCCTGCATCAGGCCAAGATACTCAAGAAAAGGCTGGCCCTTTTTCATGCCCAGCTTCCGGCCCAGCAGATCCATTGCCTGGATGCCGTTGGTGCCTTCATAGATCGGAAAGATCCGGCAGTCCCGCATTAACTGCTCGACCGGGTATTCCTTGATATAGCCATAGCCGCCGTAGACCTGGATGCCGTAGCTGGTGACCTCGAGGGCCTTGTCCGTTATATAGCCCTTGATGATCGGGGTCAGAATGGCGCTCAGATCGGCATACTTTTCTCTTTCCGCCGCATCCGCGGCAAGATGTTCCATGTCGTAGCACAGCCCCCCATAATAAATCAGGCTTCTCATGCCGTCAACATAGGCTTTCATGAAGGTGAGCTGGCGCCTTACATCCGGGTGCTGGATGATGGGTACATCCGGGGCCTCCGGGTCCTTCCCGGCCAGCAGGTGCTTGCCCTGGATGCGCTCTTTGGCGTAGCTGGCCGCATACATGTAGGCGGCTGAAGCCGTGGCAAACCCCTGCAGACCGACCAATTGCCGGGCTTCGTTCATCATCAGGAACATGGCCCGCATGCCTTTGTTCTCCTCGCCCAGCAGGGTGCCGATGCAGTTGCCCTTGCCGCCCAGGGCCAGTGAGCAGGTGCTGTTGCCATGCAGGCCCATTTTCTCTTCGATGTTGGTGCAGACCACATCGTTGAATTCCCCCAGGCTCCCGTCATCATTGACCCGGTATTTGGGCACGAGGAAAAGCGAGATTCCCTTGGTTCCCGGAGGCGCTCCCTCGATTCGGGCCAGGACCGGGTGGACGATGTTTTCCACCATATCGTGCTCGCCGCCGGATATAAAAATTTTGGTGCCGCTGATGGAATAGGTGCCGTCGCTGTTTTTGACCGCCGTTGTCTCCAGGGCCCCCACATCCGAGCCCGCGTTGGGCTCGGTGAGCAGCATGGTGCCCGACCACTCGCCGGAATACAGCTTTTTAAGATAGCAATTCTTTTGTTCCTCTGTTCCGAAAGTTTCCACCAGTTGCGCCGCTCCGTGCGTGAGGCCGTGATACAGCATGAAAGCCGGGTTGGCGCCGATAAAATATTCATTGGCCGCAAGCGATACGGTTTTGGGCATGCCCTGGCCCCCCCATTGCGGGTCATCGATCATGGCCAGCCATTCCCCTTCCTTGTACAGCTTGAAGACGCGATGGAATTCCTGCGGCACCCGGACCGTGCCATTGTCGAATTCGCAGCCTTCATCGCCTATTTTCTGGGTGGGCAGAATCTCCTTGATGGCAAGGTTGCGGGCCTCGGTGACGATCATGTCGATTGCTTTCTTGTTAAACTCGGCAAATTTTTCATGCCGGGTGAGCTCTTTGATTTGAAGCTGGTCGTGCAGCACAAAGTCCACGTCCCTGCGGTCGGCTATCAGTTGGGCCATATGCATATCTCCTTATACTGGCTGGGTTATTCACTACTTTGAAGCCGCTTCCCTTACTTGACGGGCGAGCTTCTTCGGCGGATCAAACAAAAATTATTAAAAGCATCAGCCGACAAAGTCAAGCTTGATGGAAAGCAATTAACATTTTTTAAGGTTTTGAACAAAAAAATAAAAAATTGGAAAGGCCCGGTTCAGGTCGGATTTTTTTCCGTCGGGATCTGGAATATGTTGCAAAACTGATGAAAGCCACTATATTTACTAATAAAATGGATGTGCCGGTCGGGCTTGAAAGATTTGAATGACCGGCGGTTCTGTTGCAGCAGTTTCCCGGTTCGAGTCTTTGCGGCCCCGATTTTGATAGCAGGAAGCCGGCTTTCTTTTTATTTCATCTGACCTCGACAGGTATGTGTCAACCAGCCATAAAGGAGGTAAGCATGGGAAAAAAAGTGACGCTAAGCGTGATTAAGGCGGATGTGGGCGGCTATGTCGGACATTCCGCAATGCATGAGGATTTGATTGAAGAGGCCCAAAACCGGCTTGAAGGCGCCCAGCACCAGGAGAAAGTCATTGATTATCATGTCACCGCCTGCGGCGATGACCTGGAGCTGATCATGACCCACCGCCGGGGAACCGACGCCCCGGAGATTCATCAGCTGGCATGGGAGATTTTTGAAGCCTGCTCGGATACGGCGCATCGTTTGAAACTCTACGGCGCCGGCCAGGATCTGCTGACCGATGCGTTCTCGGAAAACATCCGCGGCATGGGCCCGGGTGTGGCGGAAATGGAATTCGAGGAGCGCGAGTCAGAGCCCGTATTGATTTTTCTGGCGGATAAGACCTCGGCCGGTGCCTGGAACCTGCCCCTCTACAAGATGTTCGCCGATCCTTTCAACACCGCCGGGCTTGCGATATCCCCGAGTATGCACGAAGGTTTCCGGTTTGAAGTCCATGACGTGAAAAACCACAAGCGGATTTTTTTTGATGCGCCCGAGGAACTCTACGACCTGCTGGTTTTCCTCGGGGCAGCCGGTCAGTACGTGATCAAGTCGATTTACGCCAAAGACCAGGAGATCGGTGCGACCTCTTCCACGGAGCGGCTCTCCCTGATTGCCGGCAAGTATGTGGGCAAAGACGATCCCGCGCTCATTGTCCGCTGCCAGGGGAAATTCCCCGCTGTCGGCGAAGCGCTTGAGCCGTTTACCATGCCCCAGATCGTGGAGGGCTGGATGCGGGGATCGCATTACGGCCCCCTGATGCCGGTTTCGGTGCGCCATGCCAATCCAAGCCGGTTTGACGGCCCGCCGCGGGTCATTGCCCTGGGGTTCCAGTTGGGCGGCGGCCATCTCGTCGGGCCCCGGGACATGTTCGATGACCCCGGATTTGATAGGGCGCGGGAGAAAACCAATGAATTGGCTGATCTCCTGCGGCGCCACGGCCCCTTTGAGCCGCATCGGCTGCCCATGGAAGCAATGGAGTACACCACGATGCCGGATGTCATGAAGAAGCTGGAAGGCCGCTGGGAGCCGCTGGATTAAGGCGGGCGCCACTGGCCAAATACGTGCCGGCCGTTTCCCCGGCAGGCGGCCGGGGAAAGGCCGGCTTTTTTTATTGCTTCAGCCGGTCGGCGAGTTCTTCCGCTTCATAGGTTTCCTGGTTGATGGCCAGATTGAGGTTGGTCATCAAGCCGCCGTGTTTCCGGGCTTCCGGATCATTTTTAACGGCTGTGTGCTGTTCTTTTGTCTGCTGCACGCTCTCAAGTGCGGCTTCAAGGGCCTTGCCGAGGTCCGCATGCCGGATGGTGCCCCCGGTTGTCAGCCGGGGTTCGAAACCGTTTTCCGCAACCTCCTCGGCCATGTGCGCCAGCTGTTTCATCTTGGTGTATGAAAAATCCATTATCTGCCAGGCGGTGACCCCGCTTTTTTTGAATGTCCAGGCGTCCCGGAGGCTTTGCAGCATCTGGTTGTACTTGGTTTCCACCACTTTCTGGAGGGCCTCGACAAATGCTTCCGGCAATTCGTTTTCCTCGCCCGGCAGCTCGCGGGCGTCCTCGGGGGATAATTTGTCGTGCATTTTCTGAAATTTTTCCGCATGCACGGCCGACTCCCAGGCCTCGCGCAAAAGCACGCGTTTGATATGGGGATCCGAAACCTTTTCGGCTTCCGAGCGGTAGTGCGGGATCAGTTTTTCTTCATAGGCCACATAGGACTGAAAAATGGTTTTGCGGCTGCTCGGGTCAAAGGGGTAGGGCGCCGGTGTCATGACGGGCTCGCCGCCCAGGTCCCCGATAATCATTCCCAGCCAGTGCATGTGCCACATTTCCTCCCGCGAACGGGAGAGCAGCTTGGCGCCGATGGGCGTGTCCTCGCCCTCGAGGTAGCTGTGCACCAGGTAGCGGATGATGGCGGCGTGTTCATCCGCCAGGTCGGTATTGAGCATCCGGATCAGTTCCTGTTTTTCCATGGTTCCTCCCTGTTTTGTGAATATTTTTATGTGGTTTGCCCTGAACCGGGCGATTTGACACGTTCCCTGCAGGGGGTATCTGGTGCCGCTGCTCCGCCGAAAGTCGATTGCGGGGTTCCATGGGATTAAGAGTAGACATTTCCGTCCCGGGATTCAAGGCAAAGATGATGGCTTCGTAAAAAGTCCAATATCTGCGTTGCGCTGCATCCCATCGGAATTTCACGTACTCTATGTACGCTGCATTCCTCGGGATTTGCGACGCCCCCTGATCTTAAATGGGCTTGAACTTTTTACTTTGCCATCCTAAACTGACTTTTTACGAGACTGTCAAAGATGCTTTCCATAAAAAAACTTGCCGACCCGCCCGGGAAACGATAGACTTTTTTTTCGAAAAAATGAATGCAGCGGCGGAAAGGTCAGGCTTGTGAAACGGATCGGCTTGTACGTGAAAAAGGATGACAGGGCCCTGAAAAAGGGGGATGAAT
>CAZNSO010000080.1:0-15043 GCA_964575805.1 uncultured Desulfobacteraceae bacterium
TTACTCTTACTCCCGCAGCGTGTCCGCCACAAGAGAAAACGAAGATCCGCTTCGCTTTGAAGAAAAGGCGGACACGCTGCGATTGGTCCACCCTACATGGCTCGTGGCTGTTTTATTTTAATTGAAACACGATGAATTAAATTTTGAATTAAGGAGGCGGCGATGCACACCTGTTCCCTGGCTGATTTCATGGAAGCTCTGAAACCCTGGCTGTCCGGCGAGTACATCCGACAAGCCTATCTTGATGGACAGGGCCATTTTGTCGTTAATTTTGTCGACGGGGTGAAAAATGTCTATCGCATCGAGGACTGCTCCGGTGAGCAGTTGAAAGAGGTCCTGAAGGATTTCGAGGCCAGGGGCATCCCCGTGGCCGATCAGGAATGACAAACAAGGAGGCGGATATATGGCTTACGGCGCAATCACCAAATCGCTGGCCCGGTTTTGCAGGGACACCTGCCCGGTGTGCACCCGGGCCCGGCAAAGGGGCCAGGGTGCCTTGTACCAGTTTGTAAAACTTGAAGAACCTCTGTGCCCGGCCTGCCGGTCCTATAAAAAGGTGTACGGCGTGCCGGCCCATAAAAAACCTGTACCATCCTCCGAAAAAGCGGGGGGAGAAGGCTCCCCGGAAAAGCGATGATGTTCATTTTCGCTCTTCCATGGGAACGAAGGCGCACTCCTCGGGGCCGCAGTATTCACCGGTGTATTCGGAGGCCGGCCGGTAGAGCACGGGTTTGGTGCCGGCCCCGCCGAACTGCTCCTCGATGACGTGGGCGACCCAGCCGGCGATCCGGGAAACCGCGAATACGGGGGTGAAAAGGTCAATCGGGATCCCCATGGTGTAATAGAGCGAGGCGCTGTAGAAATCCACGTTGGGGAAGATATCCGTGCCTTTCTTTTTCCTGAATGCGGCCTTTGTCGCTTCCGCCAGGGCCGCGGACAATTCATACCACTTGGTGTCACCTGCTTTTTCTCCCATGCGTTTGGACATGGGCGCCAGGATCCCGGCCCGCGGGTCGCCATATTTGTAAACCGCATGCCCCATTCCCATGATCTTGCCGCCGGCATCGAGCTTTTTCTCAACATATGCCGCGATGTTGGCAACCGAGTCGATTTCCTTGAGCATCTGCATGACCCGGGCGTTGGCTCCGCCATGGAGTTCCCCGGAGAGAGAGCCCACGGCCGCGGAAACGGCTGCGAACATGTGAGCATGGGTGGAGCTCACCTGCCGGGCGGTAAAGGTGGAGGCATTGAAGGAATGCTCGGCATGCAGCACCAGGCAGGTGTCCATGAAATGGGTCATGTCCGCATCCGGCTTTTGCCCGGACATCATGTAAAGGAAGTTGCCGGCATGGCTTAGCCCCGGATCCGGCGGCAACGGCTCTTTGCCGTTTCTGATGCGGTGCCAGGCCGCCACAATGGTGATGAATTTGGCAATTAAGCAGGTGGCGATCCGACCCGCGTTTTCAATGGTTAAGGCGGCCGGGTCCGGGTCCTGGTCGGCCAGCAGGGGAACCGCCGCCTGAAGGACGTCCATGGGAAAGCTCTGGCTGGGCTGCGTCTTGAGAGCGTCAATAAGCGAATCGGGAATCGCCCGATTCGCTGTGAGCTCTTCCCTGAATTGTTTCAGCTCCTCCGGATTCGGCAGTTTTTCATACAGGAGCAGGTAAGCGACCTCTTCGTAGGTGGCCTTTTCCGCCAGATCGGTGATCACGTAGCCGCGGTAGATCAGCTTGCTGGCTTCGCTGTCCACGTGGCTGATCCGGGTGCTGGCCACGGTGACGCCCCGCAGCCCGGTATCCTTGATTTCTGAATGCGCTGTCATTATTTCCTCCTCTTGCGGCTCTCCAGGAGCGTTCGTCTTTCACCTGAGCCGAGCGTTTAAAATTTCCCATCCTTGCATGTTAATATGGGCATTACCGGCAGTTGCGAAGGGAGCGCTTGAAAAGATCGACCCCTCCCCCTGCAGCTCTTATTTTTCGCCTGAGCCGCCGTATAAGATCTGCCCAAGGGCCCCGGGTTCCATAATTTTTTCCTCAAGCGCCGCCTCTTCAATTGTCCGGTTGGTTTCATAGGCTTTTTTGGCCAGTGCCGCCGCACGGTCGTAGCCGAGGCGCGGGACCAGGTTGGTGGCCAGGGCCAGGCTTTTTTTGACATTGGCCGCGCACTGCTTCCGGTTGGCGCTTATTCCCCGGATGCATCGTTGCGCCAGCAAATTGGCCGCATTGGATAGCAGTTCAAGGGATTGGAGCAGGTTGTGGGCGATCAGCGGCAGCATGGTGTTTAATTCAAAACAGCCCCCCTGGCCGCCCAGGGTAACAGCGGTGTCGTTTGCAATGACCTGGGCGCCGACCTGGATGACCGATTCAGGAATGACCGGGTTGACTTTGCCGGGCATGATCGAGGAGCCCGGCTGGAGTTCGGGCAGATGGATTTCCCCCAGCCCGCACCTGGGACCTGAAGCCAGCCAGCGGACGTCGTTGGCTATTTTGACCAGGCTGACGGCAATGGTCTTTGCCGCTGCGCTGGTCTCAACAGCTGCATCGCTTGCCCCCTGGGCTTCGAAATGGTTGGGGGCCTCGGAAAAAGGGATGCCGGTTGATTCAGAAACAAGGGCGATCACCTTTGCCGCAAATTCGGGGTGCGCATTGAGCCCGGTTCCCACTGCGGTGCCGCCCAGGGCAAGCTTTGAGAGGCGTTCCTGCGGAGCTTCCATCCGCTGGATGGCGTGTTCCATCTGTGCGGCATAACCGGAAAATTCATTTCCCAGGGTCATGACCACCGCGTCCTGGAGGTGTGTCCGCCCGATTTTTTCAATATCGGCAAAGCTTATCGCTTTATCCTCCAGGCTTTGCCGCAAATTGGCCAGCGCCGGAAGGAGCCGGCGGCCAATGGCGTCCATCGCGGCCACGTGGATGGTGGAGGGGATGACGTCGTTGCTGGACTGGCAGCGGTTGACATGGTCGTTGGGATGGACCGCCCCCCTGGTTGTCCGTTCCCCGGTGAGTATCTCATTGGCCCGGGTGGCGATGACCTCGTTCATGTTCATGTTGGTGGAGGTGCCGGAGCCGGTTTGAAAAACATCCACGATAAAGTGCGCGTCAAAGCGCCCGGCCATCACCTCCCCGGCTGCCTGGATAATGGCGCGCGCCGGCTCCTGCGGGATCAGTCCCAGTTCCCG
Organism: uncultured Desulfobacteraceae bacterium; assembly: GCA_964575805.1. Taxonomy (GTDB): domain Bacteria; phylum Desulfobacterota; class Desulfobacteria; order Desulfobacterales; family Desulfosalsimonadaceae; genus M55B175. The sequence continues at coordinate 3,179 of CAZNSO010000080.1, forward strand.
GTTGACCGCTGCGGCGGATTTTTTGATCAAAGCCAGGCTGTGGATGAATTCCGGCGGCAGCTTCAGCCGGCTTACGGGGAAATTCTCGCCGGCCCGCTTTGTCTGGGCGCCGTAATAGGCATCTGCCGGCACCTGGATGCCGCCCAGGCTGTCGGTTTCCTCCCGGGTGCGCATTTTCTGAAGGTCCTTTTCATGGTGATGACTTAGGGTTTTGAAAATTTGTTTTCCCTTATTTAATATAATCCCCACATGCGATTGTCCAACCGAAGGCGCATTTTTAATTCGTTAGGAGGGGGGATGCCGGCTTTCTAAACAGGTTGCCCAGGATCCGGATGGGCATGAATGGGTTTGCTTCAAAGGGGTTTGCCGGCATGATAGGTTTTCAGAAAGAAGGTCGACTGCCAGAAATGCCGGCTCACCAGAAACTGCGGGCTGCTGAACAGGAAATCCGGAAGGATGTGATACCAGCGATACCCCTGCCTGTAATAAAAAGCCCGGCATGATTCTCCGTGCCCTGATTCAAGGGCTGCAACCATTGCGGCATCCCTCTGACAGCGGGATTTGAGCAGGGTTTTGAGTATGCGCGTGTCAAAGCCGAACCGGAGGAAAAGGTCTTTCACCCGCTTGTAGTCCTGGTAACGGCAGCGGGCGTCGAGCTGGGAGAAGACCGGAAGGCTGGCCAGGAAAATCAAAAGCCATCCTTTGCCGATGTTTTTTAACAGGCAATCGGAATCATTCGGCAGAAGTTCCGGGGCGGCGGCGCATAAAAGGCTAAACTCCGCCAGGGTGAGGCAGTTCAGCAGCAGCCCGGCCCGTAGATAAGAAACAACTGAATTCAGCATCATCTCCACGACAATACCCGATTGAATGCACAGGCAAAGCGGATGGGGATAACCCGCATGGCGACTCCCGGGATTTATTGAAATCAACCGGCCTGCACGGCATAGCGGTACGAATTGAGATTAACAGACAGTATCAAATATAAAAAAAAGGGAAAACATATTTTCGAACAATATGGTGCGAAGCAGCAGCGGCGGCGTGCTTCGGGTCGCGGCTTAGCGGTACATCTCTTCGATGACGTCGGCAAACGCCTGGTTGACGTACTTTCGCTTGACCTTCATGGTGGGGGTGACTTCGCCGTCTTCCTCGTAGAGTTTTTTGGGGAGGATCCGGAATTTGCGCACATTTTCCACCCGGGCCAGGGTCTGGTTCACCTTGTCGATTTCCGACTGGATCAGCTTGTTGATCTCCGGGTGGGCGGCCAGGTCGCCGTAGGTGGAAAACTGGATCTTGTGCTCCTGGGCATATTTGACCACGTTGTCTTCGTCGATCATGATCAGGGCGGCCAGATACTTGCGCCGGTCCCCGATCAGCACCGCGTCATTGATATAGATGCTGGCTTTTAGCATGTTTTCAATGTATTGCGGAGAGATATTTTTCCCGCCCGCCGTAATGATGATGTCTTTTTTCCGGTCCGTGATTTTCAGGTAGCCGTCCGGGTCCATCTCGCCCACGTCCCCGGAATAGAGCCAGCCGTCGCGCAGGGTTTCGGCGGTGGCCGCTTCGTTTTTGTAGTAGCCGGCAAAGACCCCCGGCGATTTGACCAGGACTTCCCCGTCTTCGGCGATTTTAACCTCTGTTCCCGGCACCGCCGTGCCCACGGTGCCGAATTTGGCCCGGCCTTCCTGGGAGGTGCAGGTCACCCCGGTCCCCTCGGTCTGGCCGTATCCCTCGATCAGGTTGATGCCGATGGACTGGTAGAAGGCGAGGACCTTGGGGGAGATGGGCGCGGCCCCGGAGTAGGCCACCCGGATTCTGTCAAAACCGAGTCTTTCCTTTAATTTGCGAAACACCGCAAAATGGCCCACCTGAAACAGCACCTCAAGCCAGCCGGGCACGTCCTGAAAGTTCATCTTCAGGTCCGCCCGTTTCTGCCCGATCTTTAAAGCGCCGGAATAGGCCAGCTTTTTCAGGCGCGTGGCGTCAGACATCCGGATCTGTATGGCGGAATAGTATTTTTCCCATATCCGGGGCACGGCATAGCCCACCGTGGGGGAGACTTCCATCATGTTGTCTGTCACCGTGTCGGGTTTCTCAACGAAATTGACGACATAGGCGTGCCGAACATGGGCGAAAACGGAAAAAAGCCGCTCGAAGATGTGACACAAGGGCAGAAAGGAGAGGACCTCATCCTGCTTGTTCATAGTGTTTTGCTCCACGATGGCCTCGGCCATCCAGGTGACGTTGCCGTGGGTGAGCATGGCGCCCTTGGGCGGCCCGGTGGTTCCGGAGGTATAGATCAGCACGCACAGATCCTCCGGACGCAGCTCTTCCATGCGCTGGTCCACTGCTTTTTGGGGGAGTGTCCGGCCGTGCGCGATGAGATCGTCAAGGCTGATGACCATGGGATCGGAAAATTCCCGCAAACCCTTGGTGTCCCAGACTATGACCTTTTTCAGGGCGGGCACTTCATCCCTGAAATTGAGCCATTTGTCGAGCTGCTCTTCGTTTTCGGCAAACAGAAAAATCGCGTCGGAATTGGATACAACGTACTGCACCTCCTGCCAGGCATTGGTGGTGTAGATGCCCACGGATACGCCGCCGGCGCACTGGATGCCCATGTCGATCATTGCCCACTCCGGGCTATTGTCACCGATTACGGCCGCACTGGCGCCTTTTTCAAGGCCCATGTCGATTAAAGCGGCGCTGATGTGCCGGGCGGTTTCATAATATTGGTCCCATGAGATATCCTGCCACAGGCCGAGTTTCTTGTAGCGCATGGCCACCCGGGGGCCGCGGTCGGCAGCGGTTTTTTTGAAAACAGCAGGTGTTGTGGATGCAGTCAATGTCTTCCTCCCTGTTACCGCCATACTTTCTTGCGCTTCCAGCGCTGGTATCCCTTGGCCGACTCTTTGGCCCGCACGCCCATGTAAAATTCCCTGACATTTTCGTCTTCCATCAGGTCCCTGGACTTGCCCTTCATGACAAACCGCCCGTTTTCCAATATCAGGGCCTCGTCGGAGACTTCCAGGGCTTTTCTGGCATTTTGCTCCACCAGCAGGATGGTGACGCCTTCCTGGTTGATTTTTTTAATGATCGCAAAGATTTCTTTTACCAGCAGGGGGGAGAGGCCAAGGGAGGGTTCATCCAGGAAAAGCAGTTTGGGGCGGCCCATCAGGGCCCTTCCGATGGCCAGCATCTGCTGCTCGCCCCCGGACAGAGTTCCGGCCCACTGGCCGATACGGTCGGCAAGGATCGGAAAATAAGACAATACCCGGTCCATGTCAGCGGCCACGCCCTTTTTGTCCCGCCGGGTGTAGGCGCCCATCATCAGGTTTTCCCTGACAGAGAGTTCCTCGAAAACCTCGCGCCCTTCGGGAACAAGGCAGATACCCATATTCACGATCTTTTCGGTGTCCACCCCGTCGATGCGCCGGCCCATGAACTCGATGGTACCCTTGTCGGGCTGGTCATCGATCAGACCCATGACGGTGCGCAAAATCGTGGTCTTCCCGGCGCCGTTGTTGCCCAGGATGGCCGTGGTGCTTCCCTCGGCGACTGTTAGCGAGACTCCGCGGATGGCGTAGATCAGGTCATAGTAGGTTTCGATGTTTTTGATTTCAAGCAGTGTGCCCAATATCCGGCTCCGATACGTGTGGCTTAGATGGTTGCGGTTGTTCGTCTTCTTCTGCGCCCAGATAGGCCTTGAGCACCTCGGGGTGGGCGCTCACGTGATCGGGCGTGCCTTCCGCAATCCGGCGCCCGAAGTTCAGCACCAGGATCCGGTTGGAAATGTCCATGACCATGTGCATGTCATGCTCGATCAGCAGGATGGTAATGCCCAGTTCATCCTGGATGTCCTTGATCCAGAAGATCACGTCCTGTTTTTCCTCGGCGTTCATCCCCGCGCAGGGTTCGTCGAGCAGCAGCAGCTCGGGTTCCGCGGCAAGGGCACGGCCCAGTTCGATTTTTTTCTGGATCCCGTAGGGCAGTCCGCCAACCATTTTCTCCCGGAAGGTGGCCAGTTCCAGCAGGTCGATGATTTCTTCGACTTTGCGGCGGTTTTCAATCTCCTCTTTTCCGGCAAAGGAACTTTTGCCCCACATGAGCCCGCCCCGGAACAGGCCGGTTTTCATGAACATGTGCCGGCCCAGCATGATGTTTTCCATGGTGTTCATGTTGGAGAACAGTTCGATGTTCTGGAAGGTGCGGGCAATCCCTGCCTTGGCCACCCGGTCGGGGGAAAGACCGCGTATGTTGCGGTCCCTGAAAATGATCCGGCCGTCGGTCGGGGGGTAGATGCCGTTGATGCAGTTGAAAACGGTGGTCTTGCCCGCCCCGTTGGGGCCGATGATGGCATAGATTTCGCCCTTTTCGATTTCAAAGGAGACGTCGTCGGCGGCTTTTAATCCGCCAAAGGCCATGGTCAGGTGCTGGACGGCAAAAAATGTCATGTAAGCGTATCTCCCGGAAACCGGCGGTGCGTTTTCCTGTGTTTCTGTGGAAAGCGGCACCGCCGGTCAGGAAAAACCCGGGCCGGGTCATTCCAAGAGGGTTATTCGGACATGGGAATGTATTCGGTTGTCTGCCAGTCGGTCAGGATCCGGGACCCGCCGTCTGCGGTGCACTGCTGGAGAAAAATCTCCTGCTGCCCCACGCGGGTGAGGGGGTCTTCCGGGTCGAAGGGGGCATAGCTGATCCTTCCCAGGAGGCCCTTGTAGTTCTCCATTTTTTCGAGCTCTTCCACCAGCTTTTCCCTGGTAAGATCCCGGCCGGCCCGCCGGATGGCTTCGACCAGCGGTTCGACAAAGCCGATGCCGGCTGTGAAGGTATAGCCCCAGCGTTCATCCTCGGCGGCAAACTCATCATAGATTTCCGTCTTGAATTTGGCCAGGCGTTTATGGAGCGGGTCGTTGATGTGCTGCTCGCTGCCCACGTGGCCCGTGGGTTCGGCCAGACCGAAGCTGGCCGTGATAACGCCATCGTAGAGCCCCTTGGTGATGGCGATCATCAGGGGGCAGTCACCGCAGGTTGTGGTGCTCATCCACTGGGGCTCAAAGTTCATGGCCTTGGCGGTGCCAAGCACCCTGGCCACATGGCCGGGGGTGACAAAGAGCAGTACCGCGTCCGCATCCGACTGGCGCAGCTTCATGGCGTGAGGCCGCATGTCCGTGTCCGTGATGGAAACAGGGACAGCCTCGGCAAGCTCCATGTCATGTTTTTCAAGCACGTATTGGGTGCCTTCCAGACCCTGTTTGCCATAGTCGTCCTCCTGGTAAACCACGGCAATTTTCTTTTTGCCCATCTCGGTGATGGCGTATTCGGTCAGCAACTGGGCATCGCCAAGGTACAAGGGGTAGACGTTGAACAGGTATTTGTAGGGCGGGTTCACCCAGTGCCGGGAGCCGGCCGAGGGCCCCACCCAGGGGATCTTGTTTTCCATGAGATAATCCCTTACCGCAAGACCGCATGCCGTGCCCACCCCGCTGGCCCAGGCGAACATGCCGGTCTGTTCCTGGAGCTGCTTGACCCCGGCAATGGTTTTGGCGGGGTTGTAGGCGTCGTCAAAATAGTGATGCACCAGTTTTCTGCCGTGGATCCCGCCGTTTGCATTGATCCATTTGAAATAGGCGTCCGTTCCCCGGGCAACGGCGCCCCAGGGGGCGGCGGGCCCGGTCTGCGGCGACCACTGGCCGATATGGATCTCGGTATCGGTCACCCCGACCTCCGCGCTGCCAACACCGGCAAAGCCCAGTACCAGCACGGCGCTGCAAAGAACAGCAAGCAATGTCTTTTTCATCTTCCTTCCCTCCATTTTATTGCGTTTCATTTCTCATACCTTTTTCACATAATGCCGGGCAAAAAGACCGCTCGGCTTGATGCACAGCACCAGCACGATCACGGCAAACGCCACCACCGCCTTGTATTCCATGGACACATACCCGCCGAACAGGTGCTCCACAATGCCCACGATATAAGCTCCGAACACGGCCCCCGGCAGCGAGGTCATCCCTCCGATGACGGCCGCCGCAAATCCCTTTAACATGGGGTCCCACATCATGTAGGGCTCCATGAAAACCGGGGCCAGCAAGAGGCCGGCCACCGTGCCGACGGTGGCGGAAATGCCCCAGGTGATCATTTTCACCCGGTGGGTCCGGATACCCATGAGCCGGGCGGCGGTTTCGTTCTGCTGGGTGGCCTTCATGGCCACGCCAAGCTTGGAGAAGCGGAAAAACAAAAACAGGAAGATCATGATCACAAGCGCCGTCACGAGCGTCAGCAGATCCAGGGTGCTGATATAGACCTCGCCTATCATGACGCTGGAATAAGAAGAGATGGGAAAGGGCATGACCCGCTGATCAGCGCCGAACTTCCAGGAGACAAAGCCCAGCAGGACCATTTCCAGGCCGATGGTGATGATGATCAGCCCCAGGATGTTCGGGTTTTTGGCCCTTCGCACCACGAAAAATTCCAGGAAGCATCCCAGCAGCATGGCAAAGACCAGGGCGCCGAAAAAGGCCACAAAAACCGAGCGCCCGTATGAGTAAATGAGCATATAGGCCATAAAGACCGGCAGCAGCGCCATCTCCCCCTGCACGAAATTGGGGACTTCCGAGGCCTTGTAAATCAGAACCATGCCCAGGGCCATGAGGGCATAGGAGCTGCCCACGGCAATACCGCTGATTGTCATCTGCAGGAAGTCGATCATATGGGGGATCCTTTCAGAAAGGCCATGTCTTCCAGTATTTCTTGCTGCGTATCCACAGGCCGTAAAGTCCCAGCGGCTCAAAGAGCATGATGAGAATCAAAATGGCGCCGAAAACGATAAACTGGATGTTGGATACGCCGGTCAGGGAGAAATAACTGGCTGAAAGCTGGCGCAGCCAATCGCCGATAAAGGGAATGGAGAGAATGTTGCGCAGCTGAAGGTCCAGGAACGAGAGCAGGATGGCCCCGACAATGGGCCCCATTACCGAACCCAGACCCCCGGCCACGGCCATGGTCAGAAAAAACACGGACAGGAACAGGTTGAAGAGCTCAGGCTCGATGAAGCGCAGCACAAAGGCATACAAGCCACCTGCCACGCCGGCGTAGAAGGCGCTCAGTGCAAAAGCCGCGGTTTTGTAGAGCAGGAGGTTGACTCCCATTGTCTCGGCTGCGATATGGGCATCCCGGATGGCGATAAATGCCCGGCCGACCTTTGTCCGGGTGATGTTGCGGGCAAACAGGATCATCAGCACGGTGATGACCATGACCAGGTAGTAAAACTGCCGGTCCGTGTCCAGGGGATAGCCCATGATGGCCAGGTCCGGGGCGTGCAGGCCCTGCCGGCCGCCAAGCACTTCGATTCTGCCGATAATGGTGGTGATGGTCAGTCCGAAGCCCAAGGTGGCAATGGCCAGGTAGGGCCCCTCCAGCCGCAGGGCGGGCAGGCCCAGCAGGAATCCGAAGGCGGCGGCGATCAGCCCCGCGCAGAGCAGGGCGAGCAGAAAAGGGAAATTCGCCACGGTCATCAGGAAAATCGTGGCATAGGCGCCTATGGCGTAAAACCCGGAATGGCCCAGCGATATCTGGCCGGTGTAGCCGACCAGGAGATTCAGCCCCACCACCACGATAATGTTGATGGCAATGTAGTTTGCCATGTAAACGTAATAATTTTTGAATAGAAGGGGGTAGAGCAGGAGAAAGGCCATCAGCAGAAGGAACCAGAACACCGCGGCGCCGGAGGAAAACAGCCGGACATCCTCGAAATAGCTGCGCTTCATATCCATGTGATTATTTCCGTGCGAGCGATTATTTCCATGCGATTATTTCCCGGCAAAACAATAAACAGCGTTATTAGGCATCAACGGTATTTACTTTCCTTTTTTGATATATAAAAGTAAACGCTGTTGAAATCAAGCAAATTCATCGCATTTATGATCCGGGGGATGCTTTTTCATTTGAAACCCCCGCCAGCATGATAATACTAAGGGTATTCCGTATCGCCCGCAGGGGCGCCGCCGGTTTCGGCAACCTTCTTTTGCGGAGGAGAGTTTTCCCTTCAGCCGCCGGAACCGGGAAATCCAAGCAGGAGAGCAATGCATGAAGGCCATGGATTCTTTTTCCACGCGTGCCCGGCTTGATGCCGGGAAAAACACCGCCACCTATTTCAGCCTGCCCCGCCTGGCCGCGCAAGTGGGCACGGACTTTTCCAAGCTGCCGCTGAGCATCCGCATACTGATTGAAAACCTGCTCCGAAACGAGGACGGCAAGTTCATCTCCAGCGCGCATATCGAGGCTTTGAGCCGATGGTCGCCGGATCCGGATAAAACCGGCGAGATCCCCTACATGCCGGCGCGGGTTTTAATGCAGGATTTCACGGGCGTGCCCGCCGTGGTGGATCTTGCAGCCATGCGCGATGCCCTGGCCCGCCTGGGCGGTGATCCCGAAAAAATAAACCCCCGGATACCGGTGCACCTGGTCGTCGATCACTCCGTTCAGGTGGACAAATTCGGCTGCAAGGACGCTTTTGCGGTCAACGCGGCGAAGGAGATGCAGAGAAACCGGGAACGCTATACCTTTTTGAAATGGGGACAGGGCAGCTTTGCCAATTTTAAGGTGGTGCCCCCGGCCACGGGGATCTGTCACCAGGTGAACCTCGAATACCTGGCCCGGGTGGTCATGACCGAGAGCGCGGAAGAAGAGACGCTGATTTACCCGGATACGCTCGTCGGCCTGGATTCCCACACCACCATGATCAACGGCATCGGGGTGCTGGGCTGGGGCGTGGGCGGCATCGAGGCCGAAGCCGTTATGCTGGGACAACCCTATTACATGCTCACCCCCCGGGTCATCGGATTTGAACTAAGCGGCCGGCTGCCGGAGCGGGCGACTGCAACGGACCTGGTGCTGACCATTACGCAGATGCTCCGGAAGAAGGGGGTTGTGGGCAGTTTTGTCGAGTTTTTCGGCGAGGGCCTGGATGAACTGAGCCTGCCGGACCGGGCCACGATCGCCAATATGACCCCGGAGTTCGGGGCCACCACCACTTATTTCCCGGTGGACGGCGAAACCTTGAATTACCTGCTGTTTACCGGGCGCTCCGCTGAGCAGGTGGATTTGATCGAGGCTTATCTTAGGGCCCAGGGGCTGTTCCGGACAAAGGACATGCCGGTGCCGGGCTTTTCAGATACCCTGAAGCTGGACCTGGCAGCGGTGGAGCCCGTGCTGGCCGGCCCGAAACGTCCCCAGGACCGGATTCCCCTGAATCGCATGAAGGAAACGTTCAACCGGGATTTTGAAAACATTTTTGCTTCCTCCAGGCAGTCTCCGGCGGTAAGCGATACGCGCTGGGAGGAGGAAGGCGGCCAGTTGGCGGACCCGGATCATCTGGACGGGAAAATGGTGCTCCGCAAACCCCTTGATGAAGCGGGGGTCCCCGTGGACCGGCCTTATCAGAGTTTTTACCTGGATCACGGATCCGTTGTGATCGCGGCCATTACCAGCTGTACCAACACCTCGAACCCGGCTGTTTTACTGGGCGCCGGCCTGATGGCCAAAAAGGCCGTGGAAATGGGTCTGCAGGTCCGGCCCTGGGTGAAGGCCAGCCTGGCGCCCGGCTCCAAAGTGGTCACGGATTATCTCAAGGCCGCCGGTCTGCTGCCGTACCTCGAGGCCCTGCGTTTCCACCTGGTGGCTTACGGCTGCACCACCTGCATCGGCAACAGCGGGCCCCTGCAGGAAGATGTCGCCCGGGTGATCGAGGATGCCAATCTGGTGGTGTCTTCCGTTCTTTCCGGGAACCGCAACTACGAAGGGCGGATCAATCCACTGACCCGCGCCAATTTCCTGGCTTCCCCCATGCTGGTGGTGGCCTATGCCCTGGCCGGAACGGTCAACCTCGACATGGAAAAGGAGCCTGTCGGGCACAACGCCAATAACGAGCCGGTTTTCCTCAAAGACATTTGGCCGGAAAAGGCTGAAATCGAGGAGGCCATGGGGTTTCTGGACCCGGAGATGTTCCGGGAGCAGTATCGCAACGTGTATGCGGGCGATGCCAACTGGCAGGAGCTTGACGTTGCCCGAAGCGAGTTGTATCCGTGGGAGGAGGCCTCCACTTACATCAAGAACCCGCCGTTTTTCACCGGGATGACACCGGAGGCGCCGGCGCCTTCGGATATCGCGTCCGCCCGGGTGCTGGCGCTTTTGGGGGATTCCATCACCACCGATCACATCTCGCCTGCCGGCGCCATCCCGGATGACAGCCCGGCCGCCCGCTACCTGCTGGAACAGGGGGTGGACAAATCGGAATTTAACTCCTTCGGTTCCCGCCGGGGCAACCATGAGGTCATGATGCGGGGCACCTTCGGCAATGTCCGCCTGAACAATTACCTGGTGCCGGACATCGAGGGCGGGTGGACCCGGCATTTCCCGGACGGGGAAAACATGGCCATCTATGATGCGGCCATGAAATACCAGCAGGAGGGAACACCGCTGCTGGTAATCGCCGGGAAGGAATACGGCTCGGGCAGTTCCAGGGACTGGGCCGCCAAGGGAACGCTGCTCCTGGGAGTGGCCGCGGTGATCGCCGAGAGCTTTGAGCGGATTCATCGGAGCAACCTGGTGGCCATGGGGGTTCTGCCGCTGCAGTTCCGTGAGGGAGAAAACGCGGCATCCCTGGGGTTGACCGGCCGCGAAGTGTTTCACATAAAAGGCCTTGCCGATGGCCTGGCGCCCTATCAGGAACTCACGGTAAAGGCTGAAGATGAAGACGGCGGGACCCGGGACTTCAGGGTGACGGCCCGCCTGGATTCCGGGGTGGAGGTCGAATATTATGAGAACGGCGGGATTTTGCCCTATGTGCTCCGCCGCATGCTGTCCTGAGAGGGGCAGGTATTAAAGGAGGCGGAAGGTGATCCACGAGTTTGACGTGTTGGTTGTCGGGGCCGGGGGCGCGGGCCTGTATGCAGCGCTGGAGGCCGGCAGAAACGCGAAAACGGCTGTTTTTTCAAAGGTCTATGCCATTCGCAGCCATACCGGAGCGGCCCAGGGCGGTATCAGCGCGGCCCTGGGAAACGTGGAGGAAGACCGTCCCGAATGGCACGCTTATGATACCATAAAAGGCGGAGACTACCTGGTGGACCAGCAGGCGGCGCTTCTCATGACCGATGAAGCGGTGCAGGCCATCTATGACCTGGAGAACCGGGGGCTTCCCTTTAACCGGACCGCCGAGGGCCGGATCGATCAGCGCCGGTTCGGGGGGCACACCCGCAATTTCGGCGAAGCTGCCGTGCGCCGGGCCTGTTACGCAGCGGACCGGACCGGCCACATGATCCTGCAGACCCTTTACCAGCAGTGCATTAAAAATGAGGTCAATTTTTTTGACGAGTTTCAGGTGGTGGATGTCGTTCTGGAGGGAAGCCGCTGCGCCGGTCTGGTGGCCGTGGAACTGGCAAGCGGCGCCATTCATGTTTTCCGGGCAAAAGCGGTGGTTTTTGCCACCGGCGGGTTTGGCCGCATATTCAAAATCAGCTCCAATGCCTATGCCAACACCGGGGACGGGCCTGCGCTGCTGGCCCGCCGCGGGGTGCCGCTCGAGGACATGGAGTTTTTCCAGTTCCACCCCACCGGCATCAAGGACATGGGCATACTGATATCAGAGGCCGTCCGGGGTGAAGGCGGGATCCTGCGCAACAATTCCGGGGATCGTTTTATGGAGCGCTATGCGCCGGGTCTTCTCGATCTTGCGCCGCGCGACATGGTTTCCCGGGCGATTATGACCGAGATCAAAAACGGGGCCGGCATTCGCGGGGACAAAAAGATCAATGACTACGTGTATCTCGATGCCACCGGCATTGGCCGGCAGACCCTCGAGAACAAGCT
>CAZNSO010000081.1:0-14827 GCA_964575805.1 uncultured Desulfobacteraceae bacterium
CTTGCCTCCTTCTCCTTCTCTGTCTTTGTTTGATTCCCGCTTATGCATCTTTGTTGTTTTTTTCTGGCCCACCACCGGCTGTTTACGAAGCCATCAAAAAAAAAGCCCCGGGGATCTTCCCCGGGGCCTTGATGCCTGGTCAAAAAAAAACCCCCGGGTGGACAGGGTCTGTCCACCCGGGGGGTAAGCCTGGAGTTTTGCTTACACCACCGAATGGACGCTTCTAAAGCTAAAAAAGAAGCGTCCGAAACCAAAGCGGTTCGCTTTTTGACAATGGTCCGACGGCATTTGCTTTATCTCAATTAAAGTTTATATTAAAGCCTATTCTTTATATTCACTCTTATCTACGATGGGTTTTACAGGATGTCAAGCATTTCTTGTCAGATTGGAGCTCTTTGATGGAGATTTTCACTCATCAGCAGATCAACCGGCAGCTGTGCGGCACGCCGGTGGAGCTGGCAGACGGGTTCAGCCATGTACGCTTAATACCTTCGCCCGAGATGATTGCCGACGAAAGCGGACTGGTCCACGGCGGATTTATTTTTGGCGCGGCCGACTATGCGGCGATGCTTGCCGTCAACCACCCCCATGTGGTGCTGGCAGGCGCGGCGGTTAAGTTTTTAAAACCGGTTAAGACCGGCGAGGCGCTTGATGCAGAAGCCCGGGTGGTTCAGGCGGAAGGGCGAAAACGAAGCGTCTCGGTGCTTGTCCGCCGAGAGGCGGAAACCGTATTTGAAGGCGATTTCACATGCCTGGTGCCGGAGCGTCACGTTCTTTCACCGGAAGCATGAATCGGCGGTAACAATCAATTCCGCTTTGTCATTAACATATCGGTTTTGCGGGGCTGCATGGTCAACTATAAGGGCGTCAATCATCTGGTTTTTGCCACCTGCGACATGGACCTGACAATCCGGTTCTGGCGGGACCTGCTGGGTCTCAGGCTGGTGGCCGGTATCGGGGATCAAAATTATCGGCATTATTTTTTTGAACTTTCCGAACAGGACATGATTGCATTCTTTGAATGGCCCGATGTGGCACCGATCCCGGAAAAGGATCACGGCGTTCCGGTTAAGGGGCCTTTTTGTTTTGATCACGTATCCATGGGCGTCGGCTCGGATGAGGACCTCCTGGAGCTCATGGCCCGGCTTGATGCCGCCGGGTTCTGGGTCTCCGAGATCATGGACCATGGGTTCATTCATTCCATCTATGCATTTGATCCGAACAATATTGCGATTGAATTCAGTGCGCCCGTGCCCGGCATTGACTTAAGGCAGACCCCGGTGATGAAGGACCGCCATCCCTCCGCGGCCGCCCTTGAAGGCGCTGATCCCCAGGCCGGCCATTGGCCGGCGCCTGTGTCTGCCATACCGGAATCCCGGCGGCTGGTTTTCCCGGGCGAGGGCCTGGCTCTGGCCGAAATACCAGATAAAAACAAATAGAGCGCGTTCAACTTTTTTTAAGTTTTCGTAACGAAAGGAGATTATTGTATGAAACTGGTGGTTGTCGGTGGCGTCGCCGGAGGTGCAACAGCTGCGGCGCGCGCGCGAAGACTCAATGAGGAAGCGGAAATAGTGGTTTTTGAGCGAGGCGGTTACATTTCGTTCGCCAATTGCGGACTGCCGTATCATATCGGCGAAGTGATCAAGGACCGCGGCGATCTACTGGTTACCACAGCTGAGGATTTCAGGAATCGATACAATGTGGATATCCGGCTTTTTACCGAAGTTGTCGCTATTGACCGCCAGCAGCACCTGGTGAGCGCCAGGAATGATCAGACCGGGGAAACCTACACGGAGAGTTATGACAAGATCATTTTTTCTCCAGGGGCGGAGCCGGTGCGGCCACCGTTTCCGGGCATCGATTCCGACAGGATTTTTAACCTTCGCAATATTCCGGACACGGATCGGATAAAGGCTTATGTGGACAAGCAGGCTCCCCGGTCCGCAGTGGTGGTCGGCGGAGGGTTTATCGGTCTTGAAATGGCGGAAAATTTGGCCTTCCGGGGAATTCGGACCCGAATCATCGAAAGAATGGAGCAGGTCATGCCGCCCATGGATTATGAAATGGCCGGTCTCATGCACGCCCATCTCAGGGAAAAAGGAGTTGATCTGGTTTTGGGCGAGGGGATCGCCTCTTTTGAGGACAAGGGGTCGGAACTGCGCGTTCACACGGAAAAGGGGCAGACGATTGAATGCGATATGGCCATACTTTCCATCGGGGTTCAACCGGAATGCCGCGTGGCCCGGGAGGCGGGCCTGGAAATAGGCGAGCTGGGCGGTGTAAAGGTGAGCGCCACGATGCAGACATCGGACCCGGATATTTATGCGGTGGGCGATGCGGTTGAAGTAACTGATTTTCTCACCGGCTTCCCGGTCATGACCCCCCTTGCCGGACCGGCCAACAAGCAGGGACGCATTGCTGCGGACAATGTCATGGGCCGGCGCTCCATTTTCAGGGGAACCCTGGGGACGTCCGTGGTTAAAATTTTTGAACAAACCGTGGCTGCCACCGGTGCCAACGAAAAAATGCTCGCCCGGAATAAAATTCCCTATCTTGCCAGCTTCACCCATTCCGGATCCCACGCGGCGTATTATCCCGGAGCGGAAATGATGGCCATCAAGCTGTTGTTTTCTCCAAGCAATGGAAGGATATTGGGTGCGCAGATTGTCGGCGGCGAAGGCGTGGACAAACGTATTGACGTGCTCGCCACCGCCATCCATGCATCCATGAGCGTTTTTCAACTGGAGGAGCTGGAACTGGCTTATGCGCCTCCGTATTCCTCAGCCAAGGATCCGGTCAACATCGCCGGGTATGTGGCCTCCAACCTGATGAAAGGCGATTCCCGAAAGATCAACTGGGATGAATTCAGCGGGCTTGATCCGCAAGTCGATGTTTTGATTGATCTGCGCAACAAGGATGAGATCGAGAAAACCGGGGGCGTTGAAGGCGCCCTTCATATTCCTTTCAATGAGCTTCGGGGGCGTTTGCACCAGCTGGATAAAAACAAGCGCTATATCACCCTGTGTGCAGTCGGTTTGAGGAGCTATATAGCCTTTCGCATCCTTCAGCACCACGGTTTTGAGGCCAGAAATTTGAGCGGCGGCTACAAAACCCTTTTGGGGGCAAGCGAGAAAATCATGGAGGAGTCGCCCTACACACCGATTTGGCGTGGCCAGTAATCGGTATTATACTAGGGGTGACGTAGTTGAAACCAAACCGGGAACCAAACAGCCGAAGGAGGCCAGAAATGGCGACGATTACATTTAAAGGAAAGACGGTGCAGACTTCCGGCACACTTCCGGAACAAGGGACGAAGGCGCCGGATTTTCTGCTGACCAAAACCGATCTGACAGATATCACCCTCTCTGATTTAAAGGGAAAAAATGTGGTGTTCAATATTTTCCCCAGCGTGGAAACCTCCGTATGCGCGGAGTCCGTCCGGCGGTTTAACAACGCCGTTTCCAGATATGAAAACACTGAAGTTCTGTGCATTTCCCGCGATCTTCCCTTTGCGCTGGCGCGGTTTAACGCCGAGGAGGGGCTGGAAAATATCATATCCGCCTCTGAACTCCGGAACCTTGATTTCGGGCGCGATTATGGCGTGCGCATACTCGACGGCCCGCTGGCCGGCCTTTTGGCGCGGGCGGTGGTGGTCATCAGTGAAGAAGCCAGCGTAATGTACACGGAGTTGGTGCCGGAAATCGGTGAAGAGCCGGATTACGAGTCCGCCCTGCGGATACTGGGGAGCGGCGGAACGGATGCGGAAGCAAGCCCGCCGGGGCAGGCCGGGGAAAATCTCGAGGCCTGCACCAAGGCACCTGAATTCCCGGAGCATCAGCGCTTTGATGATGCCGATGACGCCTGCGACGACGGGCGGAGCGGAAAAATTTAACAGGCGGAGCGTCTCAACTGATTGATTTGATCCCTTGGGCAGGGATCAAATCAGGGAAAGGAGTTCATTGCATGGCTAAAAAAATTTTGATCGCTTTTGATGAATCTGAAAACTCGATGCGGGCGGTGGATTTTGTCAGCAATAATTTTTTGCCGGATGTCGATGTCACTCTCTTTAATGTGCTGCTGGACACGGAAGCCATGTGCGCCATGGAAAGCCCGGAATTGACCCCTTATTTTAAATCCGAACAAAGCGCGTTCTGCTCCCTTGAGGACAAAAAGAAGGAAGTGGTCCGGCAGGCCATGCAGCAGGGCAGGCAGTGCCTCTTGAACTGCGGCTTTGCCGAAGACAGGGTTAATACCAAAACAGTGGTACGGCAGAAAGGGGTGGCCCGGGACATTATCAATGAAGCCCAAAACGGGGGTTATGACCTGGTGGTTCTCGGCAAGCAGGGCCTGTCGGGGTTCAAGGAGTTCTTTCTGGGCAGCGTGCCTCAGAAAATCCTTTATGGCGTAAAGAACGTATCCGTATTGCTGGTTGACTGAACGCAATCGATTTTTTCGGCCGATAAAGGGAAGGGGCGCATATGCATATCATGGTGACGGGCAGTACCGGATTCGTGGGCAGCCATTTGGTGCCCTTGCTGCTGGAAGAGGGCTACGAGGTCACCGGCATGGCCAGGCACCCTGCCGGGAATCTCGGGCATTATCCCTTGTTCCGCTTTATACGGGCTGACACCACCCGGCCCGGCCAGTGGCAGGATGCGGTGAAAGAGGCGGATGCGGTGATCAATCTGGCCGGGGTCAACATATTCCGGCGCTGGAGCCGCAACGCCAAGAAACTGATTTATGACAGCCGGATATTGACTACCCGGAACGTGGTGGCAGCGATTCCCGAGGGCAGGCCGATCACCTTTTGCAGCACTTCGGCCGTGGGTTTCTACGGGCCGCGGGAGGATGAGGAGCTTGATGAGTCCGCTTCAGCCGGCAATGACTTTCTGGCCCGCCTGTCCGTGGACTGGGAGCAGGAAGCCAGGCAGGCGGAAAAAAAGGGGGCCCGGGTGGTGCTCAACCGTTTCGGTATTGTTTTGTCCGAAAACGGCGGGGCCCTTGCCGCCATGCTGCCGGCATTCCGGATGGGTATGGGCGGCCCCTTGGGAAGCGGGCGGCAATGGTTTTCCTGGATTCACCTGGATGACTTGCTGGCAGCCCATCTGTTCGTTCTCCAGAGTCCTGAAATTGAGGGCCCGATAAATTTCACGGCACCCGGGCCGGTGCGCAACCGGGAGTTAGCCAAAACGCTGGGCAGGGTGCTGCATCGTCCGTCTTTTTTCAAGGTGCCGGGTTTTGCCCTGCGGCTGGCGGCCGGGGAATTCGGGGAGGTGCTGCTGAATGGCCAGCGGGTGATCCCCCGGAAACTGCGGGAGCATGGGTTTGGCTTTCAATATGCCGAGCTTGAGGATGCCCTTCGGGCATCTGTTAAGGGAAGTTTGAACCCGGACAAAGACGAGCAACCAGATTCAGGAGGTTAAAAAATGGCTAAGCAAACTTTTTCCGTACCCAATATTTCATGCGACCATTGCGTGAAAACGATCCGGAATGAATTAAAGGAACTTGAAGGAATCAACCTCATGGACGGGGACGTGGATAACCGGAAGATCGAGGTGGAATACGAGGACCCGGCCACAGAGGAAAAGATCCGCGAAAAATTGAAGGAAATCAATTATCCGGCAGAGTAGAGCGGAATGGCCCGAAAACGTCTGAATGTGCCGGTGACCGGCATGACCTGCGCCAACTGTGCCGCCAATATCGAGCGAAGCGTCAGGAAGCTCGGCGGCATTGACCAGGCAAGCGTCAATTTTGCCTCTGAAGAATTGGCGGTGGATATCGATGACAGCGAGGTGGGGGTTGGGGACATTGTCGGGCAGGTGAAAAAAGCCGGCTACGGTGTTGCCGCCGCCAGCACGGAGCTGGCGGTGACCGGCATGACCTGCACCAATTGTTCGGCCGCAGTGGAGCGGGTGCTGAACCAGAAGGTGCCGGGTGTCCTGTCGGCATCCGTCAATTTTGCCGCTGAACGGGTCAGCGTGACCTACCTGCCTTCCGTGACCACAATGGATCAGATTGTTGCGGCCATTGAAAACGCGGGTTACGGCGCGGTGCCCACCGATCGGGGCGCGGCGGGGGACAGTGAAGCAGCGGCCAGGGAAGCGGAAGTGCGGGACCAGGCCCGCCAGTTTCTGGTCGGCCTCATTTTTACCGCCCCGCTGTTTATTCTGTCCATGGGCCGTGATATGGGGATGTTTGGCCCCTGGTCCCAGGCGCCCCTCATGGGTTGGCTTTTTCTGATTCTGGCATCTCCTGTCCAGTTCTACACCGGGCGGGATTATTATGTGGGCGGGTACCGGAGTCTCCGCAATAAAAGTGCCAATATGGATGTCCTGGTGGCCATGGGCTCCTCCGTGGCCTATTTTTATTCCCTTGCGGTGCTGGTTTTCCCGCTGCTGGGCGACCATGTGTATTTTGAAACCGCGGCCGTCATTATCACCCTGATCAAGCTGGGCAAGCTCCTGGAGGTGAGGGCAAAAAGAAAAACCGGGGGGGCCATCCGCAAACTCCTGGGCCTGCAGCCCCATACGGCCGCTGTTATTCGTGATGGTCAGGAAACCGAGGTTCCCATTGAACAGGTTAAAGTCGGCGATTTGCTGCTCATTCGACCGGGCGGCCGGGTGCCTGTGGACGGCGAGGTGACGGAAGGCCAATCTTCGGTGGATGAATCCATGCTCACCGGCGAGCCCATGCCGGCGGACAAGTCGCCCGGAGATACGGTGACCGGCGGGACGATCAACAAGGACGGGGTGCTGCGATTCAAGGCCACCCGCGTAGGCAGGGATACCGCCCTTTCCCGGATCATTCAACTGGTTCAGGCGGCACAGGGGAGCAAGGCGCCCATCCAGGCGGTGGCCGACCGGGTGGCCGCCTGGTTTGTGCCCGCTGTCATCAGCATCGCCGTGCTGACCTTCCTTGTCTGGCTGCTTGTAACGGCCGCGTTTGTCCCCTCCATGATCCGGCTGGTGGCGGTTCTGGTTATCGCCTGTCCGTGCGCACTGGGACTGGCAACCCCCACGGCGATGATGGCCGGCATGGGCAAGGGCGCTGAAAAAGGCGTTTTGTTCAAAAGCAGCGAAGTGCTGGAAACCGCCGCCCGGCTGGATACCATCGTGCTGGATAAAACCGGCACCCTGACCCTCGGGGAACCGCTTGTCTTTGATATCGTTCCGATCCATAGCCGCATCGCATCGGCAGATGAATTGCTGCAGATCGCCGCATCCGTGGAAGAGGGCTCGGAACATCCCATTGGCAGGGCGATAAGGGCCGCCGCGGATGACAAATCCCTGGAGCGCCTGCCTGCTGAAAATTTTAAAGCCCATGGCGGCAGCGGGGTTGCGGCTGATATCAATGGGGAAGCCATAACCGTCGGCCGACCGGATTGGCTGCAATCATTCAATATTGATTTGTCCCCGGCTGCCGATACCATTGCTTCGATCCAGGAACAGGGCCTGACGGCAATCTCTGTCATCCGCGGGGAGAGCCTGCTGGGAGTTCTGGCCGTTGGGGATCATTTAAAACCCGATTCCAGCGAGGCCGTGGAGCAGCTCCACCATTTGGGCCAGAAGGTGATGATGCTGACGGGTGATCACATTACCACCGCCCGTGCGATCGCCCGGCAGGTTGGCATCGATGAGGTGATTGCCGGGGTCCGGCCGGATGAAAAGGCCGCCCGGATTCAGGAGCTGCAGTCTCCCCGGCGACGGATCGGGATGGTGGGCGATGGCATCAATGATGCACCCGCCCTCGCCCAGGCGGATGTCGGTTTCGCTATCGGCACCGGAACGGATGTGGCCATTGAAACCGCCGGTGTTATCTTGAGCAGCGGCAGCGTTACCGGCGTGCCGATGGCGGTGCGGGTGAGCCGCCGGACCATGCGAACCGTGCGGCAGAATCTGTTCTGGGCCTTTTGCTACAATGTGGTGTTGATTCCGGTGGCAGCCGGTATTTTAATGCCGTTTGCCTGGGCGCCGCCGTTTCTGCAGCAGCTCCATCCCATGCTGGCGGCCCTGGCCATGTCGCTGAGCAGCATTTCGGTGGTGACCAACAGTCTGCTTTTGTATCGATGGAAAATGAAGTAAACTTACGAAGGAGGTGCAGCGATGAATCTTGATAAACTCGTATTCCGGATTGCCGGCATAATGATTCTGGTCAGCCTGCTGCTGGCTGTGGTACATACCTACTGGTGGTTGTTGCTGACCGCTTTTGTGGGGATCAATATGACCCAGGCGTCAATTACGGGGTTCTGCCCCCTTGCCAGGGTTTTAAAAATTTTCGGCGTCAAGCCGGGGACGGCTTTTGATTGAAAACCGCGCGCCTGCCGGACAAGCCGATGAGGGACTGGCTGGAGATCCAGTACAGCCGATACAACCGGCGGCGCTTTGTGGACCCGGATCCGCTGGCCTGCGTATATGGCTACGGGGATCCGGCGGAGCGCGAAATTGCGGCATTGATTGCCGCCTCCCTGGCTTATGGCCGGGTCAGTCAAATCATCAGGAGTGTCTCAGACATTTTAAACCGCATGGGACGGTCCCCCCGTGCCTATTTGGAAAGCACCGCACCGGACCGGATCGGTCAGGACATGGCCGGATTTGTCCACAGGTTTGCCAGGGATGACCATCTCACGGCGCTGCTCCTCGCCGTACAGCAAATTCTGGAGCGGCACGGTTCGCTTAAGCGGTGTTTTCTTTCGCACCTGGAGGATTCCGAAGAAACCGTTTTCCCCGCGCTTTGCCGTTTTTCCGAAGAGTTGCGGGAAAGCGGGGGCCCCGGTCGTCCGGACCATCTGGTGGCCTGCCCGGAGAAGGGGTCTGCCTGCAAGCGGATGAACCTGTTTCTTCGGTGGCTGGTCAGAAAAGACCGTGTGGATCCGGGAGGATGGGAAGCGGTTAATCCATCCCGCCTGATTATTCCATTGGATACCCATATGTTTCGCATTTGCTCCAAATTGGGGCTCACCAGTCGCAAACAGGCCAACATGAAGACCGCCATTGAAATAACCGAGGCTTTCCGGCAATGGTCGCCCGAGGATCCGGTCAAATATGATTTCACCCTGACGCGTTTCGGCATCCGCAAGGAACTGGCCGGGGAGGCAGGATATTATTTTCAGTGACAGCCGTATTTTTTATTGACGTCCGATGGCCTGGATGTTAGAAAATTTTGCTGATTCAAGGCTCAAATGTGGGGATGTAGCTCAGATGGGAGAGCGCGGCGTTCGCAACGCCGAGGTCAGGGGTTCGATCCCCCTCATCTCCACCATCTCCGCAAGAATTTCTCGCCCATGAAATGTTTTGCTCGGCCTGTGCGGTGCCGGAAAGGTTTTTCCCTGATATGCCACGTCATGCGGAAGTTGAACGAAACACCCGGGAAACGCGGGTGCGTGCCAAATTCGATGTGGACGGCACCGGTGTCAATGACATTGACACCGGCATCCCCTTCTTTGACCACATGCTGGAACTTTTTGCGGTTCACGGGTTTTTTGACCTGAGTTTGAAGGCCGTCGGTGACATCGAAGTCGACTATCATCACACGGTGGAGGACGTGGGTATCGTGCTGGGCGATGCGATCCGCCGGGCACTGGCGGATCGAAAGGGGATTCGTCGTTACGGCCATGCCATAACCCCCATGGATGATGCCCTTGCCAAAGTGAGTATCGACCTGTCCAACCGCCCTTATCTGGCCTACAATCTGCCGGAATCTTTCACGCCGCAGTTTGCGGGGCTGGCAAAGGAATTTTTTCGCTCCATTGCCAACCATGCCGGGATGAACCTGCATGTGAATGTCGATTACGGACAGAATGATCACCACGTCACAGAGGGGATTTTCAAATCCTTCGGCCGGGCACTGGATCAGGCTGTCACCCTGGATACGCGCATCGCCGATGTTCACTCCACTAAAGGCGAAATCTAGTCTAAAGGGCCTGCCGCTTCGGGCGAGCGGCTGCCCCCGGAAACCTGAAGACGGAAATTTAAAATCTGCCTATGATTATTATACCCGCAATCGATATCAAGAAGGGTCGCTGCGTTCGGCTGCTGCAGGGACGCATGGACGCGGAGACCGTTTATTCGGATGATCCGGCGGCAATGGCACTCCGATGGGCTGCCGGGGGCGCCGGACGCCTCCATGTGGTGGATCTGGACGGCGCTATAGAAAAACGGCCCAAAAACCTTGATGCCATCCGGGGCATAATCGATGCGGTCAGCATACCGATCCAGGTCGGCGGCGGGATACGGGATATGGAAACCATCCGCATGTACCTGGAAACCGGTATTGACCGCGTGGTTATCGGAACGGAGGCCATCCGCAACCCGGATTTGGTAAGCGCGGCCTGCCAGGCGTACCCGGGTCGCATTGTCGTTGGCATCGATGCCAGAAACGGTTTGGTGGCCATTGAGGGTTGGACGGAAACAACGGATTTCAAGGCGGTTGATCTCGCCCGCCAGTTTGCGGACACGGGTGTTGCCGCCATCAATTTCACGGACATCGAGCGTGACGGGATGCGAACCGGCCCCAATATCGAGGAGACCCGCAAGGTCGCCGAATCTGTCAATATTCCCGTAGTGGCTTCGGGCGGGGTTTCCTCTCTGGAAGACATTAAAGGGCTTATGCCGCTGGAGCCTGTGGGCGTGGCAGGGGTGATTATTGGAAAAGCCCTTTACGACGGCAGCCTGGACTTGCCTGAAGCCGTACAAATGCTGAGCACGAGCTGAATCCGGACGGACGGACCCGCTCAGGGCGACTCGGCGGCGCGTGAAAAAATTGGCCGACAGATTTGACAACTTCGATTCTGATGTTTAGTTTTATTTGTTTAATCCGAGCCAATGATTTCCGGGCTTATGTTTCGGTCTTAAGGCGGGGGCCTGCTTCGCCGGGCCGTGTTATTCCAAGGATATCGTCTGGCCATGGGTATTTGAAGTGGAGTCTTCTTTTTGACGATCCATATCCCTGAAGAAAAACTGGCTGAGATCCGCAATGCCGCGGATATTGTCGATATTGTCTCGGAACGGGTGGCATTGAAAAAGGCGGGCAAGGATTATACCGGCCTCTGTCCGTTTCACTCGGAAAAAACCCCCTCCTTTACCGTCAGTCAAACCAAACAGATTTTTCATTGCTTCGGCTGTGGAGCCGGCGGGGATATCTTTAACTTTTTGATCCAGTTCGAGGGGGTCACCTTTCCCGAGGCAGTCCAGTCTCTTGCCCGGCGATACGGCATTCAATTGCCGAAGCGGCAGATGACGCCCTCGGAGAAGCAGGAGTTTTCCGAACGGGAACAGCTCTTTGATATCAATAAAAAAGTGCTCGCTTATTACCGGGAACAGCTCCTTCGCCGGCCGGCCGGGGAAAAGGCGCGCGTTTACCTGGAAAAGCGGGGGTTCAGCAGTGAAATAATCAATCGCTTCGGGCTGGGCTACGCCCCGGAGGGATGGGACAACCTGCTCCGGCACTTGAAAAGCCGGCAGATACCGGTTGCCCTTGCCGAGAAAGCCGGCCTTGTGGTTCCGCGATCCTCCAAAAGCGGATACTATGATCGCTTCAGGAACCGGATCATATTTCCGATCGTTGATGTGACCCGACAGATTGTCGCCTTTGGCGGACGGGTATTGGATGATGCCAAGCCCAAATATTTGAATTCCCCGGAAACCCCCATTTACAGCAAGAGCCGGTCTCTGTACGGCCTGCATGCCGCCAGGGAAAAGTGCCGGGAGACCGGTTTGGTCTATATTGTGGAAGGCTACTTTGATCTTCTGGCCATGCACCAGCACGGGGTGACGAACGCAGTGGCCACACTGGGGACATCCTTGACGGCGGCTCATGTCCGGATGCTGCGGCGGGGGTATGCCAGTAAAGCCAGATTGGTATTTGATTCGGATGCCGCCGGCATCAAGGCGGCGCACCGCAGTATCGGCCTTTTCCTCAACGAGGCCGTTGACGTTGAAATCATCGTGCTCCCGGCAGGTGAAGACCCGGATTCATTTCTGTTCGCCCGGGGGGGAGAGGCTTTTCTGGAACTGGCGGATGCCGCAAAAGACGCCATAGAGTTTCTGGCGGACTCGGCGGTAAATGCGCATGGGACCTCCATGCAGGGAAAAATCCGGGTGGTTGAGGAATTAAAGCAGCCGCTGGCGGAAATAAAGGACCCTGTGGCCCGCTCGGTATCCATTCAGCATCTGGCCGAGCGCCTGGGGATCGAGGAACAGGCTCTGATAGAGCGGGTCAGGGAGGCACGGCAGACGCAATCCGCTGCCATTAAAAAGCGGGCGCCATCCACCGGGGGTGAAACCTCCCGGAGCGACGGTGCGACGGAATTGGCGGAGAATCGGCTTGAATCCAGGGTGATCGCCATGATGCTCCAGTACCCGGAAATTGTTCCTGCCGTTGAAAACCGGGGAATGATTGATTATTTTACTAGTAACCGGTTGAAATCCATTGCGGAATCAATTGTATCCCAACCGCCGCGGTCGACGGAAGATATTTCCGAACTGCTGAACCG
This sequence comes from uncultured Desulfobacteraceae bacterium, assembly GCA_964575805.1. Classification (GTDB taxonomy): domain Bacteria; phylum Desulfobacterota; class Desulfobacteria; order Desulfobacterales; family Desulfosalsimonadaceae; genus M55B175. The sequence continues at coordinate 12,491 of CAZNSO010000081.1, forward strand.
GATTCCGGATGACCGCCAGCGGCAGCTGATTGCTTCACTTGCGATGGGAGAAGAGTCCTGGGACCCAGGCAGCTGTCAAAAACTTATGGAACAGTTTCTCTACACCCGTAAGCGGCGTCACCAGGCATTGCTGGATCAGATCCGGGCTGCGGAGCAGAACAAAGACCATCAGCTGCTGTTCAAACTGTTGAAGGAGAAGCAAAATCAGGCGGGTCGGTCCGGGTGAGCCTTTTTATTCCCGCCGGCTGGCTGCATTATTTTTATCCAGACAGCATCCAGATATTTTAGATTCAAATACTTAAGATCAAGGCGATAGAAGTCTATATATACATATAATTTCAGGAGGTTTGTACCTATGGCAAAAAAAACCACTGACAACCGTGGGCCCGCCGGCGGGGACAAAAAAAAGGAAAAACGCGAAAAAATCGAAGAGCTGGTGACCAAGGGCAAGAAGCAGGGGTATCTGACCTATGATCAGATCAGCGAAGCTCTGCCGGAAGAAATGATGTCGCCGGAGCAGCTCGACGAAACGTTGATGTGGTTTGATGACCTGGATATCGAGGTGGTGGAGAAGCAGAAGAAGCTTTCCGGCTCCGGAAAAAAAGACGACAGTGAATCGGAAAAAGTCTCCGATACTGATGAAGCCGATGAGATTGCCGCCTTTGGCTCGGTTACGGATCCGGTTAAGATGTATCTTCGGGAAATGGGGCTGGTTACCCTGCTTTCCAGGGAAGGCGAGATAGAAATCGCCAAAAAGATCGAGGCCGGCGAGCAGGAGGTCCTGCGCGCCATGCTGGAGACCACCCTGGGGATTGACAGCATTATTAACCTGGGTGAGCAGATTGCCGTCGGCACCCTGCGGCCCAAGCATGTGCTGCGAGACATTGATGAAGGCGACACCATTGTTGATGAGTCCATCCAGATTGAAAAATTTCTGGAAACCATAGACCAGATCAAGCAGATTGATTCGGAAAACCAGGAGTTGCGGGACAAGATTTTTTCCGAAAATCAGGCCCCGGATGCCCGGCGGCGCACCAAGCGGGCCATACGCCGGCGGAACCGCAAAATCTTTGAACTGCTCAAAGACTGGCGGCTGGAAACCGATGTCATCGATGAGATCGAGAAAAAAATCCGGGCGCAGGTGGAATGGTTTGATACCACGCACAAGGTCTTCTGCAAGTGTGCGGCCGTATTTGATGCTCCGCTGAGCGAGGTCCGGGAAAAGCTGGAAGCCAATGACGAATCCTTTTTTGTCCAGTGGGCCTGCGAGTGCACGGAAATGGGGCCGCCCCAGGTCACCGAGTTGTTCTATGACATAAAGAAGATTCAAACCCAGATTGAGCAGCGGGAGAAGGAGATCAAGGCCGATACCCGTACCCTTAAACGGATCATGAGCAATATCGAAGAGGGGCGGTGGATGGCCAAATCCGCCAAGAAAGAACTGGTGCAGGCCAATCTGCGGCTGGTGGTCAGCATTGCCAAGAAATACACCAATCGGGGGCTGCAGTTTCTTGACCTGATTCAGGAGGGCAATATCGGCCTGATGAAGGCGGTTGACAAGTTTGAGTACCGAAGGGGCTACAAGTTCAGCACCTACGCCACATGGTGGATCCGGCAGGCCATTACCCGGGCCATCGCCGACCAGGCACGGACCATCCGCATCCCGGTGCACATGATCGAGACCATCAACAAGCTGATCCGGACGTCCCGGTACCTGGTCCAGGAACTGGGCCGCGAGCCCTCTCCGGAGGAGATCGCTGAAAAAATGGAGGTCCCCCTGGACAAGGTGCGCAAGGTGCTCAAAATCGCGCGGGAGCCCATCTCCCTGGAAACCCCCATTGGCGAGGAAGACGACAGCCACCTGGGTGATTTCATCGAGGACAAATCCTTCATGCTGCCATCGGATGCAGCCGTTAGCCTGAATCTGGCCGAGCAGACCCGAAAAGTTCTGGCCACGCTGACGCCGAGGGAGGAGAAGGTGCTGCGGATGCGTTTTGGCATCGGGGAGAAGGCGGATCACACCCTCGAAGAGGTGGGAAGCGATTTTGCCGTGACCCGTGAGCGGATCCGTCAGATCGAGGCCAAGGCCCTGCGCAAGCTCCGTCACCCGACCCGGAGCCGGAAACTCAAGAATTTTATCGAATCTTCCTGATCCGAAAGCGTTTTATGGGGATTGCGCCCTTGACAAAAGAACGGCAAAGCGCTACCAAAAAGGGACTTTTCAGGAAGGCGCCATTCGATATGCGGGCCCATAGCTCAGCTGGCAGAGCCACCGGCTCATAACCGGTCGGTCCCTGGTTCGATCCCAGGTGGGCCCACCATAAACCAATTCAAGCA
>CAZNSO010000082.1:0-14743 GCA_964575805.1 uncultured Desulfobacteraceae bacterium
GCGATCTCTTCCCAGAAAGGGGCTTCATAGAGGTCGAGCATTTTGTGGTCTTTAAGCTGGTCCGTGCTGATCTTTGAGCTGATGCGGGATTCGGCTCCGGCTTGCGCTTCTTCGAAGCGCTTCTCAGCCCCTTCCCCGGCCTCTCCGGTCCAGCCGGCCGCTTTAAAGAGATCCTCCCCTTTTTCCGTCAATACCTTGGCGAGGTAATAATCACCGGCATCCACAACCAGGGCGTCCAGCCCTTTCTCATCAAAAGGGCCGGTGCCGGCGGACGTGCAGAAGCAGGTGGAGCAGGGATCATTGCAGGCCATTCCGATAAACGTGGATTTTTGGTATGCATCCAGCCAATAGGGATCCTGGTAATCCGGGGTGTCAAAATTTCGTTTGACCAGTTCAAAAGAATACGCGTCGCAAGGGCGAATCCCGATAACGGCCCTTGGTGTCCTGTCTTTTTCATCTTCTTTTAAGATGCCGTATTCTTCACTGTTTTTATTCAGAGAAAACCGGAAAAGGATCTCGGACTGGGGATAAACAATGGACTTGGGCGAAAGCCGGGTGTTTTTGAAATCAAAATCCGGCTTTTCATTTTTTTCAAGGGCCTTAAAATCATGGAAGAGTTTGTTTTTCACCGGGGCAAAAACGCGATACCCTTCTTTGAGTTTTTCAATGCCGCTTGTCCATTGGTTTTTATCAATTTGAACAATTTTCATGGTGTATAGCCCTTATCAAAATACAAAATTAACAGTTTGCTGTTGCCTTCAACAGCCCGTTTCAGGCTTTATTTTATAAAATCATCCGGGTCATTGGGCCGATACGTATCCAGCGGCGGGCGCTCATCGGTCGTTAAACCGGCTTCCCAGCCGTAGAGGTCATAACAGTCTTTGTTAAGCTTCTTTGTAAATTCCCTTATCCTGATGCCCATGGGGCAGACCCGCTCACAGGCGCCGCAGTCCGTGCAGCGGCCGGCGCAATGGTAGGCCCGCAGCCAGTGGAAAGTGCGCACATCCATGGGATCCTGGCTTTTCCCGACCCATTGGGGGTCTGACTCATCCACAAAACATTGCGGGCAATAGCACAGCGGACAGGCGTTGCGGCAGGCATAGCAGCGGATGCAGGTGGAAATCAGGTCTTCAAAATAGTCCCATCTCTCCTGGGGGCTCATGGCTTCGATCTCGCGCACGGAGGCGAACATGTCGGTCTCCGTCTGTTCTTCCACCAAATCGGCTACCAATTCATCGTAGATGACCGGATTGCGATGCGCGCATGCCGCGCAGTTCTGCTGCAGCACCTCGGCTTTTTTAAAGGTCTGGGAATCCGCTGCGGTTTTTACCGTGACGGTATCCCCCTCTTCGGTCGCCTCGACAATATCGCCGGCAACCATCTCGGCAATTTTATGCCGGTCCACCATACCGGTGCAGGGCACCCCGATAATATAGACCTGATCACGCGATATTTTATTTTCCACAATATGGTTTGCGATATTTCGGGAGTCGCAGCCCTTGGCCACCACGGCCACTTTTTCCTTGCGATCCGTGAGGTAGTTGGCGAGATTCACCCCGCAGTTGCTGTCCCAGATAAATTGCCGGGTATCTTCGGCGGACTGGGCATAATGCGGCTGGTTCATCAAGGGAACGCTTCCCTTTCTAAATCCGATGACCATCTCCACCTTGCCTTCTTCGAGCAGCCGCCTGGCGGCTTCTTTTATTTTATCCGTGTACGCTGTCATTTTAATCAACCTTGGGTTCTGATTTAACGTATTTTTTATCCGGGTCCAGGGCTTTGACTTCATCGGTGATTTGTTTGACCACATCCACGAACTTGGTGGATTCAGCCGAGGAAATCCATGAAAATTGCACCCGGCCGGGTTCAATGCCCGTGTGCTCCAGCAGGTCTTTCAACAGGGCGAATTTTCTTCTTGCATAGTAATTACCTTCCAGGTAATGGCATTCGCCGGGATGTCACCCGGAAACCCAGACGGCATCCGCACCCTGCCGCAGACCGGCAAGGATAAACTTGGGGCTCATGCGGCCGGTGCAGGGGATCCGGATCACCCGGATATTCGGGGGGTATTCCATCCGGCTGACGCCGGCCAGGTCGGCGGCGCCGTAGCTGCACCAATTACATAAAAAACTCAATATTTTCGGTTCGTTTTCAGCCATCTGCATTGTTCTCCTTCTTGAACCCCGGCAGGGAGTGTGCTGCCGGGGTGTTGGTATCAGCTATATCGCCTCAGTCATTTCAAATATCTGTGTCATGATCTGGTCGGTATCAAAGCCTTTCAAGTGAATAGCGCCGGAGCGGCAGGAAGCCACGCAGAGACCGCAGCCTTTGCATAATGCGGGATTGATCTGGGCTTTGCCGGCAAAGCGTCCTTCCTCTGCAAACGAGGGTGCCGAATAGGGGCAAATCGATACGCATACGCCGCATTCCGCGCATATTGTCGGGTCCACTTCCGCGATGGTGCCGCTGCTGTAGATTTTTTCCTGGGAAAGCAGGGTGACCGCCCGGGCGGCAGCAGCCTTGGCCTGGGCAATGGATTCATCAATGGATTTCGGATAGTGGGCCATGCCGCAGAGATACACCCCGTCTGTGGCAAATTCCGCAGGGCCGAGCTTGGCGTGGCGTTCAATGAAGAACCCGTCTTCATTCATCGGCACCTTGAAGAAGTTGGCAAGTTTCTCATCCGCATAGGGAACGATGGCGCTTGCCAGCGTGAGCAGATCCACGTTCAACTCCACGGGCCGTTCAAGGATATGGTCGGTAACCGTTATGGATATGCCGTCGTCCTTGACCGCCACCTGAGGCTTGTCATCCAGGGAGTAGCGGATAAAAATGATCCCTTCCTGCCTGGCCTGCTTGTAGAGGTATTCTTTCTCCCCGTAGGTGCGGATATCGCGGTAAAGGATATAGACATTCATTTCCGGGTTCCGCTTCTTCAACTCCAGGGCGTTTTCGATGGAATGGGTGCAGCAGACCCGCGAGCAGTACATGCGGCCGGGTTCCCGGGAGCCCACGCACTGGATGAAAGCCGCTGTATTGGCTTTTTCAATGGCGGGATCGTTTGCCTGAAATTTCCGGTCCAGCTCAAGGCTGGTCAATATCCGGGGATCCTGGCCATAGGCGTATTCGCTCGGCGAATAGGGCGCCGCCCCGGTAGCCAGCACGGCAGCCCCGTGATCCAGCAGGGTCTCTGTTCCGTTTTCGGAGAGCGTGGTCTGGAAGTTGCCGACAAACCCTTCAACATTTTGAATCCGGGTGTTTAAGTGGAGGCGGATATTGTCATGCCCCTCAATGCTGCCCACCAGCTTCTCCAGGTTTTCCGGAACGGATTCACCCTTGGCCGTGTGATAAAGGTTCACTGCCTGTCCGCCCAAATGATCGCTTTGTTCAATCAGATGGGTTTCAAAACCCTGGTCAGCCAGGCTTTTTGCCACAGCCATGCCGGAAATGCCGCCGCCAACCACCATTGCGGTATGGTTGATCGGCAGTTCAGTCTCTTCCAGGGGCTCCATCCGGGCCACTTTTGCCGCGGCCATGCGAACCAGGTCCTTGGCCTTCTCCGTGGCCTGCGCCGGGTTGTTTTTGTGCACCCAGGAGTCGTGGTTCCGGATATTGGTCATTTCAAACAGGTACTTGTTCAGTCCCGCGTTGATAAGGGTTTCCTGAAACAGGGGCTCATGGGTTTTCGGCGTGCAGGCCGCCACCACAATGCGGTTCAATCCCTTCTCCTCGATAATGGCGGACATGTTCTCCTGGGTGTCCTGGGAGCAGGAAAACATGTTCTCGTCAACGTATTCGACAAAGGGCAGGTCCCGGGCATACTGAACAACAGCGGGCACATCCACCACGCCCGCGATATTGATGCCGCAGCGGCATACAAATATGCCGATTTTCGGGCGGTCACCGGCAACATGGCGCTCGGGTACAAGCTCTTTTTCCCTGGTCCGGGTGTGGCGGGCACCGGCCAGGGTTTCAGCTGCAGCGGCCGCTGCAGCGCTGGAGTCGATTACGGATTGGGGAATGTCCTTGGGGCCCTGGAAAGCGCCGCAGGCAAAAATACCCTCCCTGGATGTGGCAACCGGGGAAAATGTCTGGGTCTGGCAGAAGTTGCCCGGGCTCAGTTCGATGCCCAGTTTGTTCGACATCTCGATGAGTTCCGGGGGAATCTGCAGCCCGATGGAGAGCACCACCAGGTCGAATTTTTCCGTAAGGGGTTCGCCATTTTCGGCCACATAACGCAACTCCAGCTCATCCGTGCCGGCGACCGGGTTGATCGTGTGAATCCGGCTGCGGATAAAATTGACGCCGCTTTTGTGCTTGGCATCCTCGTAAAATTTTTCAAAGTCCTTCCCGGGTGTGCGCATATCCATATAGAAGATGGAGCAGTCCAGGTCGTCGCCGGCATGCTCCTTGGCAATGACCGCTTCCTTGATGGCGTACATACAGCAGACCGAGGAGCAGTAGGAGTTGTTGCAGCGGTTCATGTCCCTTGAGCCGACGCATTGGAGCCATGCGATCCGCTTGGGATCCTGGTGGTCGGAGAGCCTGATCAAATGGCCGCCCGTTGGCCCGGAGGCCGAGAGCATCCGCTCCATTTCCATGGAAGTGATGACATTGGGATGGTCATAATTGTAAAAGTCCAGGGTGGAGGGATCAAAGGGCTCAAACCCGGGTGCCAGGATGACGGAACCGACGTCGAGTTCCACGGTTTCGTCTTCGGTTGAGTGGTCAATGGCGTTGACCGGGCAGATTTCCGAGCAGATCTGGCAGCCCCCGGTTTTAAAGTGCATACAGACATCCCGGTCAATGGCGGGGGTGTTGGGAACGGCCTGGGCATAGGGGACATAAATGGGTTTGCGGCCTTTCAGCCCGACATCGTATTCGGATTTGATTTTTTCCGGCTGATGCGCGGTAATCAGCGCATTGATTTTGTCCAGCGTAATGTGGCCGGTGGGGCAGAGAAAGGCGCAGGCCCCGCAGGCCTGGCAGATGTCGGTCTGCACGGAAAAGGGGGTGTCCACTTTAAGATCCAGCCCCCGGCTGCTCAGGGTGATGGCGCTGTTGCCCATCTTTTCGCAGATCCGGGTACAAAGCCCGCAGAGAATGCAGGTGTCGTGCCCGGTTTCAAAGCGGGGGGATTCGATGCCGTATTTTTTTGCCAGATCCTGGATAACAGGGACATCCGCACATCGGGCAAGCAGCATTTCAACGATCAGCTTGCGGCCTTCATGAACGGTTTCCGTGTCTGTCTGAATCTCCATTCCTTCCCAGATGGGGTAGTTGCAGGCGGTTACGAATTTGGTCCGCCGGCCGTCAAACATCTCGACCACGCAAAGGCGGCACATGCCCGCCGGGTCAAGGGCCTTGTGATTGCAGAGCGTGGGGATATACACCCCGTTGTTTTCCGCCACCTGGAGAAGATATTGGCCTTCCTCGCCTTGAACTGTCTGCCCGTTCAGCTTGAAAGTAATCATATCGGGTTTAATCCTTCTTATTGGTTATCGGATAAGAATCGCATCAAATTTGCAGATATCATAGCAGATGCCGCATTTGATGCATTTATCCTGATCGATGGTGTGGGGTTTTTTCTTTTCTCCGGTAATCGCTTCCTGCGGACATTTTTTGGCGCACAGGGTGCAGCCGGTGCATGCCTCTTCATCGATTTCATAGTGGAACAAGGGCTTGCAGATGCCGGCCGGGCATTTTTTGTCATGGATGTGGGACTCATATTCATCCCGGAAGTATAAAATGGTGGTCAGCACCGGATTGGGGGCGGACGTGCCCAGACCGCAGAGCGAGAATTTCTGCATCATGCTGCCGAGCTCTTCGAGAAGCTCGATATCGCCCTCCTTGCCGTTGCCTTCACAGATACGGCTTAAAATGTCCATCATCTGCTTGAGGCCTTCCCGGCAGGGGTTGCACTGGCCGCAGGACTCATCGACCAAAAATTCGATAAAGTAGCGGGCCACATCCACCATGCAGGTGTCCTGGTCCATTACGATCATGCCGCCGGAGCCCATGATGGAGCCGAGCTTGGTCAGTTCGTCAAAATCCACCGGCGTATCCAGGAACTGTTCCGGAATACAGCCGCCTGAAGGGCCGCCGGTCTGCACGGCTTTGAATTTCTTCTTTTTCGGCGTGCCGCCGCCGATGTCAAAAATGATTTCGCGAAGCGTGGTTCCCATGGGAACTTCCACCAGCCCGGTGTTTTTGACCTTGCCGACCAGCGAAAAGATTTTGGTGCCCTTGCTGTATTCGGTCCCCATGGAGGCATACCATTTTGCCCCTTTGTTGATGATCAGCGGCACATTGGCCCAGGTCTCCACATTGTTGAGATTGGAAGGGCTGTCCCGGAATCCTTTTTCGGAGGTGTGGATGTATTTGGCCTTGGGCCGGCCGGGTTTGCCTTCCAGGGAGGCCATCAAGGCCGTCGATTCCCCGCAGACAAAAGCCCCGCCGCCTTTGCTGATGTGAAGATCGAAATCAAAGCCGGAACCAAGAATGTTTTTGCCTAAAAGCCCCATTTCATGGGCCTGGTTTATGGCGTTTTTCAGGTTGGCCACCGCCAGCGGGTATTCATGGCGGACGTAGACGTAGCCGTCATTGGAGCCGATGGCATAGGCGCCGATGATCATCCCTTCAATAATGCAGTGGGGGTTTCCTTCAAGCAGTCCACGGTCCATGTAGGCGCCGGGGTCGCCTTCGTCGGCATTGCAGATCACGTATTTGGGACCGTCATGTTTGCTGCAGGAAGTCCATTTGATGGCTGCGGGAAAGCCTCCGCCGCCGCGCCCCCGAAGATTGGCTTCCTTGACTTCGGTGATGATTTCCTTGGGCTTCATTTCGTAGAGGGCTTTCCCCAGTGCCTGGTAACCGCCGACCGCCAGGTAATTGTCAATGTTGTTGGGATCGATGAAGCGGTTCTTGCCGAAAATGGAACGGGTTTGAAGCTTATAGAAGGGGACCTCTTCCTCTTCAACGATTCTCTTCTTGGTCGCCGGATCCTTGAATAGCAGTTTTTCCACCGGCTCGTTGTTGACAAGGGTCTTTTCAACTATTTCCGGGATGCTTTCAAGCTTGAGTTTCGGATAAAAAATGCCGCCCGGGTCCACGACCATGATCGGGCCCTGCTCGCAGTAGCCGTGGCAGCCGGTCAGTCGGATCTCGAATTTGTCCGCCACGCCGTGCTTTTCCATTTCCTCTGTCAGGGCGTCGCGTATATTGTCGCTCCTGTGGATGATGCATCCGGGACCCGCACAAAGGGAGATAAGCCCTTTATCCGGGCTTTCCTGCTTTTCCTGCAGGCTTTTTATGTATTTATCCAGCGCCTCTTTATTGTCAAATTTAACCATGGCTGAGTAAAACCTCCGTGACCAATGCCGTTAAGAGGCATTATTTTTATAGTCGTCAATAATATTTAAAACACTGGTGCGATCCAGGCCGCCATGCATATCCTTGTTAACCGTGATGACGGGCCCTGATGCGCAGCATCCGAGGCAGCGGACGGTTTCTATGGTAAACATGCCGTCTTCCGTGGTCTCGTCAGTTTTTATCTCTAACTGATCCTCCAGTGCATCAATAATTTTTTCCGCCCCGCGGACATGGCACGCGGTACCGGTACAGACATTGATGATGTATTTGCCCCGGGGCTCCAGGCTGATGGTCTTGTAAAAGGTGGCCACGCTGTATATGAGGCTTTTGGGGACGTCCAGTTTTTGGGCCAGGACAGGGATGCATTCCGGAGGCACAAAATTATACAGTTCATTGATGTCCTGCATAATCATCAGCAGCGACTCCTTGTCTCTGCTGTATTTTTCAATAATATCCTCTATTTGTCGCCAATCAACGTTGATTGTGTGTTCCATGGCAGGAAAGTCCTTTTTTGCCGTGTTTTTTTGGATCATTTGCCGCTTTCGTCAGTTCGCTGGGATTGTCTGTGTCACGGGGCAGTTCTCGACGCAGGCCCCGCAGCCTGTACAGAGGTCCGGGTTGACGCTTCTGGCCCGTTTTTTGACTTTGACCTTGAAATTTCCGGGTTTGCCCTCGATGGCTTCCAGATCCGCGTACGTGATCAACTCAATGTTTAAATGCCGGCCGACCTCGACCAGTTTTGGTGAGATAATTCACATGGCGCAGTCGTTGGTCGGGAATGTCTTGTCCAGCTGAGACATGACCCCGCCAATGGAGGGACTTTTCTCGAGGAGGTAGACGTAATATCCGGAATCAGCCAGATCCAGGGCGGACTGCATGCCCGAGATACCGCCGCCGACGACCAATACGGAGCCGATCGTTTCTTGTGCCATAATTGTCTCCTACGTATATAATTGAAGCAGTAAAAATATAACCTTACATGAGGCTGTCAAGTATACCGAACCCCAAATTTGAGAATAAGTGACCTTGATATCTATAATTTTTTATCTTGTCAATGAAATTTTGAGCCGGTATCCTTGCCGAAATGGCTTGTGCCGGGTTTGTTTCAGGGGGTTGCGGCCCTTTGCGGGTTCGGCCGGGGAAAGGGGCGAAGAGCGGAAACATGTCGGATCAGGAAAAACCCAAATTGATAATTATTTGCGGGCCAACAGGGATCGGAAAGACAGCGCTTTCCCTGAGCCTGGCCGAGGCTTTTGGCGGGGAGATCGTCAGCGCCGATTCCATGCAGATATATCGGTATATGGACATTGGGACGGCCAAGCCGTCGCCCGCCGAGCAGCAGCGGGTTGCCCATCATATGATCGACGTGGCCGATCCGGACGAGGCCTATGATGCCGCCCGGTATGCGCGGGAGGCCCGGGATTGCCTGGCGGGGCTGCAGCGCCGCCGGGTGCTGCCCCTGGTCGTGGGGGGCACCGGTCTCTACATCAGGGCGCTGCTCCACGGCCTGTTTGCGGCGCGGCCGTCTTCCCCCGAAATCCGGGAGCAGCTTCGGCAAGAAGCGCGGGCCTCAGGCAGCCTGGCCCTGCATGAGCGGCTTGCCGGCTGCGATCCCGAGGCCGCCCGGCGGATCCATCCCAATGACGCCTATCGGGTAATCCGGGCCCTTGAGGTTTACGCGCTTACCGGCCGGCCCATGTCCGCCTGCCAGCAGGCCCATGGCTTTGCCGATGTGCCGTTTGACGCCTTGAAGATCTGTCTGCATATCGAGCGGCAGGCGCTTTATGAACGCATTAACCAGCGGGTGGTGCAGATGGTGGCTGAAGGCCTGCTGGAGGAGGTTCGCCAGCTATTGGAAATGGGGTATCCGGGGGGGTTGAAATCCATGCAGTCCATCGGGTACCGGCATATGGTGGATTATTTGCAGGGCCGGATGGACTGGTTCGATGCCGTTGAGCAGATGAAACGCGATACGCGCCGGTATGCCAAACGCCAGTTGATATGGTTTAGAAAAGACAGGGAGCTGATATGGCTGGGGCCGGGGGATTTACGGGAGGCCCGGGCAAGAATCGAAAAATTCCTGGAGCCTGCCGCAGGTTCGGCTTAAAGCGCTCCCGGCCGGGTGATTTCCGGCCGGGAGCGCTCAATCGGCGAGCCGGCGTTTAAGCGGCTAAAGTAAGGGCGTTTTCAGTGGCGTGGCGGATTTCATCCGGGGTAAAGGGTTTGTGCAGGTAGTCGGATATGCCCAGCCGTGCGCTTTCCTTGGCGGTCTCAATGCTGGCATAACCGGTAATGATAATCACCCTGGCCTCCGGGATGTGGCTCCTTACCGCCCTTAACAGTTCCATCCCCTGGACCCCCGGTATTTTCAGATCCAGCAGCACCAGTTCATAGGATTTGGCCTGTATTTTTTCCAGGGCTTCCGTTTTTGTGACGGCGATATCCACCTCGTAGCCTTTTTTGTCCAGGATTCGCTTGACATTGTTGCTGATATTGGGCTCATCATCGATGACCAGGATATTTTCGCGGGCCCCGGCCTGCTGCGGAAATTCCGTGACCTTCGATTGGCTTGCCGCTGATTTCTGCTGCATCATCTGTTCCACGTTTTTCTTGAGTTCCTCGTAGGGCGGCACCGCTGTTCCGTCAAACCGGACGTTTCTTGCATATTCCGCCCCGGTGAGCGCCGCGACCTCATCGTAATCAAAGGGCATGTCCACACCGATCAGGGTTTTGACTTGCGGGCCTTTGGTTTTTTTGGCGGATTTTCCCTTTTTCGCTTTTTTCTGGGGGCATTCCTGGGTTTTCAGACCGGCCTTGCAGGTTTTGCCGAGCTTGGCAAAGATGTCGCAGACCATCTGGCCCATTTCGCAGTAGTTTTCCGGTTTTTTCGCCTCCACCACCGGCATGTCGGACGGCCCCAGGCTCTCTACATAGTCTTCGCCCGTGTATCGGGCAATTTCATCGGTGTCAAAGGGAAAGGAGCTGTCACTGCCGCGGGCGGCCGCTTGTTCTGACGCCGGGGCACGGGCTGTTTCCCCTTTTTCCATCCTGGCCTTGAGCTGTTCGTAAGGCAGAAAGGCGAATTCGTTGGCCTGCAGGTTGGACACGTATTCCGGGCCGGTGAGCGCCGCGACCTCATCGTAATCAAAGGGCATGTCCACACCGATCAGGGTTTTGACTTGCGGGCCTTTGGTTTTTTTGGCGGATTTTCCCTTTTTCGCTTTTTTCTGGGGGCATTCCTGGGTTTTCAGACCGGCCTTGCAGGTTTTGCCGAGCTTGGCAAAGATGTCGCAGACCATCTGGCCCATTTCGCAGTAGTTTTCCGGTTTTTTTACTTCAACCACGGGCATGTCGGAGCGCCCCAGGCTTTTGACATAATCCTCCCCGGTATACCGGGCGACCTCCTCGGCGTCAAAGGGCAGGTCAATGTCGATGGTATTGATTTTTTCCTTCTCTTCCGGGGGTATCGGGGCTTCGGACAACTCATCGCCGACGGCCAGGTTGATGATGTTTCGCAATTCATCGGGCGTAAAGGGCTTGGTGATGTAGTCCAGCGCGCCGAGCTGCATGGCTTTGACAGCCGTGTCCGTCGAAGCATAGGCGGTCATGATAAGGGCCTTGGTCATGGGCCATTCCTTCTTTACCTGCTTTAACAGCTCCAGCCCGTTCATCCCCGGCATGACCATGTCCGAGAGCAGGAGCGAGAAGGAGTCGCGCGCCATTTTGTCAAGGGCCTCCTGGGCGTTTTCAGCCTGAACCACCTCGTAATTCGCCTTGGACAGGATTTTGTTGACATTTTCACAGATATTTTTCTCGTCATCGACCACGAGCACTTTTTTTCTTTTTTCCATGGCTCTGTCTCCTTCCTTCTCTTGTTGGCTGGACTGGATGGCGCCAGGCAGCCGGTTGGGATTCAAAAGTGCGTTTGCTTTTTGCCTATATGGGTTGCATCTTGCGTGCCAATGCCGAAAATGTTTTTAACTATTTGATTTTTTGATTTTATTTTTAAGATTGCCCAAGCGGCAGTTCCGGGGGGAAAATATATACCATATACAGGCAGGGGGCAGTGGGGCGCATGGCTCCCGTCATATTCCAGAAAGGCATAAACCGCCTTTTACGGGTATCGGCGACGGTTTCGGGCGGTTCTGGCAAGGGGCCGGATGCACGGGTGGAAGGTGTATGTAAAAAAGAGGCAGGTGTATATGCGGCTTAAACGGACCGAAATCCTGCTTGGTCTTTCAGCCCTTGTTTGTTGTATTGCCTGCCGCAGCGGGTTTGGTGCCATGGAGCGGCTTGTCGGAAGCTTTTATTCCGTATTTTTTCATCATGTTCTGGAAATTGGGGCGCTGCAGGCCGGTTTGCCGTGCCGCGCGGCTGATGTTTCCGTCATTGTTTGCCAGGGCATGCAGCAGGAAATTTTTTTCAACCCGGGCCACGGCTTTTTGGCGGATTTCCTTTTTTACCTTTACCAGTTCGGCGTTGGTTTCCGGAACATATTCCATCAGCCGTTCAATCTCGTCCCTTTGGCTCAGGTGGGGCAGGTCCGAGGCCGTTATTTTCTCTGTTTCACAAAGAATCACCGCCCTTTCCACCGTGTTGCGCAGCTGGCGGATGTTGCCCGGCCAGTGGTAATTGAGCAGCCGGCCGGCGGCTTCATCATCGAATCCGGTAATGGATTTTCCCCGCTGCGGGCCGATCTGATTGAGGAAGTGATAGGCAATGGGGAGTATATCTTCTTTTCTCTCCCTTAAAGGCGGCAGGTATATGGGGTACACAAAGATGCGGTAATAAAAATCCTCCCGGAAAGTGCCCTCGGCCACCATTTCTTTGAGGTCTTTGTTGGTGGCAAAGATCAGCCGCACATCCACCTGCTGGTGCTTGCTGTCCCCCAGCGGCAGGAATTCCCGGGTGTCTAAAAACCGAAGCAGCTTGCCCTGGATTTCCGGGCTGGTGTTGCTGATTTCATCCAGGAAGACCGTGCCGGTGTCGGCGAGCTGGAAGATGCCGGCTTTATCCTTTTTTGCGTCAGTGAAAGCGCCTTTTCGGTAGCCGAACAGCTCGCTTTCAAGAAGATTGCCGGAAAGTGTGCCGCAGTCTACACCGAAAAAGACTTTGTCGTGCCTGTTGCTGTTGGCGTGGATGGCCCGGGCGACCAGTTCTTTGCCCGTGCCGGATTCGCCGGATATCAGAACCGTGGCATCCGTGTCCGCCACTTTTCTTATCATTTCGACAACCTTGCGTATCGGGGGGCTGTTGCCGATGAGCTGGTGGGAAAGTCGGGGGCGGCTGTCGGGCGTTTCGCTCAGGCGTTTGTTCTGCCGGGAGATGCGCTGCGCCTCCAGGGCCCGGGCAACAATGTTTCGGAGGTCTTCAGGGGTGAACGGCTTGGGAAGATAGTCAAAGGCGCCGGTTTTCATGATCTCTACCGCTGATGAAACACTGGCATAGCCCGTGATGACAATGACCATTGTCTGAGGCGCGTTTTCCTTAACCCATTTCAGGACTTCCATGCCGCCTATCCGGCCCATTCGGATATCGGTGATCACGATGTCATAATGGCGCCTTGAGAGCATTTCCAGGGCCTGCTGCCCGTCCAGGCTGTATTCGGCCGCATGGCCGGCCCGGCTTAATATCCTCTGGCAGTTGCGGCAGATGTGGAGTTCGTCGTCCACAACCAGGATCTGGGCTGTTTTTTCCGCCGTCATTGCTGTTGGGTTCCCCGAACCGGCAGCTTGATGGTAAAGGTGGTGCCCCGGCCGGGCCTGCTGTCGAGCTCAATGCGCCCGCCCTGTTGCTCAATCAGGCTGTGGCTGATGGAAAGCCCCAGGCCCGTGCCGTATTCCCGTGTGGTAAAAAAAGGGTCGAAAATTTTGTCCTGGTATTCCGGTGAGATTCCGCTGCCGGTATCGGAGACACGGAGATGGATGCTCTCGGAGGCCGCGTGGTATTGCGAGCTGAACGTGATGCTGCCGCCCGGCTCCGTGGCTTCAATCGCATTCAATGTCAGGTTGATGAGGATTTGCTGCAGCTGCTCCTTGTCCACGTAAACCGGGGGCAGGTCCCCGGACAGCTCGGCCTGGACCACAAGGTCATTGAATTCGGCCTGCTTCTTGGTCAGGTAAATACTTTCCTGGATAATCGTGTTGATATCCTGCAATTTTTGCATGGGCTGGGTTTGCCGGGCAAAATCAAGCAGGCTCTGGACGATTTTACGGCAGCGCTGGGCTTCATTGGAGATGATTTCCAGTTCCTGGTGCATCTCGCTGTCGGGCGCCAACTCTTCCTGGAGCATCATCGAGGAAGTCATGATAGTGGTCAGGGGGTTGTTGATTTCATGGGCGATTCCTGCTGACAGCCGGCCGATGGACATCAGTTTTTCCTGCTGCATCTGCGCCTTTTGGGCCTGGATTTCCTGGGTGATATCCCTCAAAATTTCAATCACCCCGATGGTTTCCCGGTTTTTGGTCAGGGGATAGCAGGAGATGGCATAATAGATTTCATTGCCGTTTGCGTCCAGGTGGACGTGAGTGGTCATGCAGGGTTCGTTGTTTTCATATACCTTGGAAAGGGGGCAGGGATGGTTTTCCCCGGAACAGGGCTCATCCAGGTGGTGCCCGAGTTTGTAGCAATACTGGCCGATGACCTTTTCAGCCGGGAGCCCCAGTTTTTTCATCATGGCCTCGTTCATGTCAATGACCCGGTAATTCGGATCGATGACCATGGCTTCCTCCCGGATGAACTGGTTCATCAGGACTTCGTAAATGGTCTGGGCCTCATCCAGGCGCAGCTCGGTCGCATCCTCTTTTCGATAAGCGTCATCGAGCTCCCAGAAAAGGACCGCGGTGGTATGGGCCAGCGCCCGCACATGTTTTTTCTTTTTGACCAGCACGTCGTTGTAGATGTCCAGGTTGCCGGTTAACTCCACAATCAGCTCGATATCGCTGCGCTCAAAAAAATCGTTGTAATCATGGGTCACCCAGAGGCCCATTTCCTTTGCCTTGAGCAGGCCCAGGGCCTCGGGTTTAATGTCTGCAACGGCAACCACGTTGGGTTGGAAAATTTTAAACTTTCTGTTTTTTAAAAAGTCCAGCAGGTAGAGGCAGCGGGTCCCCCCCCCAATGATGGCGATATTCATGGCAAGCCTCGCGCGGATAAAAAATCAGTGATTCATGGCAATCCGGGAAAAGGCGGCGCCGGCTGCCCATGGCGCCAGGCCCCGGCCGGATGTTTTAGTCGTCCGTTTTTTTCTGTTCTCTAGATATTAATAGATAACAATTTTTTCCGGGATTGAAAACATTAAGCGGGGTTGATTTTTTATTATTGCGTTTTTTATCAAAAGCATTTAGAAAAAAAGTTTCTTTTGAGCTTATGT
>CAZNSO010000083.1:0-14623 GCA_964575805.1 uncultured Desulfobacteraceae bacterium
TAAGAGTAAGAGTAAGATGGACATAAGTTGCTTTCTGCAAAAATGCCGTCGGCGGCATAAATCACTTTTTACGAAGCCATCAACATTAATATACCGGCAGGGAAACTAATTCTCCACCCGGTTTCTTCTGGACAGGATGGCTTCCGGGTCGATCTCGCCCAGATTTTGAAAAACATAATCCGGCTGATAGGGGAACCGGTTCATGATGTCCGGGGTGGTCACCCCGGACAGGACCAGGCACGCGGTCATGCCGGATTCCAGGCCGCCCACAATATCGGTATCCATGCGGTCGCCGATCATAAAACAGTTTGCCGAGTGCACCCCCAGTTTTTTTCTTGCCAGAAACATCATCACCGGGTTCGGCTTTCCCAAAAAATAGGGGGCAACGCCGGTCACTTTCTGGATGGGCGCAACCAGGGCCCCGCATGCCGGCACCGGCCCCCGGATGCTGGGGCCGGTTAAATCCGGATTGGTGGCAATGAATTTGGCGCCCTCCTGAATCAGCAGGGTGGCCTCAATGATCCTGGCATAATCATATTCCTCGGTCTCTGCAATGATGACGTAATCCGGATTGTCCGAGGTAATGGCGATCCCCGCCTTTTCAAGTTCATCCGTCACCCCTTTGCCGCCGATCACATAGGCCGAGCAGCCGTTTGGCCGCTGCACCTTGAGAAAGCTGGCGGTTGCCATGGCAGAGGTATAAAAGTAATCCGCCGTAACGTCGATCCCCATGTTCAAAAGCCGCTCCCGCAGTTCCGCCGGCGAGTGGTAGGAGTTGTTCGTTAAAAACAGAAATTTGTAGTTTCCCTGTTTCAGCCTGTTGACGAATTCTTTCGCCCCGGGGATAAGTTCGGAGCCGGTGTAAACGACCCCGTCCATATCCAGAATAAAGGATTTTTGGTAGGTTCTGTTATCTTCGTGCATAATTCCCGCCTGTGACCGAAAAATTGTTTTACCAATATGTGCAAAGCCACTTATACATCCTTACTTTCCTTTCGCGCCATTGCAATGAATTTCGCGTTAAACCGCCAGATCCCTGGGCATCACCATGGGGTGCCCGTCCAGATACCGGATGACGCACATGCCGCTAAAAATCGAATCCAGCACGGACTCTTTGACCACCTCTGCCGGATGCCCCTGACAAACCACGGCGCCTTGATTCATGACCACCGCCTGATCACAAAACCAGCTCACGTGATTGGGGTTGTGCGTGCAGGCCAGCACCGTTATGCCCTGGCGGCTTACCTTTTGGATCAGCTGCCAGATACGGATCTGATTGCTGAAATCCAGGGAAGCGGTGGGCTCATCGAGAAACATCAGCCGGGCTTCCTGGGCAATGGCCCGGGCAATCAGCACAAGCTGGCGCTGTCCGCCGGACAGCTGATTATAGGGGCGTTCGGCAATATCTGAAAGCTCCATCAGGCAGAGCGCATCCCATGCTTTTTGCCGGTCCCCTGGCCTGATTCCGAAAAAAGGGCTCATGTGGGGGGTTCTCCCCATCAGGACCAGGTCTTTGACAAGGTAGGGGAAAGGGCTCTGGTGCTCCTGGGGCACATATGCCACATGCCTGGCCATCTCCCTTATTGAAAGCTTGCTGGCAGGATAGCCGTTAATATGCACCGTTCCCGCCTGGGGTTTGAGCTGCCTTAAGCAGCACCGGAAAAGGGTGGTTTTCCCGCAGCCATTCGGCCCGAACAGGCTGCATAGGGAGCCGGAGGGAATTTCAAAACTTATCCCGTTTAAAACAGGCGCGGCCGGATTGTATCCGAATCGGAGATTGCTTACCTTTAGCATGGCCTTCACATGAAACCCGTCTGGGTTTTGGTCCGCAACAGGTAGAATAAATAAGGGGCGCCGACAATTGAAGTGATAATGCCGATCGGGATTTCTGCTGTAAACAGCGTGCGGGCCATTGTGTCGCAAACAATTAAAAAAATGGCGCCCATTGCCGCTGCAGACGGCAGCAGCAGGCGGTGGTCGGAACCCACCAGCATCCGGGTCGCATGCGGCATCATCAGGCCCACCCAGGCAATAACGCCGACAACTGATACGGCGGCCGCAGTCGCCAGGGTGGCCAGCACAATCAACAGTATCCGGTAAACCTCCGGATTGACCCCCAGCGAACGGGCCTCCTCATCGCCCAGGGAAAGAATGTTCAACTGCCATCCAAGTCTGCCCATGATAAGCAGGCAGCCCCCCACAAGCGGAAACAGCCAGCAGACATCCGCCCACCTGGCATAATAGAAGCCCCCCATCAGCCAGAAAACAATCCCCCGCAAGGCCGCATCCTGGGCCATATATTTGAGGATCGACACCATGGCCGAGAACAGGGAGCCGGTAATCACACCGGCCAGGATGAGGGTAAGCGTCGGGGTTTCGCCCCGAATACGACCGAATCCGTAAGTGAATGCGACAGCGACAATGCCGAAGATAAAGGCAAAGACCTGGACGGAAAAAAACAGGGGAAAAAGCATGCCCAGTGCCGCGCCAAACGCAGAGCCCGAGGATATGCCGAGAATATAAGGCTCGACCAGCGGATTGCGGAAGCATCCCTGGAAAACAACACCCGCCCCTGCCAGGGCGGCCCCGACAATCATGGCCATCAGGATGCGGGGCAGCCGAAGCGCCCAAACCACCGTGGTATGAAGTTTCGGTATGCCGTCCGCCTCACCTGAAGAAAACATATTGGCAGCCAATGCATGAAAAACTTCAGCCGGGCCAAGGTCGTATTTTCCCAGGCTGATGGCAGCAGCGGCCACTGCGGCCAGGATGCCGATCAGCATCAGGAAGGGGGTTAATTTCGTCTCACTCATCTTCGGCAGCGGTCCAGTCCATCCACTGGGCGGATCGTAGCTTTTTGGCCGTGCCTTTATCCACGCCATACAAGCCCTGATAAAAGTCCAGAAGCCATTGATTCAGGTCAATATCTTTGAATCGTTCCGGATAGGCGGCTTTGGCTATCACCATCACGTCAATCGGATATTCAAGCCGTTTTTCACAGTTCCACGGCGTCCAGGCAAGCGCCTGGACCCGTTTCTGCGCCACTGCTTGAAGCTGCCTGAGGTGCCGGTAGTAGGGGGCTTCGTAAAGTTCCCGGGGGGGATGGTAGCCGGCGGCCGTGCACAGGATGATGACATCCGGATTGATGGCCAGCAGGTGTTCGGTGTTGATGAGCTTGAAGTGGCCGCTGGATTGAAACGCATTTTTCGCATGCACCACCTCCTCGATAAAATAGGACTCGATCGTATCCAGGCCGAAAACCTGGCCGGCCGCCCCCTTTTTCCGGGCCGCAGGGGAGAGCCCGAGCACCATCACGCGCGGCCGGCTTTCGTCCGGGATATTTCGGGTGCGGGCCGCCACTTCACGGACCTGCGCCTCAATAAACCGGGCGAGCTTTTCCGCCTTTTCCGGCTCGTCAAAGACCCGGCCGAGGATTTTGATTTCATTTGTGATATTCGCCGGATTCGGCGAACCGGAAAAGTAAGGCCCATAAAGGACGACCGTCGGGATTTCCATGGAATCGAGGGTGTCAAGGGTCATCTGAATCCGGTCGTCTCCCGCCGGCAGGCTGCATGAACCCAGCCGCAATATCAACAGGTCCGGGCGCAGGGAGAGAAGGCCTTCATAATTAATGGCCGGACCGTTTGCGATCACCGGTAAATCGGAAAGCCAGGGGTTGAGGCACAGGACGGGATTCATCCCGTTGGCGTAGGTAAAGGTTTCTCCGGATTGACCTTCAAACCGGTAGGACCAGGTCTTTTTTAAGGACTGCGAGCCGATCCCCGCGAGTTTTTTCTCAACCCCCAGCACCGTCATGACCCCCTCTACAAGGCCGTCACTGATGCTAACGACGCGCTCAATCCGATCCGGAAGTCGAATTTTTAAGCCGCGGCTGTCCACCACGGTTCGGGAAGAATCGTTTCCGCTGGCCGGCAGGCTGATCACAAGCAACAGGAGCAGCAAAAAAACGACGCGTTTTCGACGGGGGCAATCCATACCAAAGCAATCCGTTCACTAATCTGGATTTATCAAAATTGACATTCTCTAAAAAAGCGGTTTGTGCCGCAAACCAAGGGGTACACGCAATTTTGGAGGCGGACACGCTGCGCTTGGTCCGCCCTACGAAGCTATACGATAGCCTCAATCAGCCCTGCGAGTTTGGTCCGCCAAGGAGATTGAGAATATGTCTATAGAATTATGCAAACATTAATACTTTGCCATCAAAATTTTGCCTGCAGGGTGACGCCCATGGTTCGGCCGGCGGCGGGAAAACCAAAACGCTCATCATAGGCTTCATCCATGAGGTTTCTGGCAAACAGGCCGACCTCAAAATTGGCATCGATCGGGTAGGCCCCTTCCAAATCGAGCGTCATGTAACTCTCCTGTTCATAAACCTTAAGCACCGGGGCGGCGGAGAAATTCAGCTGGTTTTGGCTGTATATAACCTCCTGGTCTGAAACGGCCTGCAGGAACAGGGCCATTTTGCCGCCGTTTGGGGCTTTGTACTGGATGCCGAGATTTCCCTTGTGTTCGGGCAGCCCCGGTATCTCGTCAAAATCCCGGTTCGCCGGGATGACAAAGTTTTCCACAAAGGGGTCGCCCTCGGTCCTGCTTTTCTGGAAAGTGTAGTTGGCAAAGGCGGAAAACCCATGGGGCAGCCTTTGGGTAATCTGGCATTCCAGGCCGTAGATTTGCGCTTGCTTGATATTGTAGGACACGAAGTTGATCAAATCGAACTGGATATAGTCATCAATCCGGTAGTAGTAAGGCGACAGGTCGATTTTGGTTGTCGCCAAAAGATTGGCTTTCCAGCCGGCCTGAAGCATGAGGCCGTCTTCTTCGTTAAATGGCAGCATACTGGTGTCCACACCGGCCCCCTCCGCATCGTAATGCCAGTAGTGCTCGGGCGGGGTCGGCATCCGCAGCGCCCTTGCCGCGCTGAGATAGACCAAGTCGTTTTTGCGGTAATTATAGGTGAGCTTAAGTGACGGGGCCCACCCGTCCATTTCAATGTCCGGCACGCCCTCTTCGATGCCGGCGGGTCCGGATTTTCCGTCATAGGAAACAAAACGCAGGCCCGGCGTAATCCACAGCTTTTCATTGAAAAGCCGGATATCATCCATGGCATAGACCCCCAAATTTTTGGCGGCCACATAATAGGCGCTGCGAAAGGGCTCCCGGAAATCATCGGCGTAATTGGCGGCCCCGTCATCCTTTAAGTAGCTGAAGTCCGCACCGAATGTTAGTGTCTGGTGCCGGAGCTCATGCGTATAATCTGCGGAGGTGCCCCAGGAGCGGTCGTCATAGAAATTTTTATGAAATATGCGCCCGGCTTCCCGGCGGGTGTTAAACGCTTCGCGATCGCCATGGTTCTGCCAATACCGGGCAGTCAATTCACCGCTGGTGCTGACAGGATGCGCCAGGCCGAAATCAAACAGCCATCGCTCCTTTTCCCACCAGGCCCCCGGTTCGGCATCGGCCCCCATACCGCCGTACATATATTCCCCGTCAGATGCCGGGTAATCCGGATCAATCGGCAAATCATAGAGCGGGTCCTCCGGATCATTCGATTGCCGGTTGTTTACAATAAAGCCCTTTTCAAGCTTTCGGTAGGATATGTCTGCGGACACATGGGTCCGGGTCGGCAGGTCATAGCCCAGCCGTATATCGAAATGCCCGAAGTCCAAATCGCCGTTTCGGAGGTAGCCCTCACTGGTCTGGGAACCAAAAGTCACCGCGTATTCGAAATCACCGGGTTTCCAGGCATGATACGCATCTATCGCCCAGGTTTCGTAACTGGCGGCGGTGGCGGCCATTTCGGTTATCGGGGCTTCCCTTGGGGGCGTTTTGCTGACCAGGTTGATCACCCCTCCCAGCACATTGCCGTATCGGGGGTCCCCCACGCCCTTGATTACCTCAATGCGCTCCACGTTGACCAGCGGGATTAGGGTCCAGTCGATAAAATAGCCCCCTGCCACCCCCGTCGTATTCAACAGCCTGCCGTCGCGCGCCACCTTAATCCGCCTGGCGCCAAAACCCCGGATTCTAATGGATTCATCATCAACGGCGGTTCCGACTTCCTGGATTCTCTGAACATCAACGCCGGGCTGTCTTTCCAGGGCGGAATCAAGGGTTGTGCTGATTCCCATGGGGAAAAGCTCAGGCTTGACCGTGTCCCTATTGGGCGTCTGGATATCCTGCTCAAGCTCCTCAGCCGTTACCCGAATCTCATCCAGGAGGAGGACTTTTTTTCCCTCTCCGCCTTCCTCCAGGGCGGCCTCCTTTGATTGAACGGAAGAGAAACTGCCGGACAGAAGCAATAAAAGAGTTGCCAACACCCGGATCCCAATCCATTTTCGGGGTACACCCGCCATGTTTAATGCCTCCCCTTCTCCACCAAAAAGTCATATCAGGTACCGCGGGGAATGCGGTGGGAATGCGGCCGCTCCCCGGATTCTATCAAACATGCTCATAAAAGCGGTTCATCGGTGTAGGCCACGTTCGCTTCTTCCGGGGTGCGGGGCTCAAGCTCCCGGTTATTGCGGATATCATCGACCCAGTCCGGGTTGAGCAGAAGCGATTTTGCCGACAGGACAAAGTCCGCATCCGCCAGGGCGTCATCGGCTGTGGCGCGGTCATAGATGCGCCCGCATATCATCAAGGGCTTGCCGGTTTCCTCCCTTGTCAACTGTGCCATGTTCTGGCCGGTGCCAAAGGCGCTGTCGCTGTAGTTGAGCGTGGAAACCGAAATGATATCCACCGGCTCTTCGTCGAGATAGCCGATCATTGCCCGCCACTCGTCTTTTTCAAACAGGGGGACCTTCATGTCCGCCACGCCCCAATTCGATATCCGGAAACTTATGAGGCGCTCATCCGGCACTACCGGACGGACCGCCCGGATGATCTCCCGGGCGAAGCGAAACCGGTTTTGAACCGATCCGCCGTAAGCGTCCGTGCGCTTATTGGAATAGGTCGAGAGAAAGGAGTTGATCAGGTAACCGTGCGCCCCATGGATCTCCACCCCGTCAAAACCGGCTGCCATCGCGCCTTTGGCGGTCTCCACGAACCCCTGGATCACGTGGTCGATATCCAGGCGGCTCATTTCATCCGGCACCGGGTAGGGATTTCCGGTTAAGGGATTGTTCTGCTTCGGGGCCACCGGGCTTGGCGAAATGATCCGGCCCGCCGGATTGATTTCCGGCCAGGCCACCCGGCCGCAGTGGAACATCTGCAGGATGGCGACGCTGCCGGCGTCCTGGATGGCCCGGACGACCGGCCGCCAGGCATCCACCTGCCGCTGGGTGACCATCCGGGATTGCCGGGGATAGCCCTGGGCGCTTTCATAATCGGTCAAAACAGCCTCGGTGAAAACCACCCCGACATCTTTTTGCGCGCGCCGCACGAGAAAATCGCGCACGTCTTTTCGGGGAATGCTGTCACCGGGCGATGAGGTCCGGGTCATGGCGGCCAGGCCGATGCGGTTTTTAAATTTCGTGTTTTTGACCGTAAACTCGGAAAACAGTTTGTCTTCTGCCATGATCTCTCCTTTGTGGCTTGTATTCTCCAGGGCGGCCCTCATGCGGACTTGCCGGGCCGCTTCAGGCTTTCTTCCCTCACCCGGCGTAAATGGAGCATTCCCGGGCCACCATGGCCGCCTCCTGGAAGGCTTCGGAAAAGGTGGGATGGCCGTGGACCACCCGGCCGATGTCCTCGCAGGAGGCCCCGGTTTCCATGGCCAGCACGGCTTCGGGAATCATGTCCGAGGCGCGCGCCCCGATAATGTGAACGCCCAGGATGCGGTCGGTCTTCGTGTGGGAGAGCACCTTGACAAAGCCCTCGGTATCCCCCATGCAGCGGGCCCGGCCGGCGCCGGTAAAAGGGTAGGTCCCCTTGCAGTACGGGATCTCCCGCTCCTTGAGCTGCTCTTCATTCCACCCGACATAGGCGGCCTCCGGGTGGGTATAGATCACCGCGGGGATGGCGTCATAGTTGACCTCGCCGGCTTGCCCCGCCATGCATTCAACCGCTGCCCGCCCCTCGGCCGAGGCCTTGTGCGCCAGCATCGGCCCGGGGACCAGGTCCCCAATGGCATAAATCGTGTCAACACTTGTCTGAAAGGAGGCATTCACGGCCACCATTCCCCTGTCGTCGCGCTCGACCCCCACTTCCTCCAGGCCCAGGTCCGCGCTCAGGGGCTGCCGGCCCACCGCCACAAGCACGCGCTCCGCGCTGAGCGTTTCCTGGCCGCCCTCTTTCTCTATTACCACGGAAACCGCCTCATCCGTGACCTCGGCGCTTATCACGCGGGTATTCAACTCAATGGCAAGACCCTGCTTTTTGAGCGAGCGCAAAAGCGTCCGCGCCACCTGGCCGTCCACCGGCCCCGCGATCCCGGCCTGCATTTCCAGCACCGTCACCCGGGTGCCCAGTCTCGCCCAGACCGAGCCCAACTCCAGGCCGATGTAGCCGCCGCCCACCACCACGAGCGTTTCAGGCACGGCATCAAAGGCCAGGGCCTCGGTGGAAGTGACAATGCGGTCGCCGTCGAATTCCACTCCCGGCAGGGAGATGGGCTTGCTGCCGGTGGCAAGAAGAATGTAGCGGGCCTCCAGGGTCTGCCGCCGGCCTTCCCCTTCCCCCGCGTGCAGCGTCACCTCCACCCGGGTTTTCCCGGCCAGCCGGGCTGTCCCGTGGATAATGGCCACATTGTTGCCTTCAAGCAGACTGTGCACATTGCCGGTCAAACCCGCCACCACCTCGTCCTTGCGCGCCATCATTTTGCCGAGATCCAGTTCCAGGCCGCTCACACCGATGCCGTGCGCGGCAAAATCCTCTGCCGCCATGGCGTAATACCGGCTGGAGTCCAACAGGGCCTTGCTCGGAATGCAGCCATAATTGAGGCACACCCCGCCAAGGCGCGCCTGCTTGTCCACGCACGCCACCTTCATGCCGAGTTGCGCCGCGCGAACAGCGGCCACGTAGCCGCCGGGGCCGCCGCCGATAATCACCAGGTCGTATTGCTGCACGTCAGCCATTGCTATATCTCCATCATGATGCGTTCCAGGTTCTCCAGAAACTCCTTGATGCGGCGCAGGAAGGTAACCGCATCTTTGCCGTCCACCAGCCGGTGGTCATAGCTCAAAGCCACATACATCATCGGCCGGATAACCACTTCGCCTTCGATGGCCACGGGCCGTTCCTCGATCTTGTGCATCCCCAGAATCGCGCTCTGGGGCATATTGAGAATGGGCGTGCTCAGAAGCGACCCATAGATGCCGCCGTTGGTGATGGAAAAGGTGCCGCCCTCCATATCGGAGAGTTCCAGCCGGTTCTCCTTCACCCGGGCGGCATAGGAGACGATGGCGGATTCGAGTTCGGCAAAGCTCTTCCGGTCCGCATGGCGGATCACCGGCACCACCAGCCCCTTCTCCGCGCCGATGGCAATGCCGATGTGATAGTAATGATAATAGACAATCTCATCGTTTTCGATGCTGGCATTTACCTGGGGCATTTCCTTGAGTGCCGCAACCACGGCCTTGATGAAAAAGGACATGAAACCCAGGCGCGTGTCGTATTTTTTATAAAAATCCTCCTTGAACCGGTCGCGCACCGCCATCACCCGGCTCATGTCGATCTCATTGAAAGTGGTGAGCATGGCCGTGTTCTGTTTGGCGGCCAGCAGGCGCTCGGCAATCCGTTTGCGAATGGGGGACATGCGCTTGCGGGTCACTGTCTCATCCCCTTCCGCCGCAGCGGGGGCCTGTTTTTCCCCCGGCTGCCCGCCAGACTCCTCCCCCGACGGCTCGACGGCCTGCTTCGCCCCCTTTACAGCGCCCCCCGCGCCGGATTCCAGGTACAGGAGCACATCGCCCTTGGTAATCGCCCCGCCCGGACCGGAGCCTTTTATCTGCGCGGCATCCAGGCCGTGTTCCCTGACCAGGCGCCGAACCGAGGGCATAAGGGGTCCTGGCGCCGCCCCGACACTTTCTTCCGGCTCCGCCGGCGCGCTCTCCTTGGTCTCCGCCGTCTCCGCGGCCTGCTTGTCCCTTGCCGCGGCCCCGGAGGTTTCGGCCTGGCCGGCCGGTTCAGAATCCGCTTCAGGTCCGGCTTCGGGCTCGGGTGCCTGCTTCCCGGCTGCGGCTTGTTTTTCCGGTTTGTCGCCGGGTTCGGGTTCCGCCGCTTTCTCCTCCTCCGGCTCAGCGCCTTCTTCAGCCGTCTTCGTCCCCGTCTCAGTCTCCGTCTCAGTCTCCGTCTCAGTCTCCAGGGTGCCCACCACCGTGCCGATGGCCACGGACTCGCCCTCCTTTACCAGGATGTGCAGCACACCATCGGCTTCAGCCGGCACTTCCAGGGTGACCTTGTCGGTTTCAATCACAAAAACGAGATCATCCTTTTTGACATGTTCCCCCTCTTTCTTGTACCATTCGGCCAAAACCGCTTCTTTCACCGATTCACCGACCTCGGGAACCTTAAGTTCGATCTGCATACATCCTCCTAGCAGGCAAAGCCTTATTGCGGACCGGATACGGCATCATTGACAATGCGCTCCTGCTCTTTCTTAAACACCAGTGGATAGCCGGTGGCCGGGCTGGCCGAGGCCTTTCTGCCGATATATTCGAGCGGGGCGTTCAGGAGGCGGCGGAACCGCCCCTCCATGAACCCCCACGCCCCCATATTTTCCGGCTCCTCCTGGACCCAATACCATTGCTCGACCGACGGATAACGTTTCATGGCCGCTTGTACTTCCTTCTCCGGAAAGGGGTAGAATTGTTCGATGCGGATCAGGGCGATATCCCGGGCCTGCTGCTCCAAAACGGCCTTTGCCAGCTCATAATACAACTTGCCGGAGACAAACAGGCCTTTTTTTACCTGCTTTTCTGAACCGCCGGCATCCAGAACCGGGGAAAAACCATTTTCCGTGAAGTCGGAAAGACCCGAAACCGCCTCCGGGTGGCGCAGCAGGCTTTTGGGCGTCATGACAACCAGGGGCTTTAACACCCCGGACAGGGCCTGCCGGCGCAGCAGGTGAAAATACTGGGCAGGGGTCGTGGGATAGCAGACCTGGATGTTGTCTTCCGCGCAAAGCTGGAGAAAGCGCTCGAACCGGGCGCTGGAATGCTCAGGGCCCTGCCCCTCGTAGCCATGGGGCAGAAGCAGCACCAGTCCGCTCCGGTTGCCCCACTTGGTTTCACCGGCGGCGATGTACAAATCGATGAAGGCCTGGGCGTTGTTGACAAAATCGCCGAACTGGGCCTCCCACAAGGTCAGGGTCCCGGGTCGCACCAGGGAATAGCCATAATCGAAACCCATAACACCCGGCTCGGAGAGCGGGCTGTTGATGGCGCGAAAGGCGGCCTGCTCCCGGCTCAGGTGGTTCAGGGGCACGTAGGCCGCGTTTGTTTCCACGTCGAACAACACGCTGTGGCGCTGACTGAAGGTCCCGCGCTGGCTGTCCTGGCCGCTTAAACGGATCGGGATGCCGTCTTTGAGAATCGCGCCAAAGGCCAGCAGCTCGGCAGTGGCCCAGTCAAGACCCTGGTCGGAATCAAGGGTTTTGAGCCGCTTCTCCCGCTGTCTTTTTAATTTTGAATGAAGATTGAATCCTTGGGGAACCTGGTTTAATTTTTCCGCCATATCCAGCAGCACGCTTTTTTCCACCGTGGTATCCACGGCCAGGTCCCCGGCCGGCATGGCTGCCGGCTTTTCCCGGGAGGCTGCATCACCGCCCGCGCCCTCGGCTTTTGCCTTGTCCAGGGCCGCCTGCAGGCATTCATCAATATCAACATTAATTTTTTCCTGGGCATCTTTTGAAATCAACGCCTCGCTCACCAGCCGGGCGGCATAGATTTCATCCAAGGGCTGCCGCTGCTTGATTCGCGCATACATTTCCGGCTGGGTGAAGTAGGGCTCATCGCCCTCGTTGTGGCCGTAGCGGCGGTACCCGACCACATCCACGACCACGTCCTTGCCGAATTCCATCCGATAGTCGCAGGCCAGTTTGACCGTGTAAATCACCGCTTCCGGATCCTCGCCGTGCACATGGAACACGGGCACCATGAACCCCTTGGCAATATCGGTGGAATACCGTGTGGACCGGGCGTCCTCTGGAAGGGTGGTGTAGCCGATCTGATTGTTGACAATGATATGAATGGTCCCGCCGGTTCGGTAACCGTCGAGCTGCGCCAGGTTCAGGGTCTCCGCCACAATGCCCTGGCCGGCAAAGGCGGCATCGCCGTGGAGCAGGACCGGCATGGCGGTCTCATGCCCGCCGCCAGCCTCAAGAACCCCCCGGATCATGCCCGCGACCACGGGATTGACCGACTCCAGATGGCTGGGGTTGCTCGGCAGGATTACGCTTACCTGCGCGCCGGAGGCTGTTTTTATATGCGAGCTGTAGCCCTTGTGGTATTTGACGTCGCCGGCGCCCACCTCGGCCTCCGGGTTATACTGATTTTCAAAGTCGCGAAACACTTCTTCATAGGGCTTGCCAAGAATATTGGTCTCCACATTCAGCCGCCCCCGGTGAGCCATGCCGATAACGATATCCCGGCACCCATAATCCGAGGCATGATTGAACAGGCTGTCAATCATCGGAATGATGGCATCCACGCCTTCAATGGAAAACCGTTTCTGGCCCAGGTATTTTTTATGAATAAACTGCTCAAACCGGCGGGCCTGGCAGAGCTTGTGCAGCATCCGCAGCTTTTCGGCCGGCTCCAGGTTCGGCTGGTTGGCAGCGGATTCCATGCGCTCCCGGAGCCAGCCCCGTTCCTTCGGATCCTGAAGGTGCATGTATTCCACGCCGATGGCGCCACAGTAAGTCCGGCGCAGCCATTTCAGAATCTCCTTCAGGGGCATGGTACGCCCTTCGCCCAGGCCCGGAACATAGAAGGCGGTATCCATGTCCGCCTCCCCCAGTCCGAAAGCGCCGGGATTTAAAAGCGGATGATCACTCGGACAGGCCACAAGCGGATCAAGACAGGACAGCAGGTGCCCAATGTCCCGGTAACGATACACCAGCGCTTCCACCCGGGACTGTTTCCGGACCGTCGCTTCATCACAGACGGCCTCTTCGGCGGCCTCCCCGCCGGCCCCGCCGGCGGTCTCCGTGCCCCGGCCCAGCTCAAAGCCCTGAAAAAAAAACTGCCACTGCCGGCTGACCTGGTCGGGATTGTTTTTCCAGCGCTCGTACTGGGATTCAATATACGCCGCGCTCCACGGCCCCGTGTATGTCATTTATGGGCACCTCCCTGCCTCTTGCATTCAGCATCGCTGCTTTCTTCCATTGAAACGGTTCCGGTTCCGCAAAGGGCGCGGGCCTGTCTCTCAGCGCGATAGGAACTGCGCACCAGGGGGCCGGCCTCCACCCAGGAAAAGCCCATTTTTTCAGCTTCGCTTTTCAATATTTCAAATTCTTCCGGCGGGTAATAGCGAATCACGGGCAGATGTTCCCGGCCGGGGCGCAGATACTGGCCAATGGTCAGAATATCCGTCCCTGTGTCACGGATCTGCGTTATTGTTTCAACAAGTTGTTCCTCCGTCTCACCCAGGCCCACCATGATGCCGGACTTGACCACCATTTGCCGGGGGCCGCTTTTGGCTCTGGCCAGCAGGGACAAGGATTGCCGGTAATCCGCCTGCGGACGGGCCGTGGGATAAAGCGCCGGGACAGTTTCCACGTTGTGCCCAAGGATGTCGGGCCGTGCGGCCCGAACCCGGTCCAGGGCGCTTTTGCTTCCCTGGAAATCCGGGATCAAAACCTCCACGGTTGTCTCCGGGCAAGTCTTGCGGATTGCGGAAATGGTGTCTGCAAAAACACCGGCCCCCCCGTCAGCCAGATCATCGCGGGTGACGGAGGTGATCACGGCATGGCTTAGTCCCATGGCGCTTACCGCTTCCGCCACGCGGCGGGGCTCCCGGGGATCCAGCGCCCGGGGCTGCTTGCCGACAGCGCAGAACCGGCAATTCCGGGTACATCCGTCGCCCAGTATCATGAAGGTGGCATGCCCCAGCCGCCAGCACTCGTCCATATTGGGGCAAAGTGCGGATTCGCATACCGTTTTCAGATGTTTGCGGCTTTTTAATTCCCGGAGGGATTCAAATGCCGGCCCGTATGGCAGGCGAACCCGTATCCAGGATGGCTTGGGCGGCTCTTGCAGGCGGTTTGCCACGGATTTCTTCTCCGCCGTTTCCGGTTTAAAACTGCATTTTCGGTTTTAAATAAAGAACAAGCAAAAAAACTGAACCGCTCAGTTCAGATTTAATATGGCTTCATTGCCGGCACCTGTCAAACGGGAGTCGATTCTTATTCATGTTTGCATCATCATAGAAACATATTTTCAATCTTCATGGCGGATAAGCTCATGGCGCTCTCGTAGGGCGGAGCCAGCGCAGCGTGTCCGCCAACAAAGGAAAGCGAAGCCCTGCTTCGCTTTGAAAAGGCGGACACGCTGCGCTTGGTCCGCCCTACGTGGCCCTTGAGAACGGGCGAGGGGGGAGGGATCCGAATTCTGTCCTTGACTGAACGATTTTCGCGCTTGCCGCGGACAGAAGAGATCGGCTTGTTTTTTTGGGTAAGGCGGGCCTGGAAAGGTCAGGGCATAGCGGTTATATCTGGTGCATC
>CAZNSO010000084.1:0-14272 GCA_964575805.1 uncultured Desulfobacteraceae bacterium
AGCATGCCAACCACAGCCCCGCCTTCTGGGCTGAGCTGGACAAGCTCGTGGGAGACGCCAAAACCCTGGATGCGGAGTTGCACAAATACCAGGGCCTGCTCATTGAAACGCCCTGAACCGCGGGAGAAAACATTCTGTCCAATCATTGAGAACCGCAAGCTCGGCACATGATCTGGGAAGAGCCAGGAATACGGGTTGCCATTCCCAACGCACCGCTTCTCTTATTGATGTTTGCATAATTCTGTGGACATGTTTTCAATCTCCTTGGCGGACCCCGCTCGCAGGGCTGAGTAAGGCTCTCGTAACTATCGTAGGGCGGACCAAGCGCAGCGTGTCCGCCTTCAAAATGGCGTGACCACCTTGGTTTGATGCATACCTGTTTTTGCAAATATTAGTATCAGGTTATTTATCAACTTGCCGTAATCAAAGGGTCAGATCAAGTCAGGCCCTGGAATTTTTGTTTGACGGAAAAAAACCTGACTTTCTTTTTAAAGTGTAGTGCTTGTCGGTTATTACGCTGAAAAGTTACCGGGTTTTTTGGGCCAGATTAACCTTGTCTCAGAAGATCTCCATAATAAATGATATCCAATTCCTGGCAAAGGCGAAGAAAGGGACATGCTATGACAGCACAGATTTCTGACACATTCCTGTTCAAGGATGACGAGTATTCACTCATCGGCATGCAAGGGGGCGATCTTGTTTCGCCTGACCAATTCGGCATGGAACCAGAGATGATGCATACCGCCTGCTATCGAGGCTTTTATGCGACCTATGAACTCACGGAAGAAGCGCTCTATCTCAGAGAACTCACCCTCAGAGAGAAAAATGAGAACTATTTACCCATCGAAGGATCCAAACCAGAAAAAGCGGAATATCAAGCTACATATCGTGACCTGAGTGTAAGGGTTTGCTTCACAGGAAAAATAAGGCTTGCCAAGGACTTTATCGAGGAACTCTACATCCATATGGGGTACCAGAAACCTACTGCATTCGAGACCGTCTTGGATATAGCCCTGAAAGATGGCCAAGTGACTGAAATCAAGGATCGCTCCCGGGATATCGAACAGAAACGCGGCGCCTTCAAGAAACACTATAAGTCTGGAAACATGATAAAAAAAATTGAAGATGCTTTCAGTCTCGACATGGATCTGGAATAGGGTTGCCGAACGAATAAGGACAGATTGTGATTATGATAACAGAAAACTGGTCAATTTTTAGACTTGTGACAATCGAAAATTGACCATCCCCAGCAAAATCATCCATCTTTCAGGTAAAAGAGAACCGCAAAATGCAGAGAATAGGAATGCTGAAGTTGGAAAAGTCCAAAAAATATGATTTTATGGGAATGGTCACGATATACCAAAAGGGGCCTTACAGGGATGATCGCAGGGAACGACCGCCATTAGGGAAATATGGGAATTTGTGTAAGGTCATGGCTGTATGGGGCATTTTTTACAAATTGGATTTTTTTAAAATCGGCACAAAACATTTGACATCCAGTTTTTTTGCGATCATATAAAAGTTATGATAAAGCCAAACCAATCGTGAGATTGGGACGGAAAGTCACGGGTCTTTTCGGTAACGGTATTGCTTCGGTACACAGATAGCCGGACTGCCATTTCAATAATGGCGGTTCGGCTTTTTTATTCACCCGCGCTGCATTATAAAGAAATATTAGTAAAATAAACAGGCCCACATGATACAGGCGACACCTCTGACCTCCCCGACTCATAGATCGCAAATGGCTAAAATTACTGGAATTTAAGCTTTTTATACCTGAAAAAGCCCTACAATTTGCTATAGAACCATTTCAATTCAACTTCTTCCATTTAAGCATTAAAGCATTTTGAAAATTATTTCTCCAGGACTCTCGAAATCAGTGCCTGAGATTCACTATGCAAAACACCGTTAGTTGTTTGATTTATCTTTTACAGCCCTACCAAAAGTCGGGAGGGGGTGGTTGCAAAGGCATTCAAAATGAGGTGGCTTATCATCGTTTCATTCTCTGCTTTTTAAAAAAATCAGAATTTCAAGCATGTGGTATAGGAGAAAATAAAATGAAAGCGATACTGTATAAGCTGTTTGTAGTGATGGCACTCATTCTCATGTTAATATTTGTAACCGACAAAGCGATTATGGCCAGTGATGACTTCGTCGAACGTATCGGAATTACGGAAATTTTTACTGACTTTCCAGTACCCGGTCAAATTACAATTTTCGGTCACGGTTTTGGGGTCGACCCTCAAGTTACGTTGGGAGATTTTGGTCCATTAGAAGTCATTGCTGCTACTGAATCTGAGATCATCGCTTCCCTGCCTGAACTTATTACTGATGGAGACTATGCTGTAAGCATAATGTGCAAATATCCAAAAATGGATAAAGATATAGAAAAGAAAAAAATCAAATATGATATTGTTTACAGCAACTATGATCTGACTATTGGCGCAGTGGGACCATCAGGGCCCCAGGGTCCAGAAGGACCACAAGGCGAACCGGGTGAATGTGCTTGCGATATCACTCGAACAGAGTTTGAAGCCCTTCTTGAAAAAATAAAAACACTTGAAGAAGGATTATGTCCTGACAACGACCAAGATGGATACCGTAATGAATTATGCGGGGGTGGTGACTGCAACGATGCCGATTCAAGCATCCATCCGGACGCCGTTGAAATCTGCGATGATGGCATAGATAACGACTGCGATGGGAATGTGGATTGCTCCGATTCAGATTGTGCCGATTCCCCGGCATGTCACTGCACGGATGCTGATAATGACGGCTATTATGCCCAATCCGGCTGCGGTACCGCTGCAGACTGCAACGATGCCGATTCAAGCATCCATCCGGGCGCCGTTGAAATATGCGATGATGGCATAGATAACGACTGCGATGGGAATGTGGATTGCTCCGATTCAGATTGTGCCGATTCCCCGGCATGTCACTGCACGGATGCTGATAATGACGGCTATTATGCCCAATCCGGCTGCGGTACCGCTGCAGACTGCAACGATGCCGATTCAAGCATCCATCCGGGCGCCGTTGAAATATGCGACGATGGCATAGATAACGACTGCGATGGGAATGTGGATTGCTCCGATTCAGATTGTGCCGATTCCCCGGCATGTCACTGCACGGATGCTGATAATGACGGCTATTATGCCCAATCCGGCTGCGGTACCGCTGCAGACTGCAACGATGCCGATTCAAGCATCCATCCGGGCGCCGTTGAAATATGCGACGATGGCATAGATAACGACTGCGATGGAAGTATTGACTCTAATGACACGGACTGTCAGCAGTGAATATGGCCCTGCAGGATCGGACAATCATTACTTAAAAAGCATAACCCGGACGTGACGCTGATTTCTGAATAACAGGCTCGGAATCCTTCACGCACGGCCATCTATGGATAACCCCAAAATATGAGGTAACGAAAAGAATATTATAATGGCAGACAAGGCCATCAAAAAAAATGAGGGATGGCCCCTGATGTCATGGTGAGCAAATGAAGACGCCAGGACTGGAAATAAGGCTGAAAACTCCAGAGGCGCCCAAAAAAAAGGGGGCTAAGATTCCTCTTAACCCCCTGATTTTGTAAGTGGCATCCCCAAGGAGAGGGGAACCCCTGCCGCCGGCATGAAAGCGCGCGATTTGGCCTGAATGGGCTCGAATTCCAATAATTTAACCCTTTTTTTCCCGGCATTTCCGGGCTAAACCGTTTCCAAAATCGTTTCCGGATTTTCCGGTGTTGCTCGATATCATTCGGCTGATTAGCATGGAGCCGGGCCAGAAGTTTTCGCCGCGGTTTTCCACCATGAAATGGTATACTTCAGTGCCAAAGCCATAAAATGCATTTTTAAGCCAAAAGCCCTGCCTAAAAACCCATGAAAAATTTTGACATATCACTGTTTCGATATTATAAAAAAGGGAAAATTATAATAGTATAAACTTGGATCGTAAATTCGCGCGTCTTTTCGGCAAAGCGCTACGCCCCCGTTTCAAGATAGCCGGATTGCCATCCTTTTTTACGGCAAACCACTCTGAATTCTTCACTCAACCATAAACACCAATCGATACGGGTTATCCAATGCGCCAGCGTGCAGACACCAAGCGTTTTATCGCCACAAGCCAGGTTCAGCCCATTCCCAAAGTAGCCACCCACATACACGGACTGGACGAAATCCTGGAAGGGGGCTTGCCTGAAGGGCAGATCACGGCTGTTGTCGGGGGGCCCGGTTCCGGCAAGACCGTATTTGGCCTCGAATTTGCCTATCGCAGCGCACTGGCCGGGGAACCTTGTATTTTCACCTCTTTTGAAGAACGGGCGCCCGAACTGCGCAAGAATGCCCTGGCCATGGGCCTGGATCTCAAGCCCCTCGAAGATGCAGGCAAACTGCTTCTGATCGACTCCCGGCCCGGCCCGGATGTGATCCGCGCCGGAGATTACAACCTCAGTGGCTTGCTGGCGATACTGGACGGAAAGGCCGATTCCATGGGCGCCCGCAGGCTGGTCATAGATTCCATGGACGTGATACTGAGAATTTTCGAGGATTCCATGCAACAACAGGACCAGCTTCACCAGCTCACGGACTGGTTGAATAAAAAAGCCATTTCAACGATACTTACCGCCCGGATGATTTCCGAGACCGATAAAATGACCAGCCACCGGTTCCTGGAATTTGCGGCCGATTGCCTTATACAAGTGGACGCCCGGGTAGACGGGCAGATCACCACCCGCCGGCTTCGCGTGGCAAAATACCGGGGATCGGCTTACGGAAGCAACGAATACCCTTGCATTATTAACCCAGGCGGCATTTTTCTGCTGCCCGTCAGCACGATGGGGCTGAATCAGTGCGCACTGGGTGAACCGGTCTCAAGCGGCAGCCCGGAAATCGACGAGGTTCTGGGCGGCGGTTACCGGCATGCATCCAGCACACTTGTAACGGGAGGCGCAGGAACCGGAAAAACCACCCTGCTTTCGACCTTTGCGAAGGCGGCCTGCGGACGCGGGGAAAAAGTGCTGTTCATCAATTTCGAGGAGTCCCCGGAAGCCATGATGAGCGCGATGTCAAGCATCAACATCGACCTGCGCCCTTTTGTCAGGGACGGGACACTGCAAATGCTCACAGCCATGCCCGAGTCCATGGGGGCTGAAGAGCATTTTTTCCGGGCGTTCAAGGCCATTGAGCAGTTTGGGCCGGATCATGTGTTGGTGGACGCGATCTCGGCGACCTTGCGAATCGGGACGCAGCAGAGCGCTTTCGAATACCTGATGCGGCTGGTCAGCACCTGCAAAGAGCGCGGCATCACGAGCCTGATGAGCAATCAGGGATCCGGCAGTGCGATAAATATGGAACAAATCAGTAATCTAAACCTCTCCTCACTAATGGACACCCTGCTCCTGCTGCAATATGTGAACAAGGGCGCCGAAATCGGCCGCCTGCTTTTGGTTGTCAAATCACGCGGCATGGCGCACTCGAACCAATATCATGAATTTGAGATCACCGACCGCGGCATTCTCCTGCGGGGGCCGTTTGAAGCAAGTGGGCCTCCGGGATTGGGTCTGAAGGGAATCCAAGGATCTTCCGCACCTCATCCTCGAACCCGGGAGAGTAAACAGTGATGGTTCTTGACAAAAACAATTCCGGTATAGCCAAGGCTTCCGCGAATCAGCCCTCGCGCCTGATTCTTTTCGTGGTCGGAGATGAGCCCAATTCCCAACAGGCCCGCCGAAACATGGAAGATCTGTGCGAGATCATCGAAGAGCCCGTAGAATGCGAAGTAATCGATGTGCTCAAGGATTTCCAAACCGCCCTCCAATACGATATCCTGGCAACCCCCGCTCTGGTCCGGACACATCCTTCGCCCCAATTGACCATACTGGGCAACATGAGCGATACGAAACGGATCCTGGAGTTGTTGGGGCACAAGGAGCCTGCAGCATGAAAGAATCCAAGCCAACCTATGAAGAACTCGAATGTCGATTGCTCCGGGCTGAGGAGTTGATTGCGGCCCTCAAGGGGCTTGAGGTGGATGCCATCCTCGGGCAGGAGGATGTTGCCTTTGTGCGGAAGCGCAGCGCCGAGGAGAGCGCCCGCGCATTTCAAGCTGAACTCGAACGCCAGGTGGCTGAGCGCACCATATTGGCCGAGGACCGGTCGAGACAGCTCCAGACCCTTACAAGGGAATTGCTCGAGGCTGAAGAGCGCGAGCGAAGGAGAATCGCCGAGCTTCTTCACGATGACCTGCAACAGATCCTGGCCAGTGCCAAACTGCAGTTGCAATCCATTGGTCAATGCACGTCCAATGACCCAATATTACTTAAAAAAATTGATGGGTTGCTAAAGGATTCCATTGCGAAAGTACGCAGTCTCTCACATGATCTGAGTCCCCCGGTGCTGCATCACTCAGGACTGGTTGCCGCCCTGGGATGGCTGGCTCAACACCTGAAAGAGCAGTTCGGCTTTACCGTGCAGCTGGACACGGACGCCAGGGATTGGTTTGAGGACGAAACCTTGAGGATATTCCTGTTCCGTGCCGTCCAGGAATTATTATTTAACGCGGTCAAGCACGCCGATGTGAACAATGCCCGGGTCAGCCTCTCAAGCACAGATGGCTGCCTGGTTATTGCTGTTAGCGATCAGGGCAGCGGATTTAAACCCGATCTGAAGTCCCTTTCAGCTAAAAACGGCCTTGGACTGTTAAGCCTGTGGGAACGCACCCAGTCTATGGGGGGTGAGATGACAATTGCAAGTGCTCCCGGTCAGGGAAGCTGCTTCACGCTGACCGTCCCTTTGCCAAAAGCCAGCGAAAAACCACCAGGCGAGGCCGGGTATGCGCAAGCGATCAGGCGGGCGGATGAGGACGTTGATGCTTCTGCGGATGAAATCATTCGGGTTCTGCTCGTAGACGATCATCAGGTGATGCGCCAGGCATTGTGCACAATGCTTAGCAATTACCCGGAAATCCATGTCGCAGGGCAGGCCTCCAATGGAGGGGAAGCCATTGAGAGCGTGTGGGATTTAAAGCCCGATGTAATCTTGATGGATATCTCCATGCCCGGGATGGACGGGGTGGAGGCCACCCGCAGAATCAAATCTGAATGGCCCAACGTGCAAGTAATCGGGCTGTCCATGTACGAGGACAAGCATCTCATTGAGAGAATGAAACAGGCCGGAGCAGAAGCGTTCACAAATAAGTCCGGCTCTTCAGATGAATTGCTGCAGGTCATTTACGAGACAGCCCGCTGCGATAAGAAACGAAATTCTTTGCCAGGCTGATATCCATGACACCCCCGTAGCTTTCTGATTGCAGGAACAAAGACCGGGAAAGGTTTTTGCAGTATCTCAGCCCACGAGCGTGAGCCCAAGTCGTCCTTCCGGGGAATCCCTGCCATCCGTTTCAGCATTCCCGGGCATCCACTGAGCTGAACCTTGAACCCCCCATGATTCAGTCATGCCTCATCAATCCCGCCTGTGTATATCAACAATTCACCGCCATGTGATGGATGGCATCATTAAACGCTTTGCATTTGCGCAATAAGGCGGTATTTTCAAAATTTTACTGGCGTCTTACGGGACATCGGCGGGATAGCGGGCTATGCAAAGGACTATTTTATTTACAATCTTAACGGCCATAGGCGTCGTTTTCGTGGGTATAGGCATTATTGTTCCGATTCTGCCCATATATGCGGCAGAATTCGGGGCCACCGGCTTTTCCCTGGGCGTTATCGTGGCCGGCTTTCCTTTGAGCGGCGGACTGTTGCAACCCTTTGTGGGCAACCTCTCGGATCGGCACGGTCGAAAAGGCTTTCTGGTCTTTGGGCTTATATTATTCTGTCTCACCGGCTACATTTATACCCTTGCCGGATCCGTGGTTCATTTGGTGATGATACGCATATTTCACGGGGCTGGCTCGGCCCTGGTCTTTCCCATAGCCATGGCTTATATTATAGATGCCGCGGCCGGGAAAAATATCGGCAAGTACATGGGTATGTTCAATATTGCCATTTTTGTCGGAATCGGGGCCGGACCGGTGCTGGGCGGAATTTTTCTGGATTTGCTCGGAAGAAACTCGGCCTTTTACGCCATGGCCCTGCTCAGCCTTGTCTCGACCGTTCTTGTGGCCGCAATTCTTCCCGGCCGCGGCCCTTTAACGGTTGCTGGTACGCCTGAACGCATTTTTGCAGTGTTTCGGCGCATGCTTGGCAATCAACGGTTAAAGGGCATTTTGCTTGCACGCATGTCCACCATGATCATCATAGTGCCAACTTTTGCATTTTTGCCGCTTTTGATGACCCGGCAGATGTCTGCCAGTGGCTCTGAAATCGGAATGGTGATAGCCTGTCGCACACTGGTCAATGCCGTATTCCAAGTCCCTTTCGGCAAACTTGCCGATCGCTGGAATCGAAACCGGCTATTGCTTGCCGGTAGCACCATTATAAGCATAGGCATCTTTTTCGTGCCCTTTGCCGTAAGCTTTGTTCCGCTTCTGCTTCTGTTTGGTTTGATCGGTCTGGGCGAGGCGGTTTCCTGGCCTGTTATGGGCGCTCTGGCGGCGGAGGAGGGTCAGAAGTACGGGCAAGGCTCGATGATGGGGGCGTTTAACATGGCTATGAACGCGGGGCTTTTTATCGGTGCCATGGGAGTTGGTGCACTGGTGGATTTGCTGGGCATTTCCTGGGCCTTCTATACCGTGGCCCTTACTCTTTTTTTCTGTACCCTTGCGGCTGCGGCTATGATCAGGAACTCAAGCTCCGGGAAGGCTTTTGATCTCCGGCATAAAATGTTCTGAAGAAATAATTTTCTACTAATGCTTGCAAAAACAGGTAACCATCAAACCAAGGTGTACACGCCATTTTGAAGGCGGACACGCTGCGCTTGGTCCGCCCTACGAAAGTGAGGAGACCGGAAATATCGATGCTAAAACCCCACTACATATGGAGATTTCATAATGGATGGGTTGTCTAAGCTACCGAAGAGAAAACATTTACGGTGATCGGTTACTGGTGTGATTCTGGCCAGCGGTTTATCGATCCACGTTCAAGCCGTATACGCTGGCCAAGCCGAAGCACTCACTTTGATAAAGGATCGGGACATTTCAATTGTTGCGACTATTGAAGGCACACATTACCCTGCCGATCAGGAATCTCTCATAACAGAAGCATAAGGAGAAATAAATTTGTGGGCGATAGTCCAAAAAATTAAAAACGGGAATTTGCGCCGTCTTTGCAACTTCCCGTTTTTACTTGGTATTTTTGGTGGAGCTGAGGGGAATCGAACCCCTGACCTCTTGAATGCCATTCAAGCGCTCTCCCAACTGAGCTACAGCCCCTTGCGAAATGATCCAACAAAGTAATAAAATGCTTTTTTTCTGTCAACCCTTATTTTGACCTTTTCCAGTGACCGCTCGGAAGCAGCGCAAGGCCGGGCATAATACATTGACAAAATATCAGATATGCATTAAAAACGTAACAATCGTCCGGGAGGTGCCGTCTGCACCCCGGCCGGCAAAACAAAAATCGATTTTGGCGGACTCGGCGAAAAAACACCTGCTGTTTCAGCAAACCTGGCGCAGGCAGGCCCGGGCCCTGCAGCGGCGGTATTTTTTTGCCAGGCCGCCGGAGTTAAAAAATAAAACCATTTACTACCCATATCAGCAAGGAGACTCCTGATGCTCAGCAAGATGCGTAAAAGCGCCGGTTCCTGGATGATCAAAATCCTTCTGGGCCTTATTGTTCTGGCTTTCGTTTTCATGGGAGCCGGCAGCTTCAACGCCAACCGGGCCAACAAGGCCGCCACCGTCAACGGCGAGCCGATTTCCATAAACGAATATCAGCAAACCTACCAGCGACTTATCGACAGGCTCCGTCAGCAGTTCGGCGACCGCCTGAACAATGAAATGCTCGAGATGTTCAATCTCAAGGAACAGGCCATGAATCAGGTAATCGAAACAGAGCTGCTGCGTCAGGCGGCCGAACGATACAACCTCGCGATCACCCCTGATGAATTGGCCAAAAACATCACCCGGATACCGGCTTTTCAGCGAAACGGTCATTTCGACCAGCAGCAGTATGAGATGGTTTTAAGCCAGAACCGGCTGTCGCCTGCCGCATTTGAAGCCATGCAGCGGGAAAACATGGTGATTCAAAAACTGCAATCCATCATGAAAAGCGGCATCCAGGTTTCAACGGCAGAGGCCAGGCAGTGGTTCAACTGGCGAAACACGCAGATCAAAATCCATTATGCGCTGTTTGCGCCGGAAGATTTCTCCGGCGTGACAATTGATGAGGCTGAATTGAAAGCCTACTACGAGAACCACAAAGCCGACTATAAAACCCAGCCGCAAATCAAGGCTCGCTACGTACGGTTTGCCCCCTCGGATTACCTCTCGGCAGTCGATGTCAGCGAACAAGAGATCAAGGCTTATTACGATGACCGCAAGGACACGTACCACCAGCCGGCCACTGTGGATGCCCGCCACATCCTGCTCAAACTTCCGCAGGACGCGGGTGAAGAGCTTGTTGCGGAGAAACGAAAAAAAGCCCGGGAAATAATGGAACAGGCAAAATCCGGGGAGGATTTTGCCGAACTGGCCCGGACTCATTCGGAAGGCCCCAGCAAAGACAAGGGCGGGGATATCGGCACTTTTTCGAGGGAGGACATGGTCCAGCCCTTTGCGGACAAGGCCTTTTCCATGCAGCCCGGTGAGATCAGCGAACCGGTCCGGACCCGGTTCGGCTGGCACATCATCAAGGTGGAAGGCAAAACCGAGGAAAGCCTCAAGCCTTTGTCCGAGGTTGAAGGGCAGATCCGCGAAACCCTGGCTATGCGGAAAGCAAGGGACAAGGCCTATGATGAAGCCCTGGCCATGTACAATATCTCCTTCAGCGGTGAGGACCTGATCGAAAACAGCCGGGACCATGAAAAAACGAGCGTGCAGACAACGGATTATTTCACCCGGAAGCAAGGGCCGCAATCCCTGTCGAAACCCTCGGATTTTGCCGAGGCCGCGTTTAAGCTGCCCCTCATGGAGGTCAGCGATGTCACTGAGATCGGGCAAAACTTTTACCTGATTCAGGCAATTGAGCGCCAGGAGGAAAAAATTCCGGAATTGGAGGCCGTTCGCGAAGAGGTAACCCGCGATCTCAAGCGGCAGAAGCAAAGAAACGCGGCGGAATCAGCGGCCGCGAAATTT
This sequence comes from uncultured Desulfobacteraceae bacterium, assembly GCA_964575805.1. Lineage (GTDB taxonomy): Bacteria > Desulfobacterota > Desulfobacteria > Desulfobacterales > Desulfosalsimonadaceae > M55B175. Next base: position 11,194 of record CAZNSO010000084.1, read on the forward strand.
CTGGATACCGCAAAATCTCTTGAATCCATGCGGGAGGCCGGCGAGAAATCCGACCTTGCCATCCAAACCACGGATTTTTTTAAACGCAACCAGTCTATCCCGGATATCGGAAGAGAGCAGGAGATCACGAGAACCGCTTTTGACCTTTCCCGGGGCAATCCCTTTCCCGAAACCCCGGTAAAGGGGAATAAAGGGTTTTACGTGATCGCTTTTGCGGACAAGCAGGCTCCTGCCGCGGATGCCTTTGAGAAAGAAAAAAAGCAGGTGGTCCGGCAGCTCCTGAACCAGAAGCAGAGCCGGTACATGGAAGCCTGGATTGCCCAGCTGCGGGAGAAAAGCGAGATTGACATAACCGAGCGGCTGCTTAACTCCTGATTGATTAAAGGGGTGAAAGCAGTTTTCGGCCCCGGGGCTGGATCCCGGGGCTGCGGCCCGGGGGAAAACGGGCAGGCCGTCAGGGGCAAAGGAAAAACAACAACAAAAGGCCCGGGGAATCATCCATGGCGAAATTAATTGAAAAAGTAGCCGCTAAGAAAAAGAAGCAAAAAAAAGAAGAGCTGAGCCGGAAGGAGCGGGAAAACCTTCTGGTCAAGCGCTGCCCCGAGTGTTTCATCAATCTGCCCATTGACGCCAGGGAGTGCTTTTCCTGCCATACCCGCCTAAGGGGCATTGACAAATTCGGCCGGGCAAAAAAAAGCGGGGCCTGGGTTTCCTATCTGATCTGTGTGCTTGCCTGGGCTGTATTTATTGCCTACATCAAGTGGGCCTTTTTCTGAAGTTCTCGAATTTTGCCGGCCCGGTTCCTACTTGGTGTCCGAACGAAAACCAGGATTTTTTGTTAAGATCAAGGAAGGCGAAAATTTTAACCGCAAACATACCCGAAGTATTTTGAGGATTAAAATTTGAGCCTGACACAGATATTGACGAAAAAGACGGTTTTCGTTCAGGCACTACTTGGCCAGCATGGCCCGCATCATATCCGCAGTATTCTCCGCATGGTCAGCTATGCTGCCGATGGTTTCCGCCAGCCTTACCAGGTGAAAAACGGCCACCGGGTCACTTTCATTGGCAAAAATTTTCTGAATCAGGGCATGCTCCCGCTGATCGGCATCATGTTCCATCTGCCTGAGATTTCGGATGATTTCCTTGACCTTGCGGCGCTGCTTTTCCGAAAAATTTTTAAAAAATTTCCTGGCCTCGCCCACCATGCTGGCCAGCTCTTCGATGGGTTCGATAACCGCATCCACCAGGAGGAACAATTCTTTTTCGACAGATTCGGGAATTCCCGCATCCGAGCGGAAAGAAAGCCATTTAAGGGCCTCCTGGACCGCATCCAGCACCCCGTCCTGCTCCCGTAGATACCGGAAAAGCTGAAACTTTTCTATGGGCAGCATCACCCCCTTGGGCAGATGCCCCCGTATGCGGCGCTTGATCTCGTCAGCCTCATGCTCAAATCGAATCACTTCCTGCCGGTGATCGTCAAACGTATCGCATCTCGAGGAGGCGTAGCATTCCATGGCCTGCTGAAACGCCCAGGAACATTCCTTTACCTTTTCCGCATGCTCCTGCAGCCCGTCAAAGGGGGAAGAAATAAACATGAAAAAAAACGGGATTCGCATTAACTGCCTCCTTATACCAGCCAGCGAAGGAATTGAAAAATCCCCATACAGGTAAAAGCCGCAACCGGTACGGTTAAAACCCAGTATAGCATAATTTTAAATATAATACCAAAGTTGACCGCTTCAAACCCGCGGGCCAGGCCCACCCCCATCACACCGCCCACCGCCGCATGGGTAGTGGAGACCGGAAGCCCCAGCTTGGAGGCAACCAGCACGGTGGTGGCCGCCGAAAAATCAACTGAGAACCCCCGGGTGTTGCTCAGGGTGGTAATCCGGCTGCCCACGGTTTGGATCACCCGCGCTCCGCTCATGGCGATGCCCAGCGCAATCCCCACCCCGCCAAAGGCCAGCAGGAAAAAGGGAACGGGCACCGTTGCCCCCAGTGTGCCGCTTTTGACAAGAAAATAGATGACAGCCAGGGGACCGATGGCATTGGCCACGTCATTGGCGCCCTGCGCAAGGGCCACATAACAGGAGGTCCCGATCTGAATCCGCCGAAAAATCGCCTCCGCTCCCAACCGCAGCTTCTCGCCCGCATCGAGCTTATAGTCAATCAGCCGCCTGCCGGCATACCCGGAAATCGCAGCCATTATCAGGCCGACCACGGCGGCACCCGGTGTATTTAAAGCCAGGGTTTTCCCCAGGGGGGTTTTAAACAAAAAGGACATGACGATTATGAAGACCGTGATCCCGATAAACCACGGCGCCCGTTTCAAGGCAATGCCAAGGGGGTCAGCCTTGGACAGAACCACACGAATAATCAGCTTGAACATGGAAAAACCGATAACCAGGCTGAACACGGGCGAAATCACCCAGCTTAGCACCACAGCCCCCAGCACCCCCCAATTAATTACGGACAAGCCGCCCGTGGCAATGCCAAACCCAACCATTGAGCCAACGATGGAATGGGTGGTGGAAACCGGCAGGGAGCGCCACGTGGCAAAAGAAACCCACAGGGACGCCGCCAGCAGTGCCGAGAAAGCTCCCAGCAGGGCCACATTGGGGTCACTGAGGACCTCCGTGGAAACGATGCCCTTGCGGATGGTATCGGTCACATGAGAGCCGATGAATGCCGCGCCAACAATGTTTAATATTCCGGCAATCAAAATGGCCTGCCGGAGGGTGATCGCCTTGGCGCCCACTGCCGAAGCCATGGAATTGGCCACGTCATTGGCGCCAATATTCCATGCCATGTAAAAACCCACCAGAAAACCGCATATGAGCAAAAGAATTTCAGCTGACACGATTTTACACCGTTTTCGTCCGCTTGAGGGTTACAATTGCGTGACGTCTTAACACGCCCCCCCCGCCGAGTGCAAGGCAAAATCCACCCAAGCCGGATTTCCTTGAAAAGTCCGCCATTTTACTATTTGGTGCCCGAACGAAAACCAGGATTTTTTGTCAGGATCAAGGAAGGCGAAAATTTTAACCGCAGGCATACACGAAGTATTCTGAGGATT
>CAZNSO010000085.1:0-5880 GCA_964575805.1 uncultured Desulfobacteraceae bacterium
AAAAAGACGGTTTTCGTTCAGGCACTATTAAAAATCAAGCATCAGCGAAGTAATGTAAGCGAATGAATCGCAGATGGTTTCCTTCGGATAAGGCATCTGATGTCTGGCGGTAAACAGCCAGGGGCCGTCGGCGGTCAATTGGACCCGGGCAATTCCGTCGGCATCGGTTTCAACCGCCGCGTGTCCATGATTGTGGTCATGGCCGTGTCCGTGATCGTGTTTTTCATGCGATGCGGCCGCCGGGGAAATGGATGCCCCGGCAAGGGGTTTGCCCTGAAATGTTACCTTCAACGCGATGGTATCACCTTTGCCGATTGTTTCCGGATCGCCTGCAGGCATTATTTCAAGTTCATGGGCATTCTTTTTGGCCGGCTGCCAGGCCGAGTCCCCGCAGCGGATGGGCGTTATGGCCGACATCCGGAAAGCAGAGCAGGAGACCACGTTTTCCAGTGTCTCTTTATTGCCCAACTTTCGGCCTCTTGTGGTATTGGATACGAATCCGGGCTTCATTGCCGCATACAGCCAGTATGTGCCTTTCTGATCGGGGGTAAAGGTATAAGTGGCCGGCGACAGCGCCTGGCATTCGATTTCGCTGCCATCCGGGGCAAGGGCATAAACGGCTTTCAGCCGGCCTTCCTTCTCCATTTTCCCCTCCGGGTAATGATGGCCGAATCCGATGGTGATTGTTACGGTTTCTCCGGGTTTCGGCGACGTGTTATCCGGGGTCAGCCACAACATGTGCGCCTGGGCGGATACGGCAAAAACACAGAATCCGATCAGGCCCAACAGGGCAGGCAATCCATATTTTTTCATTTTGCCATCTCCTTTAATAATAGGTTTGAATCATTTGCTTTCTTCATATCGGTTGGCCAGAAAGTCGCCCACGTAGAGCATGTACTCAAACGAGAGGTCCTCGCCTTTGATTTTGTCAAGAACCGTATCTAGGGTGGCCTGGATGATCGCCTCCTTTTCATGGTAGCCGGCGTGTTTGACAATCGCCACCGGTGTTTCCGGGGGATAATGGGTTTTTAGTTTTTCAACCACCTTTCCCATATCCATGAACATGGTGAAAAAGGCCATGGTGGCTTGATGCGCTGCCAGTTTTTCAATGCTGTCCGGGCCGTTGTATTCCTCGCGGCCGAAGGTTGCGGTCAGAATCACTGAATGGGCGTCAATGCCCGAGGTTACCCCTTTTTTCAGGGCGGCATTGGCGGCGTTAAAACAGCTGACGCCGGTCACAATCTCTGGATTGAGGTCTTCAAAGGCTTCCATGTACCACATGTTGGGACCGTAGATGGTGGGATCGCCGCTGCAGAGTACGGACACGGTCTTTTCCTGTTTGACCGCCTCCCGGATAACCCGGGAAATTTTTTCAAACTGGGCCATTTTCTCGTCATAGTCAAACCGCTTGTTGCTTTTGAACTGCTCGCGGGTTTTGCCGTAAACGGCAAAAATGCCGAATCCCGGGTCATGGATTTCCTTTCCCTGAAGCAGTATCGGAAATTTATCCCGTGTGCGATCCCGACAAAATACGATTTGCGAGTCCTTGATGGTGTTGACGGCTTTCAGCGTGATGTTGTCCGGATCACCGTTTCCGACGCTGACCAGGAAAAGCCGGGTCTTGTCTTCAGCGGCGGCATTTCCGGCCTGCGGTAATATCAGCAGCAGGTTCAAAAATAGTGCAGCAGCAATGAGTCGTTTAAAAAGGGGGAAGATGCTGTTCATAATGGTTCTCCTTCGGGTTTAAAAAGTCATGCTGAGAGCGGCCCCAAAGGTCCGCTCCGTTGCCGGGTAACCGCTGGCATTCACATAATCCTCATCCAGCGCATTGTTCACAAACACTTTGAGCGTGGGGTTTTCAACCCGTTTCCATTTTTCAAAAAGCAAATATGATGCGGAAAAGTCCATGACGCCGTATGCGTCGATCTGGACGGTGCGAACGTCGAAAAGCCCGGCATCCTCGTCAATGATATCGATCACATCCCTTTCCTGCTTGTCCTGGTGCTTGTAGTCCAGGTGGAACTGGAGTCTGTCCGTCAGCTTATATATAACCCCGGAATTGATGCGGTATTTGGCCCTGTTGGAAAGTGCATCGGCGCTCATTTCCGCTATCCCGCCTTTCGGCCCGTTATACTGCCAGTCCACGTAAGCGAAGCTGACATTCATGGAGAGTTGCTCGGTGATATCCCCGTTGATTTCCATTTCAATCCCGTCCTTGCTTACATCTTCAAGGTCCACCATGCGGCGTGCCCAGGGGGAATTCTGGAAATAGTCACTTGAGGCGTCCGCCCAAACAATGTAGCTGTCAAATTCATAATGCGAGAAATCGAGCATCACGGTAATGTCCTGCCACACCCGGCGCTGGAAAATCAGGTCCATGCCATAACCTTCCGTGGGATCGACCTCGATCCCTGAGCCCCAGGTTCAGACCTCGCAGGTGGCGCGTGGCGACCATATTTTGCTCAATCCCAATGAAACCGAGGTGTCCCTCAGGAAATCCGCCAGCCCGTCCAGTTGGTAGGTGGCAAAGGCTTTGGGCATGATTTCATCATAGTTTTTTTCAATATCAGCCTGGGGAATGTCCGGGTTGGCATAGCCGCCGGTGCGGAAGTTTTCGTTGTTCCAGAGAATGCTCACCTTTTCATACCGGAGGCCGGGCCGGAAGCTTAAGTGCGGCGTGACCTGCCATTGGTCCTGAAGGTACCAGCCGTAAGTCTGAACGATGTCCTCACTGGTGCCCCTGCCTAAATTGGCGGTTTCAAAGCCGAAGGTCATCAGATGGGCATCGGTTATGTGCACATCATTTTGAACCCTTGCGCCCCAGCTCGCCCATTCAGTTTCGGCCAGGGCTTCGGCATCGGTATCGGTCTGATACTTCTGGTCTTCGTAAGTGCGGTAGGCGCCGATGGTCCAGTCGCCGATTTCCGTGGGCTGCTTCCAGTTGAAGCGGATCGAATGCGGATTTTTTTCCCTTGACGCATGTTTCGCCGGATCCCGCCACCTGCCGCTGACCTCATCCGCTTCAAGGACCGGATAGCTGCTGTCGTAATCAAAACGGCCGTCAGGGTCGTTGGCGCAGGGGATGCTTCTGGATTTGTCCGAATAGGCGCCCAAAAGGCTCATATAGCCCTCGTTTGGCAGCAGCCAGGCCAGCCGTCCGGATATGGTGGACAGGTCGTAGTCACTGTTTCTCAAATATCCGTCCGTGTGATATTCTTTTACGCCGATGGTATAATCCAGGTTGCCGCCGCCGCCGGACATGGTCAAAGATGTATCATAGGTGTCCAATGAGGCGTAGCTGGCAGTCGTATTGAATCTAACCTCGGGTGTCTCCCGCCGGACCGGGGCTTTGGTCTTAATGTTGATGACACCGCCGAAGCTTTTGCCTTCATAAAGGGCGCTGTGGGGACCGGGAAGGATTTCGATGCTCTCGATCTGCTCCAGCGGGATGATGCTGTAATCCACAAAATGGCCGCTCCAGTAGCCGCCGAGTTTCTGCACGGCCAGGCCGTCAATGGCGGTGGTGAACTGCCGGGTGTCAAATCCGCGCATCTGGATATCGTCGCTTCCGGGCGACAAATCGCTTGCACTGCGAAAGTCGATAATCGCCCGATCCCTAAGGATATCGAGCACGGTATGAGGTACACCGGCCTTTTTGTAATCCTCCAGGTTGATAATGATCTCACCCGGTTCCATCTCCAGGTTTTCGCGCAAGCCTTCCGCCTGAATGGTTACATCGCCCAGGCTGATGACGCTTGTCTCATCGGCTTCCTCCTCCTGGGCCCATCCGCTGTCAGGCCAGGAAAAAGAAAGGCAAAAAGCAAAAAATAATAATAAAATAAATAAGTTGTTTTTTTTCGGAAACATCGCCGCATCCTCCGTTTAAAAGATCCTAAAGTTGTGCATGAATCCCCTTTGACAGGAGGCGGGCGGGTGTTATGATAGTCATGCTTCCTTCTGCAAAGGGGAGGCGGTAACAATGGGGCGGCCTGTCATCTTGGCGGAGCGGGCCGCCCCCCTTGTACGCAGCAATCGATTCAATTTTTTTCTTTGTTCTTTTATCCGTCCTTCCTTCAACTGGTATTTTCAGATTGTGGCTTCAAGTTAACTCAAACATGATGGTGATCTTCATCTCCAGCGGCCCGTCAAACAGGTTTGCGGGGGGACGGGAAAACGGCGCCGCCGACCTGACCGCGTCGAGCGCTGCCTGATCCAGGGCTGAATGACGCGATGATTGGAGGATTTCAGCCGAGGTCACCCGGCCCTCTGAATCAAGGGTGAAACCGACCACCACCCGGCCCTCGATCTGCCTTTGCTGCGCGGCGGGGGGATACTTTTTGCGGCTTTCAATTTTTAGCCGCAGCATGTCAAGGTAGTCCCTGCGGGTCAGGTACTTGTCAGCTTCCGCGGCCGGCGGCTGCCAGTCGACTGTATCGGCCGAAAGCCCGGATATGTCGGGTTGGGTGAACGCTTCGCTGATCGCCTCCGGGCTGTCTGCTTCAACAAGGTCGGTTTTAATGTCAGGGACTTGCGGCTTTTCAGCCTGTATTTTGTTTATTTCTTTCGTTTCCGGCGGCTCATGCCTGACCGGCGGCTGGGGTATGGAGCGGTGGGCCGGTTTTTCTTCCCTCAGGTCCACCTCGATCGTGCGGCCGGGCTCGGAGTGGTACAAGGCTGCAATTTGAAAAAAAACAAAAACATGCATGCCCAGGGAAATCACCACCAACGCCCGCAGCAGCCAGTTGGACGAGTCGTTATGCTCTGGCGCGGTCATGGCCTAAAAATCTCTTTCCGTCGCCAGCAGAAGCCTTTCAGCGCCGGCCGCTTTTACCACGTCCATAACCTTTACGGCTTTGTTTAAAATCACCCTTCTGTCTGATTTGACGATCACCAGCCGATCCCTGTCATTGCCGATCATTTCCTTCACCCGGCTGGAGAGCTCGTTGAGCGAGACCGCTTTGTCATTCAAATAGGCCTGGCCCTTGGCATCGACATACACGGTGATTTCCTGTTCGGCCTGGGGGCTGGAAGCCTTTGCCTGGGGAAGCTTGACGTCTATTCCCTCATCCACCATGAAATTGGTTGTCAGGAGGAAGTAGATCAGCAGCATGAACACGATATCGATAAGCGATGTAAGAGGCGCCTGGATGCTGTAGCGTTCGCGTTTTTTAAAGGTTAATGCCATACGCTTTTCCTTCTTGTCTTCAATTTGCCGGCAGGCTAGCGGGGATTTCCCCGCCGGAGCTTACTTGCGGGCCGTGACCGCCCTCAGAAAGGCAATTGAGCCTTCCTGCAGCCTGGCTTCATATTTTTCCACCCGTGCAATCAGGTAGGAGTGGGCAATCATTGTGGGAAGGGCAACCGCGAGCCCAAGCGCGGTGGTCAGCATGGCCTCCCAGATGCCGCCGGCCAGGACCGCCGCGTTGACCTTGCCGCCCATGTCCTGGATGACCATAAAGGCCTTGATCATGCCGATAACAGTGCCGAGAAGGCCAAGCAGCGGGGCGATGTTGCCGATGGTGGCCAGCGTCTGGATATAGGAGGAGAGTTTTCGGACCTCCGTATCGGTTGCATGGACAATGACTGATTCCAGAAGTTCCCGGTCCTGGTCAGCCACTCCGATGGCCTGGGAAAGGACCTGCCCCATGGGTGAGCGGCTTTTTACCGCTGCTTCATAGGCGCCCCGGGAATCGCCTTTCCGGATAAGCGCGACCACTTTTTCCGCAAGCCCCGCCCCACGGCTCTTGAGCTGGGCAAAACGGATGAGCCGCTCGGCAAATATGGCCAGCGCCAGAACCGAGCAGATCAGAATGGGGGCCACCAAAACCCCGCCTTTGGATATAAATTCAATCATAAGCTCTCCTTGGAATGGGTCTTTTC
>CAZNSO010000085.1:5980-13834 GCA_964575805.1 uncultured Desulfobacteraceae bacterium
GCTGTCTTTTGCAGCGCTTTCGGATTCCGTAAAATCTTCCGTGATATCGGGCTTGCCATCGTAATCCAGATCCTTCTTTTTTTTGACCAGGGCGCCGGATGCATCATAGGCTTCCCACAGATCCACCTTGCCGTCACCGTTGGTGTCTTCCTCCACGGTATCGATCCGGCCCTCGGTGTAGAAAAACCAGACATCCGGGGAGCCGTCATTGTTCTTGTCCTTCTGCGCCCGAACCGGCTGCTCCGCTTCGTCATAGAACCAGGTGAGGTCGGATTCATCCGGATCCTGGCGGTATTGAACGGATTTGACGAGTTTTTCTTCCGCATTGAAATATTCCCGGTACTCCACGCGGCCGTCACTGTTGCCATCCACCGCTTTTTCCCGCAGCCTCCCGTCCTTGTAGAAAAAGCGCAGCTCGGGGAATTTGTCCCCATTCATGTCCTGTTCCAGGACCATGGACCAGTCCGGGTGGTCAAAGAGCCGGGTGATTTCAAAATGCCCGTCATGATCGGCGTCCCTGATTATCTTTTGCCTGTCCCCGTCCTTGAAAAACGCCTTGAGGTCAATTTGCCCGTCCTCGTTTTCATCTTTGTCAATCCTTGCCAGCCGCCCGTCTTTGTAATACTGCCAGGTGTCCGGGGTGCCGTTCAGGTTTTCATCGCTCTTTACCCGCTGCTTCTCTTCCCGGGCATTAAAAAATATCGTGGTATCCGGATGGCCGTCCCGGTCTTTATCAATCGTCTGGCGGCGGATTTTTTCGTTTTCAAAATGGCTGACCGTCTCCATGAAGCCGTCGCCCTCGTTATCCGCCATCATCCGCACCAGGCGGCCGCTTTCAAAATAACGGATCCGGTCAATGGCGCCGCTGTGGCGGCTGTCCTCTTTTATCCGCTGCACCCGGCCCTTTGCATCAAAGCGGGTGAAAGTGTCTCGGCTGCCATCGTGGTTGCTGTCTTTTTCCTGGCTTGTGGGGCTGCCGGCTTTAAAGCGGGTGAAGGTGTCATATCGGCCGTCATGATTGCTGTCTTTTTTCTGGTAGACCGCCTCGCTGTTTTCAAATTCCGTGAATTCATCGCATATGCCGTCCCCGTTGCGGTCTTTGTACTGGGCGGCGATTTCTCCGTTGGTATAATAGCGGGTGGTGTCCAGTCTGCCGTCACCGGACTGGTCATGGCGGCTCTCATCCGGCAGGCCTTCCTTGTCATAGAACAATACCTGCTCCATGCGCCCGTCCTCGTTTTCATCCAGAAGCCGGGCAAGGGGGGTCCCCGCGTGGTAGTTCTGCCAGCGGTCAATCCGGCCGTTTTCATTGGCGTCTTTTACGGAGAAGGCGAGTTCGCCGTTTTCAAAATAGTAGCGGGTGTCGAAAAAGCCGCTTTGATTGGTGTCAGCCTTTATTTCCCGGGGATTTTCATCTTCATCAAAGTCGGTGACGCGGTTGATTTCCCGGTTTTCACCAAAGCGTTCCTGGCGGACGCGCCGGCCTTCGGTGAAATAGTCGATGGTATCGATTTGTCCATCGTAATCATTGTCTCTTTCCGCGCGCTCCAGGGTTTCATTTTCGTAAAACTGGAAAAGATCCATTTCCCCGTCTTTGTTGGTATCGATTTCAAGCCGCCGGATGCGCCCGTTTGCATCAAAAATGGTGACCCGGTCAATCTTGCCGTCGTCATTGGTGTCTTTTTCCACTTTTTTGCCGGTATTTGCTGCGGCTGGATCCATCGCCAGAAACACCAGGAGGCACGCGATAAAAACGCGAATGGCAGCCGAAACCCGGTGGCTGGCTGAAAATTTTCTTTTTTGGAGGAACATCACTTCCTGACCTGTTTTGTATGCGTGCGGGTTTTACTTATCTTTGCTATTTTTGTTGCCGTCATCGGCCTTTCGCAATGGCCGCGGATGCCCATATAAAATGCCGATGCCGATATAATATAAAGATTGGTAAAAAAAAAGCCACGAAAGAGGACACAGATATCCATCTGTTTCAACCTTCGTGGCTTTTTTGTATTTCGTATCTCGTATACCAGCTATCAACGCATCTGCATAAGCTTCGGCCCATGCAGATGAAAACTGCGTTGTTCCAATTTTTATTGAAGTGTATTTATTAAACAAAAGAATTAGTGTGTCAATGAAAAATTATCATTATTAAGAGGATCAGATGTTGAAACTTTTTTCCACCGAGCATCATACCATGGGGCATTTTGATGAGCCCGTCTATCTCATTCGGGACGGCAATTTCTTTCGTACCGTCTATCATCCACGTGGCTGAATAGTAATCATCCGCCGGCTTAACTGAAGGCGTAATGCCGATATATGTAAAGCAGGAGTCGCGGTGTCAAACAAGTCAAGCGTGTCACCTTGGTTGGCCGCATGGCGGGTTGTCCGGGGCATGCCGGCTTAAATAGGGCCCCAGGTATCTGGCCGTGAGGGAATTTTCAGCTTCCGCCACGGTTTCCGGCGGCCCCCAGGCGATCACCCGGCCGCCGTTTTTCCCGCCCTCCGGACCGAGGTCGATGATGCAGTCGGCCGCGGCAATCACATCCATGTCATGCTCGATGACCACCACGGTATCACCGCGCTCCACCAGGCCCTGAAGGACGGCAAGGAGCCTGGCCACGTCCGCCATGTGAAGACCGGTGGTGGGTTCATCCAGGATGTAGAAGCCGCCGGGATTGCGGCGGGCGGCAAGTTCGGCGGCGAGCTTGATGCGCTGGGCCTCGCCGCCGGAGAGCGTGGGGCTGGGCTGGCCCAGCCGGATGTAGCCCAAACCGATGCGCGACAGGAATGAAAGCGGGCGCACCAGGTCCGGGAATGCGGAAAAAAGTGCGAGCGCCTCATCCACGGTAAGTGCCAGAACGTCTGCAATGGAGTGCTCCTTGAAGGTTACGGCCAGGGTCTCCGGGTTGAAGCGGCTTCCCCCGCACACGTCGCAGGGGATGTGGATCACCGGAAGAAGCGGCATCTCCACCCGGTGCCGGCCCTGGCCCTTGCAGGTTTCGCAGCGGCCGCCGGCCACGTTGAAGGAGAACCGCCCCGCCTTGTAGCCCCTTGCACGGGCTTCCGGGGTTTGGGCAAAGATGCGGCGGATGCTGTCCATGATGCCGACATAGGTGGCCGGCACGGATCGCGGCGTGCGTCCGATCGGGGTTTCATCCACCTCTTTAACGCTTTTGACGGCCGAAGCGCCGGAGAGGCCCTTTAAAACCGGCGGCAGGGGCTTTTTCGCAAGCCCCGCCTTCAATGCCCGATAAACCACGTCTCGCACCAGCGTGGATTTTCCCGATCCGCTCACCCCGGTTACGCAGACCAGGCGGCCCAGCGGGATTTCAACGTTGAGGCCCTTTAAGTTGTACAAATGCGCCCCGGACACGCCGAGTCGGGCAGCCCCTTCAAGCGGCCGCCGGGCACCCAGGGGGGTCTTGCCGATGCCGCGCAGCCACTTGCCGGTGACCGAGTTTTTCGTTTTCTCAATTTTTTTCGGGGTGCCGCTTGCCGTTATCCGCCCGCCGCCGGATCCGGCCCCGGGGCCCAGGTCGATGACATGATCCGCCGCCCGGATGACCGGCTCTTCGTGCTCCACCACCACCACCGTGTTGCCGCGGTCGCGCAAACCGGTAAGGGCCTTTACCAGGGCAAGCGCATTGTGGGGATGAAGCCCCACTGTTGGCTCGTCCAGTACGTAGCAGACCCCCCGGAGGTTGGAAGAGAGTTCCGCGGCGATGCGCACGCGCTGTGCCTCCCCGGTGGATAGGGTGTTGGTGGCCCGGTCAAGCGAGAGGTAGCCCAGCCCCAGGGTGCTTAAAAGTGAAAGTCGTGTGGTCAGCTCCGGGATGATTTGACCGCTGATATCCCTTAAATGTTTCGGCGATTGGTCGTTTTCCGGTTTTTCCGCCTGCAGCCCGGACAGCCAGGCGCGAATCTCATCTATGGGCATTGCGGCCACATGCCCGATATGGCGGTCCCCGATTTTAACCGCCAGGGCCTCGGGGCGAAGCCGGGTGCCGCCGCAGGCCGGACAGGGCCTGGGTTCGGCCTCCCCGTTTGCCGCATCTTCGGTTTTTTGGCCGGAGCCCGCACAGACCGGGCAGGCCCCGAATTTCTGGCTCCAGGTAAAAAGCCGGGGGTCGGCCACCGGCAGTCCCGCCCCGCATTGGGGACAGGCCCTGCGGGTGGAAAAGAAAATTTCGGCGCCCGTATCCTCCCGCAAGACGCGAATGCTTCCGGCCCCGGCGTCCAATGTCTTTTGGACATCCCTTTTTATGGCGGCTTTTTGCCTGGAGGTAATCAGTCTCCTGGCGACAACAGCCTCGATGTCGTGGATTTTATAGCGGTCCAGCCGGGGCGGTTCTCCGGTGTCCCGAATTTTGCCGTCAATCCGGATTTTGTCGTAACCGCTGGCTGCGGCCCGCTGGATCACGTCCGCGTGGTAGCCTTTTCGCCCGCGAATGAGCGGGGCCAGCAGAAAAACCGGTTTTCCCCTGAAGCGATCCACGATCTGTTCTGTTATTTCCCCGATTCCGGCGGCTTTGCCGGCAACCCGGCATTGGGGGCAGAAAGGGGTGCCCAGGGCTGAAAACAAGAGCCTGAGGTAGTGGTAGACCTCTGATACCGTGCCGGCGGTGGACATGGCGCCGGCTCGCGCGACTTTCTGCTCAAGGGCCACCGTGGGCGGGAGGGATTCGATCCGGTCCACGTCCGCCCTTGCCAGCGGCTGCATGTATTGCCGGGCATAGGCGGGCAGGCAGTCCAGAAACCGCTCCCGCCCCTCGGAATACAAAACGTCAAAGGCAAGCGTTGATTTGCCGGAGCCGCTCACGCCGGTAACGGCCACAAGCTGGTTGCGTGGAATGGTGACGGTCACGTTGTCCAGGTTATGTTCCCGGGCGCCGACGATTTGAATGCTGCGGCGGGTCCCGTTCCTATCCGGCTTTTGAAAGGGCCTGCGGGGGGCTTGCCGGGAAAGGGCCTTCAAAGCCTTGCCGGTCAGGGTCTCCATCCCAACGATGGCTTCAGGCGGGCCCTCGCCCACGATCCTGCCCCCCTTGTCTCCCCCTTCCGGTCCCATGTCGATAATCCAGTCAGCTGATTCCGCAAGGTCCATGTCGTGTTCGATGGCCACCACCGAGTGACCGGCGGCCACGAGCTGCTGCAGCGCCCCGACCAGCTCGGCCACGTTGGCCGGGTGAAGACCGGTGGTGGGCTCGTCCAGCAAAAAAACAACATTTTCTGATTGCCGGGCCTGGCTGAGGTGCCGGGCGAGTTTCAGGCGCTGGGCTTCCCCGCCGGAGAGGGTGGGCGCGGACTGGGAGAGGGTCAGATAACCCAGCCCGATATCTATCATGGGTTTGAGCGCGCCGGTGATTTTCGGATTGTCTGAAAACAGCGCGGCCACATCCTGCGCCGGCAGGTCCAGGACTTCAAAAATGGCGTGCCCCTTTAAGCGCACCCTGCCTGTTTCCGGGGAAAACCGGCGTCCGTCGCAGGCCGGGCATTTGACCAGCACATCCGGGAGAAACTGGAGCTCCACCCTTTCAAAACCGGCACCCTGGCAGTGCGGGCAGGCGCCGGCGGCGGTGTTAAAGGAAAATGCGGAGCGTGTAAATCCCAGGGTCTTAGCCTGTTGCGTGGCGGCAAAGGCGCTGCGCAGGGGATCCAGCACGTTCATGTAGGTGGCCGCGTTCATCCGGGTGTTGCGGGAGAGAGGCGACTGATCGACAAAAACCGCCTTCGCCACCTGGTCCACACCCTCGAGCGCCTGGCATCGTCCCGGCTCCATGACCTGGAGGCCTTTTCCCCGTTTGAGGTTTCGGAAAAGGACATGGTCGACCAGGGTGGACTTGCCGGAGCCGCTGACCCCGGTTACGCAAACGAACATTTCCAGGGGGATTTCCACTGTCAGATCGTGCAGGTTGTGTTCCCGGGCCCCCCTCACCCGAAGGCGCTTTGCCGTGGGTTCCCGTCGGCTGGCGGGCCGCGGGATTTTTAGTTCCCCCCTTAAATACCGGGCGGTAAGGGACGTTTTGCGTTTGAGCAGCCCCGCCAGGGTTCCCTGGTGGTTGATCCGCCCCCCATCGCTTCCCGGTCCCGGCCCCAGGTCGATGACCCGGTCCGCGGCCCGGATAAAAGCGGGATCGTGTTCGATCACCACCACGGCGTTGCCGTCTGCCGCCAATTTCCTGAGCACTGCGGCCAGCCGCTCCTTGTCCCGGGGGTGCAGGCCCACAGACGGCTCATCCAGGAGGTAGAGGGTGTTGGTCAGCGATGTGCCCAGCGCCGTCGCCAGGGTGACGCGCTGGGTTTCGCCGCCGGAGAGGGTTCGTGACTGGCGGCCCAGGCTCAGGTAGTCCAGGCCCACCTCGCGGAGGAACCGGAGCCGGTTTTGGATTTCCTCCAGCAGCATCGCGGTGGCCCGATCCGTGTCGCGGCGGGCGAAGTCCGTAAAGAAGTCGTCTGCCCGGGCGATCGACATCCGTTCAATGTCTGCAAAGTTTTGATCGGCAAGCCGAAATTGCCGGGCGGCGGGCTTTAGCCTGGACCCGCCGCAATCCGGGCAGGTGAGATACTGCCGGAAGCGGGAATGAAAAATCCGCGCATGTTTTTTATAACGCTTGCTCTCAAGATATCGGAAGAACTCCCGGATGCCGTACCACTCGCCGCCTGGCGCACCGTTCCAGACAAGGTTTTGGATGTCTTCGGAAAGCTCCCGCCAGGGCTTTTCCACGGGAAGCCCCCGCCGGGTCATGAAGTCCATGAGATCCTTTTGGCAGGCGGCGTAGGAAGGCGTCTGAAAGGGACGGATGCAGCCGTCCGCAATGCTCAGGCCGGGGTCCGGGATCACCAGGTCCGGATCGATGCCGATGATGCGGCCGAAGCCATTGCAGGATTCACAGGCCCCGATGGGGTTGTTGAAGGAGAACATGGCAGGGGTGGGGTCGGTGTAGTCAATGTCGCAGTCCGGGCAATGCCGGCCGCTGCTGAAGTAAAGTGGGGATTGCCCCTCCCCCGGGAACACGGCCATTCGCCCGCCGCCGAATTTCAGGGCGGATTCCACCGAGTCCACGATGCGCCGCCGCCTGTCCGGGCTTATGACCACCCGGTCCAGAATAACGGTTACCGGCGCCTCTTCATCCAATCGGGCCTCTTCAATTCTCACGGTCCGTTCTTTTTCCAAAACCCGGGAAAAGCCTGCCTGCTGAAGGGTCTCCCGGATGGCGCGGGCGCTCGTGTCCCCGAAATTCCGGCTGAAACCGATTAATACCTGTTTGTTTTCAGCTGCGGAAAGGAGGGTTTCATAAATGCCGGCAGGAGTGTCGCGCATTACCGGTCTGCCGCAGCGTTCGCAGTAGCGGGTGGCGGCCCGGGCGAAGAGGGTGCGCAAGTAATCGTCAATGGAAGTGATGGTCCCCACGGTGGACCGGGATGTCTGAACCGGGGAGCTTCGCCCGATGGCAATGCCCGGCAGGACGCCTTCGACGCGGTCTGCGTCCGGTCGGTCCAGCCGTTCTAAGAACTGCCGGGCGTAGGGCGAAAATGTTTCCACGTACCGGCGGTAGCCCTCGGCATACAAGACCTCGAAGGCAAGCGAGGATTTGCCCGCGCCGGCAACGCCGGTAACAACGGTGACCGCCCCGACGGGAACCGTTGCGGTGATATTTTTCAGGTTGTTCTGTCTGGCATTGACGATACGAATCGGAGGGGTCTCCATTGGCTCCAAACTCCATAGCGACGCCCCCGGCCCCGGGGGCGGATCAGGCAATGAAAAAAAATTTCCTTTTACGTTAGCAGGAAATATTTGTTTAGACACATAATAATACTTAACTCCAGGGATTCCACCCGAAAACAGGTAACGGCGGT
>CAZNSO010000086.1:0-13458 GCA_964575805.1 uncultured Desulfobacteraceae bacterium
AAGTCACTGGTTCAAATCCAGTACCGCCTACCAGAAAATATAAGGGTTTACGGGTACAGTCGCCTGTAAGCCCTTTTTTTATTTCAAACAAAAAAGTGGCCTGGCCGGCGGGCTGCCGCCCAACTGTTTTTTTTGATGAATGCAGGCGGTTTTGGCACCCGGTGCTTTACAAGCACCTGTTTCAGTGTTAATTTCTTTAATTAAAACTCCATAATTGATTTAAACCCGCATGAAAACAGGAGTCATCCATGGATTATATCAAAATCCGACTGAGCAATGATTTTGATGACGTGGGGGCAAAATTTCAAAAAACCATGAGCGATGTGTTCCATTCTCTCAATCCCATGTACTCATTCTCCCAAAGCTCCTGGTATCCTCCGCTGGACATATTTGAAACCCCCTCCGAAATCATTGTTATTGCCGAGCTGGCAGGTGTCAATAAAGAAGACCTGGACCTTGAGATCAATTCGCGGGCCATCCGGATTTCCGGCCGGCGAATGGGTGTGCCGCCGGCAGAAAAGGGCAAATACCGGCTCGCTGAAATTCAGTACGGCAACTTTGAAAGGATTTTGTATCTGCCGGCCGCCATTGACACGGACTCCGTCAATGCCGCCTACAAAAAAGGCCTGCTTCATATCCGGGTCAATAAGCTGGCAATGGAGTCGCGCTACAATATACCAATCAGCGAAGGAGACCCGGAGTGAACGCCGTCAATGACTTCTTCGAATTTTCCAAACCCTGAAACCAGCCGCCCGTCGGCAGTTTCAGGCTATCGCTCGGCGAAAAACGCGGGTTTTTCAGGCACTATACAGGATTGCTGGAGGCAATAAATGACACAAGATGCACAACAACAAGGCTATTCACCAGAAAAGATTCCGGAAATACTCCCCATTCTGCCCTTATACGATGTCGTCCTGTTTCCCAAAATGGTGCTTCCCCTGATTGTCATGCAGGAGGCCTCAATCCAGCTGATCGATGAGGCCATGTCAAAGGACCGCATTATTGGGGCGGTTACATCCAATGTCAAGGAAGCCAAGGCTGCCTACAGCCCGGAAGATCTCTATGAATACGGAACAAGCGCGGTTATCCTGAAAATGGCCAAGGCCGAGGAAAACAAGGCCCAGCTGATCCTCCAGGGCCTGGGGCGGTTCCAGATACAGGCGTACACCCGGGAGGATCCCTATTTTCAGGCCCGCGTCACCTCGCTGCAAGCACAATGGGAGATGGACAAGGAAACCGAAGCCTTGATGGCCAATCTGACTTCCCAGTATGAACGGGTTGTGGAGCTTTCCTCCGGACTGACCCAGGAGCTTGTCTCCATGGCCAAATCCCTTGAAGAGCCCGATACCCTGGCTGATATGGTGACCTCCACCATCAACTCCACGACAAAAGAGAAACAGGAGGTTCTCGAGACGCTTGATGTCAAGGCCAGGCTGAAAAAGGTCACCCAGCTGGTCAACTATCAACTGGAAATCCTGGAAATCGGCAACAAAATCCAGTCCCAGGTAAAGGGGGATATGGAGAAACAGCAGCGGGAATACTACCTTCGGCAGCAGTTGAAAGCCATCAAGGAAGAACTCGGGGAAACCGATGAAACAACGGCTGAAGTTGAGGAATACCGCCAGAAAATAAAGGAAAAAGAGCTTCCGGAAGCCGCTGCAAAGGAAGCCGAGCGGGAATTGAACCGGCTCTCCCGCATGCACCCGTCCTCCGCTGAATACACGGTGGCATTGACCTATCTGGACTGGATCATTGCCCTTCCCTGGAACGAAAGTACGCAGGACTCCCTGGATCTGAAAAACGCCCGCAAAATACTGGACAATGATCATTATGGCCTGGAAAAAGCCAAAAAGCGAATTCTCGAATACCTGGCGGTGCGCAAGCTCAACCCGCAGATTCAGGGCCCGATTCTTTGTTTTATCGGCCCGCCGGGAACCGGGAAAACCTCGCTGGGTCACTCCATTGCCCGGGCCCTGGGCCGCAAATTCATCAGAATCTCTTTGGGCGGGGTCCGCGATGAAGCGGAAATCCGGGGACACCGCCGAACCTATGTCGGCGCCATGCCCGGGCGGATTATCCAGGGCCTGCGCCGGGCGGGTTCCAACAACCCGGTCTTTATGCTCGATGAAATCGACAAGGTGGGAAGCGACTTCCGGGGCGATCCTTCCTCGGCACTGCTCGAGGTCCTGGACCCCGAACAGAACAACACCTTTGAAGACCACTACCTGGACATCCCTTATGATCTCTCCTCGGTCATGTTCATCACCACCGGCAACATCCTCGACACAATTCCGCCGGCGCTTCGCGACCGCATGGAAGTGCTGCGGCTGTCCGGCTACCCGGTGGAGGACAAGATCAAAATCACCTCCCGGTACCTGATTCCCCGCCAGCGTGAAGCCAATGGGCTGAAATCGGATCAGATCAGTTTTACCCGCGGCGCCATCAAACAGATCATCACCGGCTACACGCATGAGGCGGGCCTGAGAAACCTGGAAAGGGAAATCGCAGCGGTCTGCCGCGGGGTTGCCAGCCAGATCGCATCAGAGGAGGCCGAAGCCGTTAAGATTGATGTCAAAAACGTCGCGGATTACCTTGGCCCGATTCGCTTTACCAGCGAAGAATTAAAGAAGCGCGTGGCCACTCCGGGCGTGGTCATGGGCCTTGCCTGGACTGAAGCCGGCGGTGATATTTTGTTTATTGAGGCAACCGCCATGAAAGGAAACGGCAAGCTGACCCTCACCGGCCAGCTGGGCGATATCATGAAAGAGTCCGCCCAGGCCGCGTTGAGCTATATCCGCAGCAACGCCAAATCACTGGGCATTGATGAAACTTATTTCCAGGAATATGATCTGCACATCCACATCCCGGCAGGGGCCATCCCCAAGGACGGCCCATCCGCGGGGGTGACCATGCTCACGGCATTGGCATCGATCTTGACCAACACCACCACCTACAAGGACCTGGCCATGACCGGGGAGATCACCCTGAGGGGCCAGGTCATGCCCGTGGGCGGCATCAAGGAAAAGGTGCTGGCTGCTCATCGCGCGGGCATCAAGAGCATCATCCTGCCCAAATGGAACGAAAAAGACCTGGAAGACGTGCCGGCCAATGTTAAAGACGCCATTGAATTCCACTTTGTTGAAAAAATGCGAAACGTTTTAAAAATTGCACTGAACAAATAGGATGGCAACGCTTAACGGCCGGCTGGACCATATCACTTATCACAATGCGGCAAACCGTTTTACGGTGGCCCGGCTGTTGCTTTCCGGCACCCGGACACCGGTAACGGTGGTGGGCCATATCCCCTCACCGGTGGCCGGGGAGGAGGTCAAACTGACCGGCCGCTGGGCCTCCCATCCCAGATACGGCCAGCAGTTCCGGATAGAGGCCGTCGAAATCCGGACACCCACAACCCCCGAGGGTATCCGCAATTACCTGACCTCCGGCTGGATCAAGGGAATCGGGCCGGCAGCGGCGGAGCATATCATTCAAAAATTCGGCGCCGAGACCTTTGCTGTCATTGAAACCCGGCCGGAGCAGTTAACTGAGGTGGCAGGCATTGGCGCAGCCAGGGCGCAGGCCATTCACGAGCAGTGGCAGGCCATGGCCGCCTACCGGGAAATCATGGTTTTTCTACAGGAAAACGGCGTCAACAGCGCTTATGCGCAAAAAATTGTGGATACTTACGGCCGGGAGGCCATTGACATCATCTCGCATTCCCCCTATCGCCTGGCCACCGATATCCCCGGTATCGGCTTCCCTGTTGCGGATCGGATTGCCAGAAACATGGGCATGGACCCTGACGGGCCGGAACGTTTGCCGGCCTGCATCCACCAGATGATCCGGGAGGCCACCGGAGAAGGCCACGTTTTCCTGCCGGAGGGGCAACTGCGCGAGCGGGTTTGCCAACTCTTTGATTCGTCGGCGGATGCCGTAGCCGATGCCCTTGATGACATGGTTCATTCCGGTGAACTGGTTGCAGAAAGCGCTTCATCGGATGAGCACCAGCGCCGGATATACCCGAGAGCCCTTTACAATGCCGAGACCACGGTCGCCGAACGCACCGCCGCCCTGATTTCCGTTGCGCCTCCCCCTTCCCGGGCCACCCCGGCCGATTGCCTGGAACGGATTCAAACATCCCTGGCCCTTGATTTGACCACGGACCAGCATCAGGCCCTGGAAGCGATACACCACAACCGCGTGGTTGTCATCACCGGCGGACCGGGAACCGGAAAAACCACTCTGATCCGGGCTATCGCGGCTGTTTTCAGGCAAACGGGCAGCCGGATCTGCCTGGCCGCGCCGACGGGCCGCGCCGCCCGGCGCCTGTCCGAACTGAGCGCCATGCCCGCTCACACCATTCACAAGCTTCTGGAATATAATTTTGAGGACAACTTTTTCGGGCGACACCGGGATAACCCCATCGATGCCGACCTGCTTATTGTTGACGAGGCTTCCATGGTGGATGTCGAGCTCATGCGCCACCTTTTAAACGCCGTATCTCTGTCCAGCCGAATGATTATCGTGGGCGATGCCTTTCAACTGCCGCCGGTGGGTCCGGGCAACGTCCTGGCGGACCTGATCGCCTCGGAGATTATACCGGTGGTCCGCTTGACCACCATTTTCCGCCAGGCTGCCGAAAGCCCGATCATAAGCAATGCCCATCGTATTCGACACGGGGAACTGCCGGAACTCACTTTTTTTGATAAGAGCCGGCCGGCAGAAGCGGAATTTTATTTCTGGGAAGAAACCGACCTTGAAGCCATAACCCATAAAATCAATTACTTGTGCACAGACTGGCTGCCATCTGCATTTCACCTGGACCCGTTCACAGCCATACAGGTCCTGTCACCGATGCACAAAGGCATTGTCGGTACCGTCAACCTGAATCAAAAACTCCAGGCCGCCCTGAATCCGGACGGAAACGGTACAGCCGCCCACGGAGCCCCCTTTAAACCCGGCGACAAGGTCATGAACCTGAAAAACAACTACACAAAAGATGTCTTTAACGGCGATATCGGCCGCATTCTTGCGGTTGCGGCGGATACGGGCGGCCTGACAGTTGATTTTGACGGCCGCGCCGTTGCATACGCCAGGGATGAACTCAATGACCTGACCCTTGGATACGCCATTTCCGTCCACAAATCCCAGGGGTCGGAATATCCGGTAGTCATCCTGCCCCTGGTTACCCGCCATTATATCATGCTGCAGCGCAACCTGCTGTACACCGCCATCACCCGGGCCAAATCCCTGGTTATCCTCATCGGCAGCCAAAAAGCGCTTTCCATTGCCGTTTCCAACAACAAGCCGGAAATGCGGCTGACCGGGCTGGCCGAGCGCCTGAGGGCCATGGCTGCGGCTTGAAAGGATTTTAGCTTGAACAAGCCCGGGATTTCATATATCTTTTCTTTTTAACATCCCCAAAGAAAATAAATTTGCTTGCCAGAGCCGAAGATGATGATTTTAACCACGGCATGCACGAAGTCTTTCGAGTGTCTGTTTTTTTGTGGGCTGCAAGTCCGTTTTGGAGCTGTCCCCGCACCATCAACAACCAGCAAGGGAGTTTCAGAAAATGCGAGTGATTACAGGAGTGCTTCTCAGTCTGCTGATCAGCGCAACAGTGGCGACGGCGGAAATGAAATACGTCAACGACCGCCTCGAGATCACCGTCCGGTCAGGCCCTGGTGTTGAATACCGGATCCTTCGCTCCCTGCCGACGGGCACAAAGGTTGAAATCCTCGAGACCAGGGACAACTGGAGCCGGGTTCGGCTCTCAGGCGGCCTTGAAGGGTGGGTTTTAAGCCGCTACCTTTCCGAAACCCTGCCCGCCAGTCAAAAATATGCCGCACTCAAGGAAAAGTGCGAGCCGCTTGAAAAGCAGCTGGCCGATCTTAAATCCGAAAACCAGGCCCTCAAGGCTGAAAACCGGACCCTGTCCAACGAAATTGCCGGCCTGCGTCAGGAGTTGAGCGAAACAAAAGAGCGCTATGACGAACTTGAAGCCTCATCAACGGACTATTTGACCCTGAAGTCCAGAAACGAGGAACTCACCGCCCAACTCAAGGAAAAAAATCAAAAAATCGAATCCCTTGAGACCAAAATCTCCGATTCGTTTCTTTCCGAGGCCCTCAAATGGTTTTTAAGCGGTGCCGGGGTCCTTCTCATCGGCATTATCATCGGGGCCGCCAACAAACGCAAACGCTCCTCATCATTATTATAAAGCTCAGATTACAATGAAATACGAATCCGACCATCTCGTTATCGGCTCTGGAATTGCGGGTCTGCTCTTTGCACTGAAAGTGGCTGACCACGGTCGCGTCTTTATCATCACCAAGCGCAACCTGCAGGAAAGCAACACGGCCTACGCGCAAGGGGGGATCGCTTCGGTATTCGGAAAAAACGACTCTTTCGACCTCCATATCGCGGACACCCTGGCTTCAGGCGAGGGCATCTGCCATGAAGAGGTTGTGGACATGGTGGTCCGAAACGCTCCGGAGCGGATACGGGAACTGATGGATCTGGGGGTGCGTTTCAACACGGACGGCTCCCAGGAAAGCGGGCTGCACCTGGATTTGAGCCGTGAAGGCGGCCACAGCCGGAACCGGATTGTCCATGCCCAGGATCTGACCGGCCTGGCTGTTGAAAAAGCCCTGATTGAAAAAGTCACCCGGCACAAAAATATCCGCATTTTTGAAAATCATATCGCCATTGATTTGATCACCCGTTCAACCAGGCTCAAACGGGGGCTGATCATCACCACGCATGAGGATTACTGCTACGGCGGATATGTCCTGGACCGGCATTCCAGGGAAATTCACACCTTCTGTGCCAAAAATATTATACTGGCCACGGGCGGGGCGGGAAAAGTCTATGCCTATACCAGCAATCCGGACATTGCCTCGGGGGACGGGATAGCCATGGCATACCGGGCCGGGGCGATTGTGGCAAACATGGAATTCGTCCAGTTTCACCCCACCTGCCTGTACCACCCGGCAGCCAAAAATTTTCTGATTTCCGAGGCCGTGCGCGGCGAGGGCGGGATCCTGGTCAACGCTGAGGGAAACCGCTTTATGGAAAAATACAGCCCCTTGAAAGAACTGGCCTGCCGGGACGTGGTAGCCCGGGCGATCGATGCCGAACTGAAAAAACGCGGGGATGACTCCGTGTTCCTGGACATCTCCCACAAACCGGCGGATTTCATTAAAACCCGCTTCCCCCACCTGCATCAGAAATGCCTCGAATTCGGCATGGACATGACCAGGGAGCCGATCCCCGTGGTGCCTGCGGCGCATTACATGTGCGGCGGGGTCGTTACCGATGCCTGCGGCCGGAGCAATATCCAGCGGCTTTTCGCCATCGGCGAATGCGCCTGCACCGGCCTTCACGGCGCCAACCGACTGGCCAGCAACTCCCTTCTCGAAGCCTTGGTATATGCCCACCAGGCAGCACAAAAAGCCGTTAAAGAAGTTGAAACCGGCGAATTTGAAAAACTGCCGGAGATACCGCCCTGGGATGACATGGGCACCCTGGACAGCGATGAAGCCATCATGGTTTCTCACACCTGGGATGAAATCCGCCGGTTCATGTGGAATTATGTCGGCATCGTCCGCTCCGACAAGCGGCTGGCCAGGGCCCAGCGCCGCATCGAAATCGTCCAGACGGAAATCGATGAATACTATTGGAACTTCAAGGTGACGCCCGACATGATCGAACTTCGCAACATTGCACTTGTGGCCGAACTGATAATCCGCTGCGCCAGGCACCGAAAGGAAAGCCGGGGGCTGCACTACAATATCGCCTACCCCGAAAAAAATGACGGCCGGTGGAAAAAAGACACGGTCCTCAGACGGCCGTTCGTGAGCTGACCGAGTTTTTCTATCTGGCCCCGGCAGCCCCCCGCATCTCAATCTTTGGCGTCCCCTCTGCCGTCATATCCACAACAGCCCCCTGCCGGCCGCCCGCCATGTTGCAGTTGACAATCCACGAACCGCCCATTCGCACGAAGCCGAAGGCCTCGTGAATATGCCCGCAAAGCACCAGCCGGGGCTGTTTTCGGGCAATCAAGGCGGATACGGCCCGTGATCCGGCAGGGTATTTTCCCATTACCTGATCCAGGGCCCCAAATGGCGGGGGGTGAACAACGAAAACAGTCCTGGTGTCGAGCAAATCCAGGGCCTTGCGAACCACCTGCTTTTCACGAAATCCCAACCGGGAGCGGAATGGCACGGGGACCGTTCCGCTGATGCCCACGAAATCAATGCCTGCCATCCGTACCCGGTTTAAATGAAGCGATTGGATGTTGTCATAAAGGTCAATAAGTCTCTCCACCCGTTTTAAATCCGTGTTGCCGCGAACCGCGAGAACAGGAACAGGCATTGCGTTAAGTTCGCTGAGCACCCGGGCGGGCTTCCGGAAGCTCCCGATATCGCCTGCAATTACCAGCACATCCGGTTGCTCCGCCAAAATGTTGGCCCGTATCCGTTCCATTCTCTCCGGCCGGGCATGGATATCCGCAACGGCATATATCCGCATCATCCCCTCCCTTCCGTCAATGCCGGTGCTCAATAATCAGAGACACCGCCCTTGCGGTCATTGGAAGCCGCCCCGATCCGCGTCACATCCTTGAGACAATCGAGACGGGCAGCATCTTCAATAACGGTGCCAGAACAGCCCACGGATAGGCCGGCACCCTGGCGGAGCGCACCTTTTTCTCAATCAGCCGCGCCATGATGGCGGCCCCCTTTTCAACCGGGATCAAAAAGGGCCGATTTGAAAGCATGCTGTTTAAGGGCGTGTCAATATATCCCGGGTACAATACCGTTACATGGATATTCTTGCGGTAGCACTCCGCCCGGAGAGCTTCCAGGTAGACGGCCAACCCGGCTTTCGAGGCACTGTATGCCGAAGCCCGGGGCATGCCCCGGTAAGCCGCCACCGAGCTCGTTCCCACCACATGCCCGCCACCGTGCGCCAGGAAATATGCAACAGCCGCATCCACGGTGGCCATCGCGCCGATCATATTCACTTCCACCGTACGCCTGGCCTTGTCAAACTCTCCCTGGCCGACTTTTTCCCCCAGGCCGACCCCGGCGTTGGCAAACACGATATCCAGGCCGCCGAGCG
Source organism: uncultured Desulfobacteraceae bacterium (assembly GCA_964575805.1). Lineage (GTDB taxonomy): Bacteria > Desulfobacterota > Desulfobacteria > Desulfobacterales > Desulfosalsimonadaceae > M55B175. The sequence continues at coordinate 9,124 of CAZNSO010000086.1, forward strand.
CATCCCCGGCTTCGGGCACCACCCGGGCAACAGCCGCGTCATCGGTAACATCCAGCTCCCGTGTAACGACCGCCGGCACCTTGTATTTGGACCGTATGTCAGCCGCCGTTTCATCAAGCAGAGACTTGCGCCGGGCGGTCAGCGCCAGGCGGTATCCTCTTTGAGCCATTTCATGGGCAAGCGCCCTGCCGATGCCGGATGAGGCGCCGGTTATCAGGATGGACGAATTCATCTGCCTAACCTCCATATGGAACCAATAACAGCAATAACCCCTTCAAATACCTTTTTTTAGTTTTCCGAGCCTTAAATGTCAATCATTTGCCCGTCACTTAAAAGGCGCGCCTTTCGGGCAGACAGTGCATCCCAGGGGAAATGCTTTATAAATCCAAATAGTTATTTTTCGGTTAAATACTTTTTTTACCAATTTTGCCGACATCTTCGTTTGACATCACCTGAAACTTGAAATATAAATTCAAGATTAAATTCTGGTTTACGTTAACTTTGAACAAAAATTAAAAATTAGATACCGATGATCGTAAATCTATTTTTTGTTTTCTTGTTTTTTTAGCGTTACCCGTTATCTTTATTATATTTAAAACGAAAAGGAATACGGGACGAGCCGCCTGCCTGTGAGCCATTGTCGGGTTGCATGCCTCAACCCGACTACACGCCGGCTGTCTTCCCGTTTTATTCATACCATCAGGCGTTGAGAAGTTAAACCAGAACCGACACAAGGGGCAATGATTATGGCAGATAACGCAACCAGTCCGACCGAACGGCTGCGGGTGGAAAATGCCTTTAAGATTTTCGGCGGCGACCCCGAACCAGCCTTCAGGCTCATCGAGCAGGGCAAAACAAAGGATGAGGTTTACAAGGAAACCGGCCTGACCATCGGTGTCCAGGACGCCAGTTTCACCGTATATTCAGGGGAAATCTTCGTTATCATGGGGCTTTCCGGCTCAGGCAAATCCACCCTCGTCCGGCTGCTCAACCGGCTCATCGAACCCACGTCCGGCAAAATCATCCTCGAAGGCCAGGATATCACACAACTGGACACCAAGGGGCTCGTGGATATGCGGCGCAAGTACATGAGCATGGTATTTCAATCTTTTGCGCTGATGCCGCACCTGACCGTGCTCGAAAATGCCGCATTCGGCCTTGAAGTCATGGGGGTCGACCCGCAGACCCGAAAAAAACGCGCCATGAACGCCCTTGAGCAGGTGGGGCTGGACCATGTGGCCAACAGTTACCCCACAGCCCTTTCAGGCGGCATGAAACAGCGGGTGGGACTTGCCCGGGGGCTGGCGGTGGACCCGGATATCATGCTCATGGATGAAGCTTTCTCAGCGCTTGACCCGCTGATCCGCACGGAAATGCAGGACGAGCTTTTAAAGCTCCAGGAAGGCAGCACCCGGACCGTTGTGTTTATCTCCCATGATCTGGATGAAGCCATGCGCATCGGCGATCGGATCGCCATCATGGAGGGCGGCCGCATCATCCAGATCGGCCCGCCCGAAGAAATCATGAAGCACCCGGCGGATGATTATGTCCGGGCCTTCTTCCGGGGCGTGGACCCCACCAATGTCTACAAGGCGGGCGACATTGCAACAGCCACGCAGGTCACTTTCCCGCTTCACAAAGCCGGGCTCCGGGCGGTCCGCCAGCGGCTCAACGAGTTTGACCGCGAATATGCCTACGTCCTGAGGAAAAACCGTGAATTTGTCGGCGTGGTATCGCTTACCCGGATCCAGGAAACCCTTGAAGATGAAACCATCAATTCTCAGGACATCACACCGGCGTTTCTCGAAGGGATCGAACCGGTCAACGAGGATGCCACCCTTCAGGAACTGCTGCCGAAACTGACGAGCTATGACTGCCCGGTTCCGATTGTGGACGCAAACAACAAATACGTGGGGACCATTTCCCGCTATCTCTTCCTTCAGACGCTTACAAGGGAAGCTGAAAACGGGCAGGCGGAGGGCGAGCCACCCCCAAACGGCCAAGAGCAAACGGCACCGGCTGAAACGGCACCGGCGGAAACGGCACCGGCGGAAAACGATCAGGAGGGATAAATGTTTGACATATTTAAATATACAATACCGCTCGATGATTGGATCGCAATAGCCGTAGACTGGCTGGTAGGTAACTTCAGGCCCCAGTTTCAGGCAATCAAAGTCCCCATTGAAATCATGCTCAACTCTATAGAGAGTCTGCTTCTGTGGCTGCCTGAGGAGATCATCCTGCTGGCCTTCCTCTTGGTCGGCTGGAAAGCCGCGGGCTGGCGCGTCGGTGTGTTCAGCATCGTTTCAATGGCATTTATCGGTTTTACGGGACTGTGGGATGAAACCATGACAACCCTGGCCATGGTGATCTCCGCTGTTGTCGTGGATGTCTTGATCGGGGTGCCCCTGGGCATTTTCTCCTCCCGGAGCAACCGGTTTGAAGCCGTTTTGAGACCGGTTCTGGACGCCATGCAGACCACCCCGGCATTCGTCTACCTGGTGCCGGTTGTCATGCTCTTCTCCATCGGCACCGTTGCCGGCGTCATTGCCACCATCATTTTCTCCATGCCGCCGATCATCCGGCTGACCAACCTGGGTATACGCCAGGTGCATCCCGAACTGATCGAGGCCACTTACGCGTTTGGCGCCACCAAGCGCCAGGTGCTCTGGAAAGTCCAGATTCCGCTGGCCCTGACCACCATCATGGCGGGGCTTAACCAGACGATCATGCTCTCGCTTTCCATGGTCGTCATCGCATCGCTTATCGGCGCCGGCGGCCTCGGGGTGCCGGTATTTGAAGGCTTAAACAGCCTGCAGGTCGGTCTGGCGGGCATCGGCGGATTGGGTATCGTGCTGATGGCCATGGTTCTTGACCGGATCACCCAGGCATTGGGATCCGGCAGGGAACAGGAATAATTCCTGGTGTCAGCTGTTGAAAAAATTGGAAAACCAAAAAGGAGGATTCTCATGAAACATTTTTTAAGACGAACCGGCTTGGCATTGCTTCTCACGGCCGCCTGCCTGATGGCATTGCCCGGTGGATCCGTTGCCGAGGATTTGCCCGGCAAGGGCAAAACCATCAACCCCGGTACCGCTACCTGGACAACCGGATTTTTCCTGGAAGCGCTTTATGCCAGGGCTTGCGAAGAACTTGGGTACGAAGTCAAGGAAGCCAAAAAACTGGGGGCGCCTATCTTTTACAGGAATCTTTCCTACGGTGACCTGGACTACTGGGCCAACGGCTGGTTCCCGCTGCACGCGGAATTTTTGCCCAAAAACTGGGAAGAAGACCTGGTCATGGCGGGCACCGTCGTCAAACAGGGCGCTGTCCAGGGATACCTGGTATCCAAGGAGCACGTGGAAAAATACGACATCAAATCCCTGGCGGATTTCAAACGCGAAGAAGTGAAGGAAGCCTTTGATTCCAACAACGACGGCAAGGCCGACATGGTGGCCTGCCCTCCGGGCTGGGGCTGTGAGAAAACCATCGCGTTTCACATGGATGCCTATGATCTGTGGGACCACATCAACCTGATCAAAGCCGGCTACAGCGCGGGGATGGCGGATGCGCTGGCCCGCTACAATGACGGTGAGCCCATCCTGTTCTACACCTGGACGCCCAACTGGACCGTGTACAAGCTCAAACCCGGCAAGGACGTGATGTGGATCAATGTTCCCGAAATCGTTCCCAAAGACGCCCAGAAAGGCCTGGAAGACGCCATGATCGCCAAGGGCCTGAACGGGACGGCCACCGATCCCTGCAAAATGGGATTTGTGGCCAATGATATCCGGGTGGTCGCCAACAAAGATTTTATCAATAAAAACCCGGCTGTTAAAACCATGTTTTCCCTGATGTCGGTCCCCCTGCCGGATATCGCCGCCCAGAACGCCAAAATGTTCGAGGGCGAGGACAAGCAGGAAGACATTGAGCGTCACGTGGACGAATGGATTGAAAAGAATCAGGACAAATGGAACGCCTGGCTTGAGGCGGCCAAGGCCGCGGCCAAGTAGCCCGATCCAACTGAAGAGAAAGAAGTCCATGCCCGGCCAAAAAGACAACCCTTTTTGGCCGGGCGCATCTGCGGTCCGATTTGCCGACCTGGAGTCCGGTTTGCCTGACCTGGACAACCCCCGGAAGACCCAACATTTCCGGGGGTCATCTGTGTGCCTGCAGCGGGTCCCCGGAAATGCCCGGACAGCCTATTGGCCGATGCAGAGGGCTTACCAAAGCAATTGACATAAAAATTTTCAAAAAAGAAAAAGGAGGACGACAGATGAAGAAACTTGGTGTGATGTTCCTATTTTTAGCCGCTTTCTTAATGTGCCTGCCGGC
>CAZNSO010000087.1:0-13385 GCA_964575805.1 uncultured Desulfobacteraceae bacterium
TAAATAGTCATTGACAAAATAAAAAAACTTGTATTAAAAATTAAAAGTTAAGCTTTTTATTAATTAAGCGGGGGCTGCTGACCTCCGCTTTGTGTTTTTTGGACAGATACGATACGGAAACCTAAAGGAGGGGATTACGGGTATGGGCAAAAAAGAAAAACAGGGAAAAGAAAAGCCCCTTGAAAAAATGACGGCGACGGAACTTCGGCAGGTTGCCATTGAAATGCCGGAGATCACCGGGGCCAGCGGGATGAACAAGACAGAGCTGTTAAAGGCGGTAAAAAAAGCCAAGGGCATTGAAGATGGGGCCCGCAAAAAGGAGACGAAGGTTTCCATCCGGCAATTGAAGGAAAGGATTCGGGAACTGAAGAAAAAGCGGGAGCAATGCCTGGAGCAGGATGATAAACAATGGGCGGATATTTATCGCCGCCGCATCAGCCGGCTGAAGAAAAAAACACGCAAAGCGGCCTGAATCCGGGGGCTTAAGGTATGGGGAAGCAAGGGAGAATTTGCCCTTCGGAGGTGGCATTCGATATAGACGGCGTGTTTGCGGACACCATGACGCTGTTTTTGGAGATTGCCCGCCACGAATTCGGAATTCCCGGTCTGCGTTACCGGGATATCCAGGATTACGATTTTCTGGCCGTCTCCGGCATAAGCGAAGCGGTGGCCCTGGAAATTCTGGCCAAAATCGTCGAGGGAAATTACAGCCTGCCCTTAAACCCCATGAGCGGGGCCCCGCAGGTGATTGGAAAATTAAACCGCCACCATCGGCCCACTTTATTTGTGACCGCCCGCCCGTCCGGCGATCATATACGCCGCTGGCTGCTCGAGGTACTCGGCCTGGCCGCCGGGGATATCGAAGTGGTGGCCACCGGCTCCTTTGAAGCCAAGCAAAAAGTGTTGCTGGAGCGCGGCATTACCGCCTTTGTGGAGGACCGGCTGGAAACCTGCTTCATGCTCGGTGAAGCGGGCATCACGCCGATTGTTTACAAGCAGCCCTGGAACCGGAAGCCGCACCCGTTCGCAGAGGTCGAAGACTGGCAGGATATTGAAGCTTTGATCGCGTTTGAATGAATGAGACGTCATTAAATCCGCTGATCCAGCATTTTGTTGATTTCCTTTCCCTTGAGAAAGGTTATTCAGCCAATACCTGCCGCGCCTACGCCCATGACCTTGACGATTTTTTGCAGTATTTCATGAAAAACCGGGCGCTGCCGATGAGCGGCGACTGTGAGGAGGCTCCGGGGGAGGCGGCAGGCGATGTGGAAATGGTCAGCAGCGTGGTGATAAGGGGGTATCTCGGCCAGCTCCACAAACAGCAGATAAAGAAAACCTCCATTGCGCGCAAGATTTCTTCGATCCGCTCGTTTTTCAAATTCCTGGAAAAACACGGCGTGGTCAAGCATAACCCCGCTGAAGGGATATTGACTCCCCGGCAGGCCAAACCGGTGCCGGCCTATTTGACGGTCGATGATGTGTTCCGGCTGCTGGATACGATTGAAACCGACACCTTGATTGGCAAACGCAATCGGGCACTGCTGGAGACGCTTTATTCCACCGGTATCCGGGTGTCGGAGCTGGTGGGCCTGGATGTGAAGGATGTGGATTTTTCCGCCAAATCGCTTCGCGTGCTCGGCAAAGGCAACAAAGAGCGGATTGTCCCCATTGGCCGGCCTGCACTGGCGGCCATCCAAAATTACCGGGAGGGTCTCTACCTTCAGAAAAATTTGGCCGCCGGCAGCACGGGGGCCTTGTTCCTGAATAAAAACATGGGGCGTCTCACGGCCCGCTCCGTTGCCCGGGTGGTGGATAAGGCCGCACTTGCGGCGGGTCTGGCGGTTCCTGTATCGCCCCATGATCTCAGGCACTCCTTTGCCACCCACATGCTGGACGCGGGGCTTGACCTGAGAATGGTCCAGGAGCTTCTGGGCCACCAGCAGCTTTCGACAACGCAGAAGTATACGCACGTGAGCATCGACCGCCTCATGGCGGCCTATGATCATGCGCATCCGAGAAAATAATCCCGAACCGGGGAGATGAAACCCCACTGCAAAAGCAGAAATAACAGCGAACAGGCGGTTTACTGATGCAGATTCGCAGTACCACTATACTGGCGGTGAGACACAAGGGCAGGGTGGCGGTCGCCGGCGACGGCCAGGTCACATTGAATGACTCCGTAATCAAGCACCATGCCAAAAAGGTGCGCCGCATCTACAATGACAGGATTATCGTCGGTTTTGCCGGAGCCACGGCGGACGCCCTGAATCTCTCCGAACGCCTGGAAGGCAAACTGGAGCGCTATAACGGCAATCTCATCCGCGCCGCAGTGGAACTGGCCCGGGACTGGCGGACCGACAAATACCTCCGAAAACTGGAAGCCCTGATGATAGCCGTGGATTCCGAGCAGATGCTGCTGATCTCGGGCAATGGCGATGTCATTGAGCCCGACGAGGGAGTGGTGGCCATCGGCTCCGGCGGTGTGGCGGCCCATTCGGCGGCTGTCGCCCTGATGAAATATGGCGATCCCGAAAATTTCGACGCCCGCCGGATTGCCGCCGCGGCAATGGAGATCGCGGGCAGGGTCTGCATATATACTAACGATACAATAACCATTGAAGAAATTTAATTTTTTATGTTTCATGAAACGGATTCGGTACGTATATGAGTGATTTAAAACCGACAGAGATTGTCAGAGAGCTGGACAAATATATTATCGGCCAGGACAAGGGAAAACGATCCGTTGCCATTGCCCTGCGCAACCGGTGGCGCCGGCGCCAGGTTGATCCGGAGCTTCGGGAAGAAATAGCGCCGAAAAATATCATCCTGATCGGCCCGACAGGTGTCGGCAAGACCGAGATTGCCAGGCGCCTTGCCCGGTTGACGGACTCGCCCTTTATCAAGGTCGAGGCCTCCAAATTTACCGAAGTGGGTTATGTGGGGCGGGATGTGGAATCCATGGTCCGGGACCTGCTGGAGCTGACCATAAACCATCTGAAAGCAGTGGAGCAGGAAGCGGTCAAGGAAAAAGCCCGGGAAATCGCCGAAGAACGAATGCTGGATCTGCTGCTGCCATCGTCAGGAGAGCGTCGGTCTTCCCAGGGGGATTCGGATGCCGCCGCCACGGATGAGGCAGCAGCGGTGGATATCAGCGAAACCCGGGAAGCAGCGCCCGCGGAGGCCAGCCCCTCAACCCGCGAAAAATTCCGCCGGATGCTCAGGGAAGGCAAACTGGACGAGCGCTACGTGGATGTGGAGGTCTCTGATAAGTCCATGCCCATGGTCGAGATATTCTCCAACGCCGGAATGGAGGAAATGGGGATCAATATGCGCGACATGCTGGGCAACTTTATGCCCAAGGGGCCCTCCAAGAGACGCAAAATGCGGGTGGCCGAGGCCATGGAGATGCTGGCCCAGGAAGAGGCCCAGCGGCTGGTGGACATGGAGAAGGTCGTGAGCGAAGCCATCGAAAAGGTGGAGCAGTCCGGCATCATCTTCCTTGATGAGATCGACAAGGTCACCGGCAAAGAGGGCGGGGGCGGCAGCGGGCCGGACATCTCCCGGGAGGGGGTGCAGCGTGACCTCCTGCCCATTGTGGAGGGCACGACGGTCACCACCAAGCACGGGCCGGTCAAGACTGACCACATCCTGTTTATCGCATCGGGCGCCTTTCATATGAGCCGGCCCTCGGATTTGATACCGGAACTCCAGGGGCGTTTCCCGATCCGCGTGGAGCTTGATTCCCTTGGTCGGGCCGAATTTTCCCGGATTCTCACCGAGCCCAGGAACGCATTGATCCTGCAGTACATTGCCATGCTCAAGACCGAAGATCTCAATGTCCGGTTTTCGGATGACGCGATCCAGGAGATTGCGGCCTTTGCGGAACAGGTGAACAACCAGACGGAAAATATCGGTGCCAGGCGGCTTCACACCCTGATGGAGCATCTGCTGGAGGACCTGCTTTTCGATGCCCCGGATATGGACAGCCAGGATATCCTGGTAGACAAGGGCTATGTGGATGAAAAACTAAAAGGGATTAAAGAGGATGAGGACCTGACCCGCTATATTTTATAGGCGGCGTTGGTTCAGGCGGACACGCTTCGTCTGCTCCGCCCTGCAAAAGCCCTGAATGCTGCGTCGGCCCCGGGAGATGGAAAAAATGTCTATAGAATCATGCCAACATTAATCATTGCGCCTGAAATCGAAAAATGACGCCCAATACCGCAGACATACTCATTGAAGCCCTGCCGTATATCCGGTTTTTTTCCGGGATGACCATCGTGATCAAATACGGCGGCCATGCCATGGTGGACGAGCAGTTGAAAATCGATTTCGCCCGGGATATCACCCTGATGAAATACGTTGGCATCAATCCCGTCGTGGTCCACGGCGGCGGGCCGCAGATCAACTCCGTGCTGGAACGGATGGGGATTTCTCCCCGCTTTGTCAGCGGTATGCGCTTTACCGACGAGCAGACCATGGATGTGGTGGAAATGGTGCTGGGCGGAAAGGTCAACAAATCGATCGTTTCCCAGATCAACCAGCAGGGCGGGCGCTCAGTGGGGCTGTGCGGCAAGGACGGCGGGTTGATCCGTGCGGAGAAGCTGCAGATCGTGCATCAGCCCGATGAAACCAAGCCGCCCGAGATCATCGACCCCGGACTGGTCGGAAAGGTTACCGAGGTCAATCCGGCGGTTATCCACACGCTCACCCGGCAGGGGTTTATCCCGGTCATCGCACCCGTCGGGGTCGGCCCCAATGGGGAAACCTTCAATATCAACGCGGATCTGGTCGCATCCAAACTGGCGGGCGCCCTGACAGCGGGCCGCCTGATATATCTGAGCGACGTGGATGGCATCCTGGACGGTTCCGGGGAGCTGATCACCTCTATTGATGCGGCAACGATCAAGCAAATGCTGGAAGACCAGACCATTTTCGGCGGCATGATCCCAAAAATCGAATACGCCCTGGATGCCCTTCACCATCAGGTGGGCAAGGTCCAGATCATCAACGGCACCCGGCGGCATGCACTTATTCTGGAGCTGTTCACGGACAAGGGAATCGGAACGGAAGTGACGCAATGAAAAAAGATATCATTGAACAAGCGGAAACGGTTATTGCCACCACCTACAAACGCTTTCCCATTGTCATCGACGGCGGGCGGGGGTGCACCCTGTGGGATATTGACGGCAAGGAATATACCGATTTTGTGGCCGGTATCGCCGTTTGCAACCTGGGTCATGCCACCCCGGAGGTCGCGCGGGCGCTGGCCCGCCAGGCCGACCACCTGTTCCATGTCTCCAACCTGTATTATACCAAGCCGCAGGTGGAGTTGGCCGCCTGGCTGGTGGCGCACAGTTTTGCCGACCGGGTCTTTTTCTGCAACTCCGGCGCCGAGGCCAATGAAGCGGCCATCAAGCTCGCGCGCAAATACTTCCACGACCGTGGGGAAACGGGGCGACACCGGATTCTGGCGCTTGAGCAGTCATTTCACGGCCGGACATTTGCCACCCTTTCCGCCACCGGGCAGGAGAAAATCCGCAAGGGCTTTGATCCGATCTTAAACGGGTTCGATTTTGCCCCTTTCAATGACATCGAGGCCTTGAAAAAAAGCATCAATGAAACCACCTGCGCGGTGCTAATGGAGCCCATTCAAGGAGAAGGCGGCGTTCGCTGCCCCTCTGACGGCTACCTTGAAGCCGTGCGGAAGGTCTGCGCGGATACGGGAACACTGTTGATTTTTGATGAAGTGCAGACCGGAATCGGCCGGACCGGCAAGCTGTTTGCCCATGAACATTTCGGCGTGACCCCTGATATCATGACGCTTGCCAAGGCCCTGGGCAACGGGCTTCCCATAGGCGCCATGCTGGCCCGTGAAAGTGTTGCGCAAGCCTTTCAACCGGGCTCCCATGCATCGACCTTCGGGGGCACGCCGGTGATCACGGCGGCGGCCCTGGAGGTGTTACGCCTGATCGAACGTGAAGGTGTCCTGGCGCACTGCCGGGAAATGGGGGAATATTTCAGGGAGCAGCTGCTGGCGCTGCAGCAGCGCCATGATTTGATAGAGGAGGTGCGCGGCGTCGGCCTGATGATCGGGATGACCCTTGCCGTTGAGGCCATGCCGATTGTCAATGCCTGCATGGAGAAGGGGTTTTTGATCAATTGCATTCAGGAAAAGGTGCTGCGATTTGTGCCGCCGCTGATCATTACCCGTAATGAAATCGATGCCCTGGTTGCTTGTCTGGATGAAATTTTTTCCGACACGGGCATTTAGCAAGGAGGTTCCTTGAAAAAAGACCTGTTGACGCTGGCCGCCCTTGAGGGGCCGGATATGGATAAATTTTTTGATCGCGCCATTGCGCTGAAAGCCCGCCATAAAAAGGGCATCAACGACCGGCCCATGCTGGGCAAGTCCCTGGGCCTGGTTTTTGACAAACATTCCACCCGAACCCGCCTCTCCTTTGAAGTAGCTGCCATCCAGCTTGGCGGGGTGGCGATTTTCATCAGCAGCAAAGATACCCAGATGGCACGCAACGAGCCTGTCAAGGACACGGCCCGGGTGCTGTCCCGATACCTGGACGCCGTGGCGATCCGCACTTATTCCCAGAGTTTTCTCGAGGAATTTGCCGAAGCAGCGGATATCCCGGTTATCAATGCCCTGACCGATATCTATCACCCCTGCCAGGTACTGAGCGACCTGTTGACAGTTATTGAGAAAAAAGGCGGTTATAAGGGCCTGAAAATTGCCTGGCTGGGCGACGGCAATAACATGGCCCATTCCTGGATCCATGCGGCGGCCGCATTGAATTTGGAGCTCACACTCGCCTGCCCGCCGGGATACGGGCCGGAACCGGCTGTTTTGAATGCCGCGAGAAGCCGCGGCGGTAATATCACCGTAACCGAGGATCCGTATTCGGCGGCGCGAGGTGCGGATGTCGTCAACACGGATGTCTGGGCCAGCATGGGGCAGGAAGCCGAGCATTCCCAGCGGCAGCGTATTTTTCAGCCATACCAGGTCAATTCCCGCTTGATGGCCGAAGCCGCGCCGGATGCGATTGTCATGCACTGCCTGCCGGCCCATCGCGGTGAAGAAATCAGCGAAGATGTCCTTGAAGGGCCGCAATCGGTTGTTTGGGAACAAACTGAAAACAAGCTTCACATGCACAAGGCCATACTGGATATTCTCCTTGGCCGGCAGAGCGAATAAGCGCGGATCGTAATCCCTGCCAGCGGCGGCGTTACCTGAAACCCGACATCCTGAACAAGGAGTGGTGATTTTGAACAAACAAGTGAAAAAAGTGGTTCTCGCTTATTCCGGGGGCCTGGACACCTCGGTGATCCTCAAATGGCTCATTGAAACCTACGACTGCGAGGTGGTGGCGTTTTCCGCGGATATCGGCCAGGCCGAGGAACTGGACCATCTGGATGAAAAAGCCCGGAAGACCGGGGCGGTCAGTGTCTATATCGATGATCTGCGGGAAGCGTTTGTAAAGGATTACGTTTTTCCCGCCTTTCGGGCCAATGCGATTTACGAAGGCCAGTATCTGCTGGGCACGTCCCTGGCCCGCCCGCTCATCGCCAGGCGGCAGATGGAGATTGCCGGCCTGGAGGGGGCGGATGCGGTGAGCCACGGCGCAACCGGCAAAGGCAACGACCAGGTTCGATTTGAACTCAGTTATTTTGCCATTGATCCGGCGATCAAAATTATCGCGCCCTGGCGGGAATGGGACCTGAATTCCCGCAAGGCCCTGATGGCGTTTGCGGAAAAACACGGCATCCCGGTGCCCACAACCAAAGCCAAGCCCTACAGTACGGACCGCAATCTCCTTCATATCAGCTATGAAGGCGGGGTGCTGGAGGATCCCTGGAACCCGCCGCCCGAGGACATGTTCACCCTGTCCGTCTCTCCCCGGCAAGCGCCGGATGCGCCGGAAGAGTTGGAAATCACCTTTGCCAAGGGCGATCCGGTGGCCATCAACGGGCAGACCCTCTCTCCGGCCGCGCTTCTGGAGCAGTTGAATCAAATGGGGGGGAGAAACGGCATCGGCCGGGACGATATCGTGGAGAACCGGTTTGTGGGGATGAAATCCCGGGGCGTTTATGAAACGCCGGGGGGGACCATTCTTCGGAAAGCGCATATGGCGATGGAATCGATTACCATGGACCGGGAGGTGATGCACCTGCGCGATTCCATCATACCCCGGTATGCGGAGATGGTGTATTACGGCTTCTGGTTTTCCCCGGAGCGCGAACTGCTCCAGAACATGATCGACGACACCCAATCCAAAGTCAACGGCGTGGTCCGCCTGGAGCTTTACAAGGGCAATTGCCGGGTGCTCGGCAGAAAATCCGAGGACTCGCTCTACAACGCGGATTTTGCCACCTTCGAAGACGACACCGTCTACCAGCAGAAGGACGCGGAAGGGTTTATCCGCCTCAACGCCCTGCGCCTCCGCATTAACCGGCTGATGGAAGATAAACGCTAAGGGCGAGTGCACGGACGCACGGATTGAAAGAGGCATTTCAATGGCAGACAAACCCTGGGACGGCCGGTTTTCAGAACCAACGGACAAGGCGGTGGAGCGCTTTTCTTCATCCATAGATGTGGACAGGCGGCTTTATCGGCATGATATCAACGGCAGCGTCGCCCATTGCCGAATGCTGGGCAAATGCGGGATATTGAGCGCCGAGGAAGCCGGGGCCCTTGTGGATGGCCTGGAAAAGGTAAGGGCGGAAATCGAGCGCGGCGAGATGGTGTTCACGGATCGGCTCGAGGACATTCATATGCATGTGGAGGACCGCCTCTCGGCCCACGTGGGGGCCCTGGCCCGAAAGCTGCACACCGGAAGGAGCCGAAACGACCAGATTGCACTGGATGCCAGGCTTTACCTGCGTGAGGAAACCGGGAAGATCATAGAGCGCCTGCTTCAATTAAGGCGGGCCATAGTGAGCTTTGCAAGCGCGCATGAGGATATCGTTCTGCCGGGGTATACCCATCTGCAGCGGGCCCAGCCGGTGCTGCTGTCCCATCACCTGATGGCCTATTACGAAATGTTCTCGCGCGATGCGGAGCGGTTTCGGGAAATCCTGAACCGGATCAATGTCATGCCTTTAGGGGCGGCCGCCCTGGCCGGCACCACTTATCCCATTGACCGCTCCTATGCGGCCGAATTGCTGGGTTTCCCAAAGATTGCCGACAACAGTATGGATGCGGTTTCGGACCGGGATTTCATGATGGAGTTCGTGTCTGCGGCCAGTATCTGCATGATTCATTTTTCGAGGATTTCAGAAGAACTGGTCATCTGGTCCTCCACGGAATTTCAATTCATCGAAATATCCGACGCATTCACCACCGGCAGCAGCATCATGCCGCAGAAAAAAAATCCGGACATCCCGGAACTGGTGCGGGGAAAATCCGGGCGGGTCATCGGCAGCCTGATGTCATTGCTGACCTTGATGAAATCCCTGCCGCTGGCCTATAACCGGGACATGCAGGAAGACAAGGCGCCGCTTCTCGATACGGTGGAAACGCTTCAATCCTGCATTGACATTTATTGCCGGATGCTGCCGAACATAAAAGTCAACCGGGAAGTCATGGCGGATGCCGCACAGAAGGGGTATTTGAATGCAACGGACCTGGCCGACTACCTGGTTGTGCGCGGCATGCCGTTTCGGGAGGCCCACGGGTGCGCCGGGCGGGCGGTAACCTATGCCCTGGAAAAACAGAAAGAACTCCACGAACTGGCCCTTGAGGAGTTGCGCGCCTTTTCTGCCCTGATTGAAAATGATGTTTATGCGGCATTGACCCCGAAAGCCATGATCGATCGCCGGCGTTCCCATGGGGGGACAGCCGCGGCCAACGTTCGGGAACAGATAGAAAAAGCCGGCCGGCAGTTGGCCATTGAGGCTGAAAGGCAATAATCCGTGCTTTGCCTGATTGTCCCTGGCAAAAACGCCGAACAAATTCCGCTTATCCGGGGTGTCGCCATTCTTACGGGGTGTTTGCTGCTGGCCGCGGTCGGGTTTTTTATTGTGGCCGGCTGCGGCAAAAAATCGCCGCCGCTGCCGCCGGTGGATTATGAGCTTCCGGTAATCGAGGATTTGTCTGCCCGGGGGGCGGACGAGGGGGAATTGGTGTTGCGCTGGCCGCTGCCGGACTGGGAAGGGCCGGCCGGTGTATCGCTTGCGGGGTTTAAGGTGTACCGTGCGAAAGTCCCGCTGGAGGCGGCCTGCGAGGGCTGCCCGGTCCGCTATCAGCTTGCCGGGAAGGTGGAAATGGACGAACTCACGGGTGTGTTGGGAAGGGATCTTCAATACAGGGAATCCCTTGAAAAAGGCTGGCATTATCGTTATAAAGTGAGCGCATATACGGGCACGGGACGGGAGGGCCCGGACTCCGAGAGTGTCCGGCTGAATTATTGACCCATTTTCAAACCGAACCGAGAGATTTACAAACCAGGTGAAAAATACATGAGCGCCGCCTGTGACCCCTTCAACACGGTTATCATTGCCGCCGGCTCCAATCTTGAGGACCGGATGGCGCATTGCGAGCGCGGAATAGCCGCCCTGGGAGCCTCGGGCAAGGTGACGGTGGTATCCCAATCCGGTTTTTATCTGACCGAGCCCGTGGGGTATGCGGATCAGCCCTGGTTCATCAATGCGGTGATGATGGCGCGCACCCGCTTATCCCCTCTGGAACTGCTGGGGTTTTTAAAGCAAATGGAGCGCCTCTCGGGCCGGATCGCCTCCGAGGTCCGCAACGGCCCGCGTGTGCTTGATTTTGATATTATTTTTTTCAATGACCGGGTGATTGAATCCCCGGAGTTGACCGTTCCTCACCCCCGGATGCAGGAACGGGGGTTTGTATTAAAACCTTTAAACGAGATTGCACCGGGCTGGGTCCACCCGGTTTTTCAGAAAACTGTCCGCCAATTGTTGACGGATATGGGGGAAAGCTGCGAAACCTGTATCCCCATGGGGGCGTTGTTGAATTAGCGGGGCGAGTCGCCAATACGCTTTGCGATCTGCAGTGGCCGCCCGAAAATGCGCCTTGTTGTCCATACCGGGGCCAGGCGCCATTTTTTAATCGCAGTCCACTTCAGGGCGGCGGCTTTTGACAATAAGCATTCGCCTCCAGGATGCCGGGGGAATGGAGCTTGAAAAAATCCGGGAGTCCTTCAGCCCCTGGTTCATGCGAAAACCAACAAGTTTCAAATAAAAGGAGTCAATCAATGAAGTTTTTTATCGATACCGCCAATCTGGATGAAATAAGAGAGGCCAAAAATATGGGCATGGCCGATGGCGTAACGACCAACCCCACGCTTATCGCCAAAGAGGGAGGGGATTTCAAGGAGATCATCACCGCCATCTGCGACATAGTGGACGGCCCCATCAGTGCGGAGGTGATCAGCCTGGATGCGGACGGCATGATCAAAGAAGCCAGGGACCTGGCAAAAATTCATGACAATATCGTGGTCAAGATCCCCATGACCATTGATGGCATGAAGGCGGTCCGCACCCTGGCCGCGGAAGGGATCGGCACCAATGTCACGCTTGTTTTCTCGCCCATTCAGGCACTGATGGCGGCAAAGGCCGGCGCCACTTATGTCAGCCCGTTTGTGGGGCGTCTCGACGACCTTTCCCAGGACGGGATGACGCTGGTGGAACAGATCCTCAACATATATACCAATTACGGATTTGAGACCGAAGTGATTGTTGCCAGTATCCGGCATCCCCTCCACGTGTTGAGCGCCGGGCTGATGGGGGCGCATATTGCAACGATCCCGTTTAAGGTGCTGGACAAGCTGGCTGCCCACCCGATGACGGACAGAGGCATCGAAGCGTTTCTTGCGGACTGGAAAAAATCAAACAATTGATTCTCAATCCGCCGGTCCCGACGGATTTCTTTCAAGACCATCAATCAGGGAACTTGGTGCAATGGATCACAAACACACACTTATCGAATGGATCAGGCACCCCAACAGCCTGACCCTGTTCCGGGTCGCGGCCGTACCGCTGCTGATTATCCTGCTGTTATTTGACAACCGGCCCTGCAGTATTCTTGCCGCCCTGGTTTTCAGCGTGGCGGCAATCACCGATTATTTTGACGGGTACGTGGCCCGGCGCTACGACCTGGTTTCCACGCTTGGCAAAATCATGGATCCCCTGGCGGACAAGCTGCTGGTGTCTTCAGCCTTTATCATGATGATCCCGCTGGAGCGCGTGCCTGCCTGGATGATCTGCATCATCATCGGCAGAGAACTGGCCGTTACGGGCCTGCGCAATATTGTTACCGAAAGCGGGGAGGATGTGTCCGCCTCCAAGCTTGGAAAATTCAAGACCGGCTTTCAGATTGCTGCCATCATTCCGCTGTTGATTCATTACACCTTTTTCGGCATCAATTTTCAGGCCATTGGATACGTGCTGCTGTGGGTGGCGCTTGTCATCACGCTTTGGTCAGGCATCGCCTATTTCGTGAAATACCGGCGGCTTCTGGAGTACTGAACCGGGCGGCCATTTACCGGATTTCTCATTACTAACGTGTGCCAAAACAGATAAGCATAGCGGACATATTAATGTTTGCATAATTCCATAGACATATTTTCAATCTCCTTGGAGAACCAAGCACGCAGGGCTGAGCAAGGCTCTCGTAACTCTCGCAGGGCGGACCAAGCGAAGCGTGTCCGCCCTTTTTTCAAAACAAAGCGGGATTCGTTTTCTTTTGTGCGGCGGACACGCTGCGCCGGGTCGCCTTGCGAGGGTCTTACGAGTTAAGCCCAATAGGGGTAGGTTAATCAAACATTGATAAATTTGGGCTTGACAAGTTCAGCAAAAATATTTAGGTATATGTTTACTCTTTGAGCGGGAATAACTCAGTGGTAGAGTGCAACCTTGCCAAGGTTGAAGTCGCGAGTTCGAATCTCGTTTCCCGCTCCATTTTTTTTGGCGGCATAGCCAAGTGGTAAGGCAACGGCCTGCAAAGCCGATATTCTCCGGTTCGAATCCGGATGCCGCCTCCAGTAATAAAATCAAGGGTTTATAGGCAATTTCAAGGGGCTTTTCAGAGGGAACTAAAAAAATTTTCCCAACCACATTTCCAACCCGGAATAAAGATTTTAATAAGGGGCTGAATTTTTGATTAACAAAATTTCAGC
The DNA here is from genome assembly GCA_964575805.1 of uncultured Desulfobacteraceae bacterium. Lineage (GTDB taxonomy): Bacteria > Desulfobacterota > Desulfobacteria > Desulfobacterales > Desulfosalsimonadaceae > M55B175. Next base: position 13,155 of record CAZNSO010000087.1, read on the forward strand.
CCCTTTTTTATGTCCGAATTTAACAGAGGATAAATTTTATTTTGGTTGGATGGATAACTTCCCCCGCGCTTAGCCAGTCAAAAATCTGCTGGGCTTGCCAAACGACGTTATCAAAAGTTCATTTTTTGCACGGGTGGCGGAGACATATAGAAGGGACCGTTCTTGAATTTCTGCGTCACTTTTTACGGTAGGATCGGATGTGTCGGATAAAGCTTTCTCATGGGGGATTAT
>CAZNSO010000088.1:0-13195 GCA_964575805.1 uncultured Desulfobacteraceae bacterium
ATGCATCTGCCGGTGAGGAGACGGCGGTTATCCGGGTAAGCGATGCGGCGGGCCACAATGCGACGTGCCCGGTTGCCGTTGAAATTCATGAGGCATTGTCAGTGAATCCCCGCAGGTTGCACCTGAAAGGAATGTTGGGCGGGGGAACTGTTGTGCAGATATCGGTAGAAGGCGGGTTCCCTCCTTACGAATTGTCGGTTGCCGGTGCGGGAAGTGTTACGGATGAGCGGCTGGAAAAAGCCGGGAGCACGCAATACGGGTATTTGATTCCGGGCAATGCATCTGCCGGTGACGAGACGGCGGTTATCCGGGTAAGCGATGCGGCGGGCCATAATGTGGCATGCCCGGTTGCCGTAGAGATTCATGAAGCATTGTCAGTGAAGCCTGTGAGTGCAGGCCTGAGCGGAAGCCCCGGAGAGAAGGTTTCGGTATCCGTGTCAGTGGAAGGGGGGTTTGCTCCTTATACCTTGTCTGTGAATGGGCCGGGCGTTGTTGAGCAGGCCCGCCTCGGCGAGAAAGAGAGCACGGCTTACAGCTATACCATCCCCCCTGACAGCCAGCCGGGGAAAAAACGGGCAGAGATTCACATCAGGGACGAACAGGGGAATATTGTCCGATGCCGGGTCAGTATCAGAATTTTTTAATCCCGGTGATGACCGGATGATCATGCAAAGATCCGCAGGGAGGGCTCTGACGCCCGGCAGATGCGGCTCTTTTTATTTTCTTTGCAGCATAAAGCTTCTGGTCCGCCTTTTTCAACAGCAGTTCAGGGCTGTCCGGGCAGGCGCTTTCGCTTGAGGCCACGCCATAACTTATGGAAATGAAGCGTTTTTCCCCGGTCCCGGGCAGCGGGTGATTGGCCAGCTGCTTTTGCATGCGCGCCATGAGAGCTTTTGCTTTTTTGGCACCGGTTTCCGGAAGCAGCAGCACAAATTCGTCACCGGCAAAACGGGAGACGATATCTTCTTTTCGGCTTAATTTTTCAAGCGTTTGAGCGGCCAGCTGCAAGGCCCTGTCTCCGGTTTCGTGGCCGAATTGATCGTTGATCCGTTTAAAATCGTCAAGATCGGCGTAAACGACGCTCAAGCGCGATCCGTGCCTCCTGGCGCGGCTGAACTCCCGCTGGAATTCAACTTCAAATGCCCGGCGATTCAACAGTCCGGTCAGAGGATCATGAAAAGCAAAAAAGTGGAGTCGTTCATGGGCCATGGCGTTTGAGAGGCACAGGGAAATTTTTATCGTCAATTGCTCCAGAAGGGAAGTGTCCATTCCGGCTTCAAAGCGGGTTCGTGTCCTGTCTCCCTGATTGAGGCTGCCGACTGTTTCCCCGTCAATGTATACCGGCGCCAGTGCCATGGATTGTACTTCATACACCTTTCGGCCGGGAAAGAACTCGCGGTAGGGCGCCAGGTCGGTATTGACCAAAAGCGGCAGCGGCCGGCTGCTGAAACAGGCATCGAATGCAGCGGGATCGATGAAATTCATGCGCTGTCGGACGATATCGGAATGGGCCATGCTGTTGACCATATGGGCCAGCTTGCTGCCTTTGATCACCGTTACCCATACGTAGGGGACCTGGAAAATGGTTATCATTTCGGTGAGGAGATTTTCGAAGAAATCCTTCAGGTTCAGAATGGCAAGGATCTTTGTTTCCAGCAAGTGGAATTTTTTCAGGATTTCCTCGTTTTCCTTTACCCGTTGCAGCAGGGCGGCTAATTCCTGCACTGGACCCTCCTGAGAATGCCGGTTGCGCCCGGGCCTGAAAAAAACCGGATGTTGGTACAGGCCCTTTGCATAAAAGTTGACAACCAGCTTAGACTTTGCCATTGGTTCTACCGGCAAAACAAGCTTTTTTGTTCGGCTTCAAACAAATCTTCGAAAAATGCCCGGCGCAGGGGGTGCGCGTACAGGCTGGCTTGAAAATCCAGGGGAAAGCGTGTCCAGCCATCAGTCGCACGACCGGTTCCACGGGTTCCTGTTGCCCGCGGTATGGTGAATCAGTTTTTCCCGGGCCTGCCAGCCGGCCTCGGATAAAACGAAAACCGGGTCAGGAGGCCATCTATGAGCTGGACGGATTATTCAGCCTCAGTTGCCGTGTTTGTTTTTCTTGCTATTTTTTGCGCTTCCGGATGTCAAACAAGTCGGGGGCCGGGGGGCATTCCGGCAGAACAGCCGGCAAAAAGCCGGGACAGCTACCAGGTAAACGGACAATGGTACCATCCGATTACCGATTCGGCCAGTTTTCGGCAGCGCGGGAGGGCATCCTGGTACGGCGACCCTTTTCACGGCCGAAAAACTGCCAGCGGGGAACGCTACGATATGCATGCCCGCACGGCAGCTCACAAAACACTTCCCATCGGGACCTTTTTAAGGGTCCGGCGCCTGGACAACGGAAAGGAGACCATCGTGCGCGTCAATGATCGCGGTCCCTTCGTGCACGGCCGGATTATTGACCTGAGTTATAAAGCCGCCCGGGATATCGAAATGATCGGGCCTGGAACCGCCAGGGTGGAAATCCTGGCCATGGAAAAAGCGTTTGCAGCCGCCGGGGAGGGAGAAGCGGGGCATGGGGATTTTTTCACCGGCGATTTCACTGTCCAGGTGGGTGCCTTTAATCAACTGGCGCTAGCAGAAAGTTTGCGCGATGAATTGCCTCCAGGCTACGCGCATGTTTGTATAATCCCTGTAAGCAAGGGCGCTGAAACATTTTACCGCGTGCAGGTGGGCCGGTTCACTTCCCTGGCCAGTGCCAAAGAGGCAGTCTCCGGCCTGGTCCGGCGTGGGTACAAAAGTGCTTTTGCAGTCGTTCGGAATGATACTGATAGTGGCAAAATCAAGTGTGCATCAGACTAATGCGGACCAAGTGCCGCGTGTCCGCCTAAGTGATTGAAAATATGCCTGCAGGATTATGCAAGCATTAATTGTGGAGGGGATCGGAAAAATTTTTCTTGACAGGGTGAGGGCGGTTATATATTTATTGCTCTTTAAATAAAAATAGGATCCCGCCTGCAGGTATTGCGGGTTTATATATATCAGGCCCTGGCGGCAGATGCTGCTGTCAGGGCCTTTTTCGTTTTCTCCGGCAGGGGCCGGGGGCAGGCCTTATCTTGCAGGACCCCGGCCGCGCGGGTGAAACACCGTGCGATAGAGCAGGTAGGCGGAGGGGATAATAATCAGGGAATCCCGGATGATCGTCCCGATGTTGATGATATCGGTGGAACTCTGGGAAAAGCAGCCGCAATGAATATTCAGGCCGCGTAGGGTATTATAGGTAAGGACGCTGATAAACAAGAGCATTAACAGGTTGTATATTATCAGGGCACTTTGCAGCCATATGCCCAGTATTATAAATGCGCCCGTGAACAATTCCAGCCATGGGAGAAAAATTGCCGTCGGGTTGACCAGGGCTTGCGGCAGTATCTGATAATTGGCGACGGTTTCCGCAAATGCGGCCGGATTGTAAATTTTAGGCAGGGCGGCAAAAATAAAAACCCCCCCGACAATCAGGCGCAGGCTGGTGAATAAATAAGGCTCCAGCACTTTGCCGATCCCTGGCCGGTTTTTCCGGTTTTCCGGGGAGGGCTTTGCCGGGGGCTGTTCGGCTTCAGAAATTTCGCAAAGCAGGGTGGCATTGCCGCAGACCGTGGTTTCAAACTGGAATACCGGGTGATCGATGCCAAAATGCTGCCAAAGCTGCTGCCGAAGCTCTTCGGCGAGTGTTTCCGTCTCACTGATCATTTGATCGTCGATGGTGAGATGACAGGTAAAGGCAATGCCGCAGCTGCCCACATGCCAGGCGTGCAGGTAATGGGCCGAATGAATGTCCGGCCGGCTTTCCAGCAGCTGCTGCACCTTTTCCAGTTCAAGCTCCCCGGGCACGGCGTTCATCAGGATGGTTACCGATTCCTTGACAACGGTCCAGGCGTTCTTGAGGATAAAGGCGGCGATCAGGAGGGACAGGAGCGGGTCCAGCCAGTACCAGGGTTTGACCAGCAGGGCGGCCCCGTTTACCAGGACAACAACGGAGGTCAAAAAATCCCCCATCATGTGGAGGAATGCCCCCCGGATGTTCAAATTGTGGCTTGCGTCCCGATGGAGGACCCATGCGGAAATGCCGTTGCCGATAATACCGACGCCCGCCAGTATCATAACGATCAGGCCGGATACCGGCTCCGGATGGAAGAATCGGTTGACGGCCTCGTAAACGATAAAAACAACCGCGCAGCCGAGAATGATGACATTTAAAAGGGCGCCGAGGATTTCAGCCCGCTGAAGGCCGAAGGTGTGCCTGGTGGACACGCCCTTAAGGCCAATGCGGTAGGCGATATAGGAGATAAACAGGGCGGCGAAATCACTGAAATTGTGAACCGCGTCAGAAATCAGGGCGATGCTGTTGGAAAAGATGCCGCCGGTGATCTGTGCTACGGGAATAAAAAAATTGATCGCCAGGGTGATTAACAGTCTGGCGCCCCGTCCGCTTCCCGGAGGCAGGGCGTGTTTTCCGGCAATCCCGCTGTCGCCGCCGCAGGCGCTCGCAGGCGCGTCCTCGGTGCATCGAAGTGCATTATTGTGCGGATATGTGTGTTGTTCCTGAGACATGGGACCTTGTGTCAGCTTTCGGGGTATGCCTGCGGCAACCCCTTTTCCTTCCAGCGCCCCCAGCCGTCGTGCAGCGCTTTTGCGTTTTCATAGCCTATATCCTGTAGAAATGATGCCAGAAAATCAGACAATTCACAGGATTCGCCATCGCAATAGGTGATTATCGGTTTATCCGCGGGGACATTTTCAACGACTTCATAAAACTGCTCTTCCGCTTTCTGCCAGGGAAGATTGACCGCGCCCTTGATGTGGCCGGCCTGGTAGGCCGATTCCGGCCGCGCATCAATGAATAGGGCCGCATCCGCTTTGTAGAGACGCTCCGCTTCCCTCAGGGGGATCCGCAAGGGGTCCTCTTGCGCTGTATCGGCCTTTTTTTCAATATTTCCGGGGTCCCGGACAGGCAGCGGGTCGTTGCGGACGGTATTGGCGCCGAACCCAACGGTTGCCGATATCAGGGCGATCAAAAATATCTGATAAATTCTTTTCATGGTGATTCCGATATACAAGGAAAAAATCAGTAAACGCAAATTAAAACCTGTAGCAAGGCCTCGTGTCAAGACAAAACCGAATGCGGCAGGGAGACAAAGATTCTTGACGAGAATGCTTCAGACCTATACAACAAGAGCTTTAATTAATAGTTTCCGGAAACAGGAGGCAAAAAGAGAAGCAATGGGTGGCATGCGGCGTTTGGTCCGGGTAATTTTTGCTGCTGCGGCAGCTTTGTTGATAACAGGTGAAAGTTTGCCTGCAGACGGTCTGCAGAGCATGAACTATAGAGAGTCCAGGGACGGCAGGGTCAGAATCCGGCAGTTTGATGTGGCTCCCGATGGAGCCGGTGTGGCGGTTTCCTCATCCATTGCCGACGATCACATCCTCACCCGGTGCGATGATTCCGGCCATACCCGGCAATGGATTGTGAAAAAAAATGAGATGCACATAAAGGCCATCCGCGAGGGAAAAGTGATTCAGGTTTCCGGCCGCTCAGGGGGGGAACCCGTGGAAAAACAACTGCGAACCGGTGATGGACTGCCCTGGTTTCAATCCTTGTATTATGCTTTCAGCCGGTTTGTGCAAAGCGACCAGAAGCAGTTGGAATTCTGGATGATCCGGCCGGATAACCTGAGCCTGGTCAAATTGCGGGCTGAAAAGAAAGGGATGGAGACCATCCGGTTAAACGGGCGCGAGGAAAAGGCGCAAAAGGTGAAGTTGAGTGCCACGGGCCTGCTGCAATACATCTGGCATGGGTATTACTGGTACCGAAAGGAAGACGGGGTTCTTTTGCAGTACAAGGACATGAAGGCGCTTCCCGGACGCTCGAAACTGACGATGCACTTGTCCGACAAGGACCAGGCGGATTTTTAACGAGGATGAGAGGTTATGGATACTTGCCCCATGCGGCCCATATGGCTGGATGAAAATCAGGACCGGGTCAGGGTGATTGATCAGCGCCGGCTTCCGCATGATCTGGTGTTGATGGATTTGGACACGGTGGATGCAGTGGTTTATGCCATTGTCGAAATGGTGGTCCGGGGGGCGCCCTTGATCGGGGTAAGCGGGGCGTACGGGGTTTTTGTGGCAATGAAAAATTCCGGCCCGGCCATCAGCGATGAGGCCGCCATCCTTCGGGAGGCCGAGCGCATCAAGGCCGCGCGTCCCACAGCAGTCAACCTGGCCTGGGCGGTGGACCGGACCCTGGCAAAAGCCATGGCTTCTCCCCCCGGCGAAGGCCGTATTGATGCGGCCCGCCGGGAGGCCGCCCTTATTGCCGAGGAAGAAGCGGCCAATTCAAGGGCCATCGGCCGCCACGGCCTGTCCCTGATCGAAGCGGTGGCGCGCCGAAAATCCGATGCGCCGGTCCATATTTTAACCCACTGCAATGCCGGCGCTCTTGCCTGCATTGAATACGGCACCGCCACTGCGCCCATTTACGAAGCGGTTAACGCGGGCTGCCACGTTCATGTCTGGGTGGATGAGACCCGGCCCCTGAATCAGGGGGCGCGTCTCACCGCCTGGGAACTTTCCCGGCACGGGGTGCCCCACACCGTGATAACGGATAATGCCGGCGGGCACCTGATGCAGCGCGGGCTTGTCGATATGGTGATGGTGGGAACGGACCGGACGACGTACACAGGGGATGTGGCCAATAAAATCGGCACCTATCTGAAGGCCCTGGCGGCAAAAGACAATCATGTCCCTTTTTATGTGGCGCTTCCTTCCTCCACTTTTGACTGGCGGATTCGCGACGGCGTCCGCGACATCCCCATTGAAGAACGCGACCCGGATGAGGTGCGCTACATGCCGGGTTTCAAAGGCAAGGCAGGGTGCCTGCTGTTGCCTGAGCAAAGCCCGGCCGGAAATTTTGCCTTTGATGTGACCCCGGCCCGCCTGGTTACGGCCTTTATAACGGAGCGGGGCATCTGCAAGGCGTCTGAAGCCGATATCCGCCGGCTTTTCCCGGAGCGGTGAAAGTTTCCGCATTTGTGCTGGAATCCGGAAAAATTGTCTGCTATTGTTTTACCATATGGCGGGGCAGGCCCGAAATTTTCAGGCCGTCCATCGGCCCTGTCAAATAATGGACTCATAACAATTGACACCTGCGACCATGCCAAGTGAGCTGGAAAAAAAAGTAATTGCCGTGCTTCAGGGCGATATTCCGGTGTGTCGGCGTCCCTACCGGGAGATCGGCCGAATGATCGGGGTTGATGAAGATACTGTGATCGCTGTTCTGGAAGACCTCCATCAGCGGGGTGTGATCCGCCGTTTCGGTGCCACCCTGCGCCACCAGAAATCGGGTTTCAATGCCAACGCCATGGTGGCCTGGCAGGTGGATGAGGCGCTTGTGGATACCGTCGGGGAGCAGATCGCCGCCTATGATTCGGTAACTCATTGTTATCGCAGGGATCCGGCGCCGGACTGGCCCTATAATCTGTATACCATGGTGCACGCTTCAGATGAAGCCGCCTGCCGGGCGATCGCGCGGGAAATCTCCGAAACCACCGGCATCACGACCTATACCATGCTCTTTAGCCGCCGGGAGCTCAAGAAAACCTCCATGCAGTATTTTGACAACGAATTCGACGCGCTTTTCTGAGCACCCATGCCTCCCCGTATACTCCTGGTCAATCCCTGGATACACGACTTTGCCGCCTATGATGTCTGGGCCAAGCCCTATGGGCTGCTATGGCTGGCAGCCATTCTGAGGTCCCATGGCTGTGACGTTTCCTACATGGACTGCCTGGATCGGTTTCACCCCCTGGCCGCATCCGCCGACCCGGCGGCCAGAAACGGGCGCGGGCCGTACCGGAAAGAACGGATACCCAAGCCCGCGGCGCTGGCTGATGTGCCGAGAAACTATGCCAGGTACGGCATCCGGCCGGAATGGTTTCGCCGGGACCTTTCGAAAACCCGCAAGCCGGATTTGATTTTTGTCACCAGCCTGATGACCTACTGGTATCCCGGCGTTGTGGAAACCATCCGGGAACTGCGGCTTGCTTTCCCGGAGGCACCGATTGTGCTGGGAGGCATTTACACCACCCTCTGCCCCGGGCATGCCCGGGCCGTCAGCGGGGCGGATGCAGTCATCGAAGGCAATGCTTTCGCTCGGATTCTGTCGGTGGTCGAGGCATACACAGGTTTTGCCGGGCCGCTGCGGTTTGATCCGGCAGACCTGGACACCTACCCCTGGCCGGCCTTTGACCTCCAGTCGAAAATCGCCTGCGTCCCCTTGCTCACATCCCTGGGGTGCCCTTATGCATGTCACTACTGCGCTTCCAAATACCTCCAGCCCCGGCGGCTTCTGCGGTCCCCGGAAAGCGTGCTTGCGGAGATCCGGCATTGGCACGGGGACTATGGGGTCAAGGATTTTGTGTTCTATGATGATGCCCTGCTCGTGGACTCAGAATTGCACGCCGCGCCCTTGTTGGAAAGGATTGCCGAAAGCCGGATGGCAGTCCGGTTTCATACCCCCAATGCGGTGCATATCCGGGAGATCACCCAAAAAACAGCGGGGCTGATGGCACGGAGCGGTTTTGTCACCCTGCGCCTGGGCCTTGAAACACTGGATTTCAACCGCCGGCGCATGGATCAAAAGGTTCAGAAAGAGGAGTTTTTTCAGGCAGCGGCTTTTTTGAAGGAAGCGGGCTTTGACGCCGGCCGGGTGGGCGCCTACCTGCTGGTCGGCCTGCCCGGCCAGGAAACAGCCGCAGTGGAAGATACCATCCGGATGGTCAGGCGGGCCGGGGTCCAGCCGATACTTGCCTATTACAGCCCGATTCCCCGCACAGCCATGTGGCCGGAGGCTCTCCGGGCTTCGCGCTATGATCTGGCATCGGACCCCATATTCACCAATAATGCCATTTTCCCCTGCCAGAGCCGCTTTGACTGGAATACGCTCTCCCGGCTCAAGCGGCTGGCCGCGGGCTGAGGCAGTTTTTTGGTGAACCGGCCTTTCGCCATCGCCCGGTGATATCCATCCGACAATTCAAGGATTACTGGCGGGCGGTGGGTACAGGCCCGGTAAAGGCCATCTTGTCGCCAACTTCCACCCCGATCCGACGGAAGAAGCCCCGGTTGGCTTCAAGGGCATACCGGGCTTTTTCTTTTGAGCGGATAATGGTTTCATCCAGGGGGTTCATCTGTTGCATGTCAACAATCACCCCGGTTTTGTCAATAAAGGCGATATCAAGCGGGATATAAGTGTTTTTCATGTAAAAATGCCGGATCTTTTCGTCCGGGTAGACAAAAAGCATGCCCGTGTTTGGAGCCAGTTCCTTCCTATACATCAGGCCCTTTTCCCGGGCGTCGGGGGTTGCGGCAATTTCAACGGAAAGCGTCTCCCCCCCGATTTTGATCGTCACTCTATCCGGGTTCTCCAAGCAGCCGGGGGCGATCAGAAACGCAAACATGCAGGAGAGGAGAAAACAGCGGAGAATTGTCGGATGATTCAGGAACATTGTTGTCAGGCAATCCCTCTTTTTATTTCGCAGGTTCCCAGATTATCACAGACAATAGTTATTTCAAACCAGTAATTGATGTTTGAAAAATCGATAGCCATATTCTCAAGCGCCGATGGCGAACCTGTCTTGCCGGGCCCCCGTAGGGCGGACCAAGCGCAGCGTGTCCGCCTTTTCTTCAGAGGAAGCGGGGCTTCGCTTTCTCTTGTTGGCGGACACGCTTGGCTTGATTCGCCCTGCATGGCTTGTTCTTTGCTGCGCACCGGCACAGCGCGTACAGGCGGCAGGCGATACGGGCCGCCTGTACACGCTGTTGGCTCCCCCGCGAAGTCAGAAATCCGAGAAGTCGGCGTCATCAAGGGCAACAAGGGCTTCGGCGCTGCCTGTCCGTCTGCTGTGCCGGTTTGTCGCCTGCCCCAGGCGCCGATGCCCGGGTTCGCCGCTTTGCCCGTGCGCGGCCTGAAGCGCGGGCCTTGAATTGAGGCGGCCGCCGCCGAGCGCTTCAGGTAACCGGGCTTTCCCAGCCTTTCCGTTTCCTCCCCGGATCTCGGTATAGCCGTTGCCGTTTCTGCCTGTTCCGGCGCCTTCCACAACGGCAATCAGGTCAGCGACCATGGTGTTTAGTTCTTCGGCCTGGGAGGCGAGTTCTTCGGCCGCGCTTGCCGATTCCTCGGAGTTGGATGCCGTCTGCTGGGTCACCTTGTCCATCTCCGCAACCGCGGTGTTCACCTGGTCAATGCCCTGGGATTGCTCCCTGGAGGCGGAAGTGATCTCCCGGATCTGGACGGTTACTTTCTCCGAGCTTTCCTGGATGGCGTTCAGGTTCGCGCTCATTTCGTCGGCAATTTTTACCCCTTCATCCGTGTTCTGCCGGGATGTCTCAATCAGCTCCGAGGTGCTCTGTGCCGCCTCCGCGCTGCGCTGGGCCAGGCTTCGGACCTCCTGGGCCACAACGGCAAAACCTTTGCCTGCTTCTCCGGCCCTGGCGGCTTCAACCGCGGCGTTCAAGGCCAGCAGGTTGGTCTGGAAGGCGATATCGTCGATGGTTTTAATAATTTTTGCCGATTCTTCCGAATTGTTCCGGATCGCTGTCATGGCGGCGGACATGCGCTGCATGGAATCGAGGCCGGAGTGAACCAGTTTATTGGTCTCCTCCATGGAGGCATTGGCCTGGGTTGCGTTGTCTGCGTTCTGCTTGGTCATGGAGGCCATCTCTTCCAGGGACGAGGAGGTCTCCTCAAGGCTGGAGGCCTGTTGGCTGGCCCCCTCTGCCAGCTGCTGACCGGCTTGCGAAATTTGCTGCGATGCGGCCGTCACCTGTTCAGCGCCTGAGCCGAGTCCGTGGATAATGCGCTTGATGGGCGCGGTCAGGCTTCTGGTGAGAAAGGTGCTGATTAAGAGCCCCGATATAAGTGCGCCCAGCGAAATCACCAAGACCATTTTCTGAGTGCCGGCAACCGATCCGAGCAGAGCGTGTTCCGCAGCTTTTGCTTCCGCATTCAGGTGGGCGCGCAGTTCGGCCAGGTTTTGCTGGACCTGTTTCATGGCGGCTTTCGTTTCCGAGTTCATTACCTGCCTGGCCTCTGCCCGTGCCTTTTCCACATCGCCATCGGCGGCAACCGCGGCATCCAGCAAGGAGAATATGGTTTTGGCGGAATCGTGCAGTTCCTTGTGGGGTGTTTCCATCTGCCGGATGATCCGGGCCGCGGTTGGGTCCCGGCGCATCAGTTCCCGCCCGGCCTCACCGTAAATAAACGAGCCCAGTTCGCACCGGGTGTGATCCGTTTCAATATCCACAGCGTTTAGCTTGTCCAGAAACAGGCGCTGCAATTCCTGGTCCCATTTGTAATGGTCGATTTCTTTTTCCAGCATGAAGGCCTGGTGCTCCGCATATTCGACCGCCGTGCGGCTGTCCTGGCGGATGCCGCCGAGTTGAAAGAATGCGATAAGGCTCATGGTGGCGAGCAGTGCCAGCACCACGCCGAACCCAAGGTAGAGTTTGGTGCTTAATTTGAGTGATTTAAACATACGGGGCCTCCTTTATTGTGACTGGTTTTCCAAGCAGGATGATTGCCATGAACAGGCCGGCAGAAGCGGCCGCGACTTGTTTGTCCCTGTTGGCGCAGGCTCTGTGCAAGGCCGCCGTTCAGGCAGATGGATGAAAAAGCTGGATCCTTTACCCTTTTCGCTTTCAACGGTTAGGGTTCCCCCGGATTGGCGGATGATTTCCCAGGCCAGGGATAAGCCGAGCCCGGTTCCCTCTCCCTCGGGTTTGGTGGTATAAAAGGGTCGGAAGATTTGACTGCGGGTGTCCGGATCCATGCCGCAGCCGCTGTCAGTGACCCTCAGGCAGAGGGGATGCCCTGCTTCTTTCCGGCGTGTTTTCGGATGGCGTTCGAGGGCAATCTCCAGAGTCCCCCCGTTTGGCTCCATGGCTTGCAGGGCATTGTTTATGAGATTGATCAGGACCCGCTGAAGCTGCTCGTATTCACCGGCAGCGATCGGCTCAGTGGCGTTTATGGACCGGTCGATGCGGACGTTTCGCGGGATCGTAGGCGCCAGGAGCCGCAGGGTTTGGGAAATCAGGGCCGCAAGGTCCACGCCCGGGCGGCTGCCTGCATCCGCATGGCTTCGGGAAAGCACCTTGCCGGTCAGCCTGCGGGCCTTGTGCCCCGCGTCTATGATGTTTTTGAGCAGCGCCCGGGCTTGGTGGTCCTCATCCAGGAGCGTCTGGCAATGTTCCGAGTTGCCGAGAATGATGCTTATTATGTTGTTAAAGTCATGGGTGATTTCCCGGAAAATATTTTTTTGCGGATTTTTTTGCGCGCCCGGCCCTTCTGCTGCGGTATCGTCTATGGCTGTTGCATGCCGGTATATTACGAGGGTAAAAGGGGGAAGGGCGGGGTTTGCCTCGATAGCCATCAGGGACAAAAGCACGGGAATACGGGCGCCGGCCTTTGTCAGTCGTATGGTCTCATATTGCAGCGGTTTGCCGTCAGCCCGGAACTGCTGCCAGTGCCGTTGGGTCCGCTGCTCCTGGGATTCCGGGATTATCGGCAGCGAGTGCCCGAGCGTCTCCATGCGGGAATAGCCGAACATCCGGGAAAACGCCGGGTTGATAAAAACGGCGGCGCCCGTGGGATCATAGACGGCGGTGGCATCCGCGCTGCTGTCGAATATCAGCGAGAATACCTGTTCCCTTACGGAGGCCGTCTGTAAATTGCGGCTCTGCTCCACGGCCTGCTGCACCACTTCCAGAATCCGGTCTTTGCGCACCGGTTTGGCCAGATAAGCGAAGACTTTCAGGGAAATGGCTTCTGAAGCGGATTCAAAGCTGGGATAAGCGGAGATCAAAACCGTCTGGCAGAAAGGTTGATGCTGCCGGAGAAGCCGCAGGATATCCAGGCCGCTTTCGCCGTTTGCCAGAATCCGGTCGACAATGGCCACCGCATAGGTTTGGGTTTGAATTTTTTCATGCGCCTCAACCGGACCGGCGACCGGGTGCGGCATATACCCGGCATCCCTGAGATATTTGCCAAGAGAGAAGCGAATGCTTTCTTCATCGTCGAGAATCAGGATATGTTTGAACTCATTAGTGTCCGGTTAAGAATCAAATAATTTCAATTGGATATGAGACGTTACTA
>CAZNSO010000089.1:0-13005 GCA_964575805.1 uncultured Desulfobacteraceae bacterium
AAGCGATTCGCAGCAAGGGGTTGTAGAAATGGTATACGGCATAAAAGTAATAGCCACCGGAACCGGCATCCAGATAGGCCCTGGCTTCACGGGCTTCTTTGGCGGCCCATTCATACTCCCCGAAGTGATAGGCGACCATTAAAAGAAAGAGGTGGAGTTGAAAACAACTCAACCTGTCCTGCCTGTGCCTGGATTTAAATTCCCCCAGCCATTCCTGGCTTGCGAACGTATCGTTGTAGGTTGCTTTATCCCGGAAAGCCTGCACGGTGTGATGCAAAATTTCATTATAATTGAGGATTGTCATCATTTCATGCTTTTTCATCACCTTGTTCAGCAGGAGGATTGTTTCATCCAGGTCGTGCAGATTCTTGCCGCAAAAAAATTGAAAAACACAATAATGGGAGGCGGTTCCCAGGCTGTACACCAGATCGCCCATCTCAAATCCCTCCAGATAGATTTTGTATAAGGTATCCAGAAGGTTTTTGATAGGGGCCCGCCAGGGGTTGATGTAACAATTGATAACAATCCGGGTTCTTAATTCCGGGTTGGGGAAGCGTTTTTTCAATTCCTGGGCAATATCGGCCAGTCTGAAGGCGGTTTCCTTGTAATTCAGGGGGTGAAGCACCATGGACAGGCATCCCAGCCAGTAGGGGGTGTGGGTGGTCAGGCCTTTTCGTATGGATAGATTGACCAGTTTAAATACAAGATATATAATCTCATTGGTATATCCCCCGAAGGTAAAAGCCGTGGCAGCCGTGGTAGCTGTTTTCATGGCGGCAATGTAGTGGGGGGAGGTCATTTCCGGATGGTTGAGCAATTGCTCATTGCTTTTATTGAAAAGCAGCATGCGGGTTTTTAAAAATTCGGTAAAAAGGATGCGCCTGGAAAATTTTTGAGGCATTGTGACGCCCAGGGAAGTTAACATATCCAGGGTCAGGCGGACGGTTTTTTCCAGTTGGTGCTGGGCCATGTAGGCCTGTATTTGAATTTCCTGCGCTTTTACCCTGTCCAGGATTTCATCCGTGTTGGCCAGAATCACCCGGGCATAATCCTCCAGCCTGGAAAATTCGGTGTTTAAATAAGCCGCCTCTTGAGCCTGAATGTAAAGGTTGAAGCAAAGCTCATAATTCTTCGCCCAGTCCGAGTTTTCCAAAAGAGAGATCCCCTGGTCCAGGTAATACAGGGCCGGCTGATAGGCTGCTGACTTTTTGGCTTTTTCACCGGCAATCAGGTTCAGCCGGGCGAGGTTCTTTTTCTCTTCCCTGGATGTAATATGCGATTTCCCGGAATCCAGTTGATTGACGATATAAAATATATTTTCAAATAAGGCGGATTCTTCCGTGTTGCTATAGATATAAGTGCCGATGGTGTAGTGAAAATATTCCTTTTCTCCCTCCGGAACAAGAGAGTAAGCCGCTTCCTGGATTCGGTCGTGCAAAAAATAGCACATATCCTGACTGAAAAAAATCAGGCCGGAATCAAAGGCTTCGGCCATATCGGATAAAATAAGCTCTTCCGGTTTACCCAAAACAGTGGCCATGGTTTTCAGGTCGAAGCGGTTGCCGATACAGGCGGCAATTTTTAAAGCCTCCTGGTTTTTTTGCGGCAGATCGGCTATCTTCATCGCCATAAGGTCGATTACTTTATCGGTTACCTGAAGGTTTAGAATCGCTTCCGTGTCCCAACGCCACTTCCCTGAGGCATTTAGCTCAATCACATTTTTTTCGTACAGGGTCTTGAGAAACTGGTTCATGAAAAAAGGGTTGCCATTGGTTTTCGCATAGACGATATTTGCCAGCGATTCCACCTGCTCCGGGCTCTGCCGCAGGAAATGGGCAATCATCTCCGCCACATTGTCTCTGTTCAGGGGCAGGATCTCAATGGTTTCCACCGGCAGTTCGGATTGATCGATTTCCTGCATAATGGCGCTGAAAAAATGGGTTTCATCGATTTCATTTTTCCGGAAAGAGGAGATGAAAAGAAATGCGCCGTTATCCGGGTCCGTCAGAACGTTGCGGATCAGCTTGAGGCTGGCAAGGTCGGCCCATTGCAGGTCATCCAGAAACAGAACCAGGGGGTGTGAGGGGCGGGTGAACACGCGTAAAAAATTCCGGAACACGTAATAAAACCGGTTCTCAAATTCTTCTCCGCTCAGTTCCGGCAATTCGGACAATTCCTGTTGCTCGCCAATGAGCAGTTTCAGTATGGGGAGCATATCCGTGAGTATTTTCCCGTTGGGTCCCAGGGCTGCCTGGATGGCTTGTCTCCATAACTCCCGTTTTTCGCGGTTTTCAGTTAAAATCTGTTTGATCAGGGCTATAAAAGCTTGAATGATCGAGCTGTAAGGCACATTTCTCCGGAACTGATCATATTTTCCGGAAATAAAATATCCCTTTCGGGCAACTATGGGTTTGTTGAGCTCATTGATCAGAAAGGATTTGCCTACACCCGGATCACCGGAAACTAAAATGGCTTCCGTTTTCCCCTGGTCGGCAACCCGGGCAAATGCCTTCATCAGTATCCGGTGCTCTTTTTCCCGGCCGACAAGCAGCTGGGGGATGTTGAATTTTAATGAAATGTCCTTTTTGCCCAGCTCAAATTCCGGGATTACCCCTCGCTGCTGGTACTGCTCCTGGCAATGGCGCAGGTCGTGGAGCAAGCCATGGGCGTTTTGGTATCTTTCTTCCGCGGCTTTGGAGAGCAGCCGAAGGATAATTTCGGAAAGCAATTTAGGCAGGGAAGGGTTGACTTCGCAGGGCGGCATGGGCTCCCTTGCGATATGGGAATGAATAAGCTCGATGGGTTCGTCTGCCTCAAAAGGGGTCCGGCCTGTCAGCATTTCATAAAAGACGACCCCGAGGGAATACAGATCGGTCCGGTAGTCAATGGCCCGGTTCATCCGACCGGTTTGCTCCGGCGATATGTATCTCAGCGTACCTTCGATGACATCCGGGTTATAGATTTCTTCGTTTTCATGGGTTATCACCTGGGAGATACCGAAATCCGATATTTTTATACTCCCTGTGTGCTCGGCGATCAGTATGTTGCCGGGTTTTAAATCCCGGTGAACCACTCCTTTTTTATGAAGATCACCCAGAATTTCAGCTAATTGTGTGCTGATTTCAAAGAATTTTCCAATTGTTACCTGTTCTTTCGCAAGGTGTTCCTTAAGAGAAATGGCCTCAAAATCCTCCAATATAAGAACAATGTTCCCCTCATGTCGGATTATTTCGTAAGTCTTGACTGTTCCTTCCAGATCCAGCCCCCGGATGGTTTCGTATTCATGCAGGAACCGGGAAATGTCAGACGATGAAGGCGGGCCGGCACTGATGAACTTGGCGATGACTTTCTTTTTGTCCTTGTCTCTGACAGCCTTGAAGACCAATGAATTCCTGGATTCTTCAATTTTTTGAAATAGGCGGTAATTGCCGATTTTTTCCATGAGGCTGTTCCTTTCCTTCAGTGCATGACTGATTATTCCAGAAAACGGCCGGGAGAGCAACCTGGTTTTTACCTCTTTTTTCTGCACTAGACCAGGCGGCAAGGTTTGCGGTACGGGAGGCGTCATGAAGCGTTGGAAAGTCTGTTTAGATCAATCTTTTTATCGGGAGTTATCTGGTCCGGCATACGACAGGGCGGGGACCCTGCTTCTTTTCTATAAAATCGGGGATTTTCAAAATACTTTTTCGGTTTCCGTGCAAAGGGATGCATGGGACTCAACTGCCCACGAAAGGGTGGTAAGGCGGCGATGGGCGCCGGCAGAATAATGAATGGAGGGGAGCCGGGCGGCCCTCCCCCCGTTTTTACCTGTCTTTCTACTCTCTGATCCCGACGTAGACGTCGCCGGAAATCCGCATTCGCCCCCCGCTTATTTCCAGGGCGCCGAAGCTTGGGCCGTTGGTCCGGCCTGCCGGGTAGAGAGCGTCAGTGGAAAAATGATCGAGTGTAATTTCATAGTTGTCAAAATGATGATGGATGTGAAACTGTCCCGGCGCCTCCTCCGGCAGTATTTCCGTAAAGCTGCCGCCCCTGTGGATGGACCCCGAAAACTGCACATCGGTCATGGTTAACGTGGGGGCTTGTTCTAGAAATCCAAGGTTGATTCCGTCAAATGTCTTGTTAAAAATGACTTCTTTTTTTTCCCCGAACCCGGTCTTTAAAAAGGCATCCTGCGCGGTCAGCGAATCTATGCCGACGTTGCGGATACCGGCCCGGGCGTTTACCTTGCGCAAGTCCGCATTGTCCATGGGGGAAAGTTCGGCTCCTGCCATGGGGGCTGCTATAAGAGCGATAATCAAGGCTGCAAGAAAACTTTTGATTATGACAGGTTTCATCGTTGATCCCTCCAATCCGTTATTCATTTCCGGTTCCGGACTTTGATGTTGTCGCAAAACCCAATGTCCGGATTTCTATTAAACTCACTTTATGCCCCTGCAATCTGTCTGCCACTGACAAAGGCTTTTATATTCTATATTATTTCAGTTGTTTATTTTTTGGCTTCTTGTATTCGGCAAAAAGATGTTTTCATATTGAAAAATAGTATTTCAAAATGATAAGGAGATGCTGGTAATAAGGAAGAAAAGGCGGACACGCTGCGCTTGGTCCGTCCTACGAGGGCTTGCGAGGTCAGCCCGCCATAGAAGCTTGGCAATCTGCCAATGGAATTATGCAAAACATAATAAAATGTTAAAATGTTCAATGAAGTGAAAAAGCAGGAGTCACCATGCGTGCAGAAGATTTGAGAAGTCGGGAAATGCTGGGCCAGGACTCGTCGGCAGGGTTTCCCCTGCTGGGTTCGCTGCGGATCATGGCCCTTGGATTGAGCGGGCTGGGCCGGCTCAACCAGGACCTCATCGAATGCCTGGGCTGGGATAAAATGCGGGTCCTGTTGAAACGGTTCGGCTATGACAGCGGCTTGGGTCATGCATCGGTTATCGCTGACCTGTATACCTTTGACGACACGCGGGAATGGTTCCAGGCGGGCTCCGTCATGCGCAGGCTGGCCGGTTTGGCCGCCGAAGAGCTGACCATTGAGGAGTTTGCGCCGGATCGCAGCCGGGTGAAATTCAGGGGGACCTGGAAAGACTCTTTTGAGTCCGTTATCTGGCAATCCCTAACCGGGACGACGGCTGAGCCGATATGCTGCATTTTGGAAGGCATTGCCAGCGGTTATGCCAGCGCCGTATTGGGGACCGAAGTGCTGGTCAGGGAAATCTCGTGCGAGGCCCAGGGGAATGCCCATTGTATCTTTGAAGGGCGTACCATAGCCCAGTGGGGGCTTTCCCCGGAAGCGTTCCGGGAAGAGCTCCGGGTGGCGAATATCAGAGAGGAACTGAATAAACTGAGGACTGAGCTTGAAAGGGCCAATCGGCATATCGTGAGTCAGAAACAAGTCATTTGGGACTTGAGGCAGCATGTTCATGTAAAAACCGATCAGGAAATCATTTTCAGAAGCCGTTCAATGAAAGAGGTCTTGATACTGGCGGAAAAAGTCGCCCCAACCGGGGCCTCGGTTCTGATACAGGGCGAGAGCGGCACCGGCAAAGAAGTTCTGGCAAAGGTGATCCACGAAAATTCCGGCAGAAAAGAGGCGCCATTCCAGGCCATCAACTGTGCCGCGCTGCCTGCCAATCTTCTGGAATCCGAGCTTTTTGGCCATGTCAAAGGCGCCTTTACCGGTGCCGAAGCGGATAAGACCGGTCTTTTCGCGGCGGCCGGCAAGGGCACGATTTTTCTGGATGAAATCGCATCCCTTCCTTTGGAACTCCAGGCCAAGCTGCTTCGGGTGATCCAGGAGAAACAGGTGCGGCCTGTTGGGGGGAACCGGTTTCAGAGGGTCCATGCGCGTATCGTCTCCGCCACCAACCAGGATATAAAGGAAATGACTGCAAACGGCCAATTCCGTGAAGACCTGTTCTTCCGCCTGGCTGTTTTTCCCATCGTTCTGCCGCCTTTAAGAAATCGCCGGGAAGATATTCTCCCCCTGGCCAGATACTTCCTTACCCGGGCCTACCCGGAGCACGAGGGCTTTTCCCCGGAAGCCGTCCACAAACTGGAATCCTACGACTGGCCCGGCAATATCCGGGAGCTTGAAAACTGGATTGAGTATGCCGTGATATTGGCGGGCGAGGGAGAGCGGATACGGCCGGAGCATTTCCCCGCCCAACAGGCCCGGGAAGCAGGCGGTCCGCTGGCGCTTGCAGGGGAAGATCTGCCCACGTGCAGGGAGCTTGAGAGAAGGTATATTGATCACGTCCTGGCTCAGACCGGCGGGAATAAGACCCGGGCTGCGGAAATTCTGGGGATCAGCATGAGCACCTTATGGCGGCGGTTGCAGGGGCGTTAGCGTTCGGGGCAGGATTCGGTTTCAGGTATCAGCGGCCTGCTCCGGTCGGGGCCTACTGGTTGCCGAATCCGTTCTGAGCGCCGCAGTCCGGGCACTGCCAGTCAATTCCGTTGCAGGACATGCCCCAGACATTGTCCAGCATGCAGGTCTGACAAATGGCAAAACCGCAGCGGCAGCTCCAGGCAAATGGTACCACCTGCCCACAGAACTGGCATTTTCGGTTTTTTGTCCGGCTTCGGCGTTTTTCCCGGAGCCTGGCGATATCGGTTCCACTCTTGGGGCCGCTCATATGGCATCGCCTTCTGCGGAGCTATGATTTTACGAAAATATTAGTTTTTTTTCGACCCCATCCTTGGCTCAAAGGGGCGGGTTTGTCAAGCCTTTCACGGCAATTGCAAAGCTGTTAAATAAATGATAGGTAATAGGGATGGGTGGCCTGATCGATTAACCGGAAAGGAAATTGCCCGGCAATGACTCAACTGCTTGCTTTTTATGCGGGGAAAAAAGCGTTTTCCAGAATCCGGGCATCCGGTCTGCAGCCCGAGGATGTACGGGTGGTGGCCGGGGCGGCCGGGGGGCCGAAATGGCTTGTCCTGAGGCATCTCGACAGTGTTCTTTTCGGGTCCTGGCTGCAATCCCGCAAAACGCCATTGTATTTGATCGGCTCCTCCATCGGGGCCTGGCGTTTTGCAGCGGCTTCACAGGAGGCGCCCCTGGATGCCCTGCAGCGTTTCCAGGAGGCTTACCTGGAACAGGCTTACGGCGCCAATCCGTCGCCAAAGGCGGTCAATCATGAGTTGGAGCGGATTTTAAACGCCTTGATGGGCGCGCAGGGCCCCGGGCAAATCCTCGCCAATCCATTGCTGCGGATTAATATTATGGCGGTTCGCTGCAAGGGCTGGCTCGGCAGTGATGATAAGGCCAGGCTGCTTCCCGGATTAGGGCTCGCAGCAGCGGGGAATGCGATATACCGGCGCAGCCTCGGTTTGTTTTTTGAGCGCACACTTTTTTATGATCCACGGGATCTTCCCCCGTTTTTCCGGCTGCCGGGGTTTCCCATGCATCAGGTGCCGCTCCATGCAGACAACATCAAGCCCGCATTGATGGCCTCCGGCTCGATTCCCTTGTTAATGCCCGGCGTAGACCGTATCCCCGGCGCACCTCCAGGGGTTTACAGGGATGGCGGGATTATTGATTACCACATGAATCTCGCTTATATGAACCCGGAGGACGGCATTGTGCTTTTCCCTCATTACGCCGAAGCGCTTATCCCGGGATGGCTGGATAAACAGATCCCCTGGCGGCAGCCGAATCTCTCAAATATGGATCCGGTGCTGCTGATCGCCCCTTCACAAGCGGCTTTGGAGCAGCTGCCGTATAAAAAGATCCCGGACCGGAATGATTTTTATAAATTTGCCGGGCGGGATGCGGAGCGCGTCGCATACTGGCGGGAGGTGCTTGATATGAGCCGGAAAATGGCGGATGAGTTCATGGAGATTGTCACCTCGGGCCGGATAAGGGAGCGGGTCCAACCCGTCACCGATCTGTATGGCCGGAAATAGTGCCTGAAGGAAAACCGTCTTTTTCGCCAATATCTGTGTCAGGCTCAAATTTTAATCCTCAGAATACTTCGCGTATGCCTGCGGTTAAAATTTTCGCCTTCCTTGATCTTGACGAAAAATCCTGGTTTTCATTCGGGCACTGAATAGGGCCTGAAGGAAAACCGTACCGTTAAAGGTCAAGCAATAAATTTAAAATGTTTAGTTCAGGTTGAAGGTACGCCGCCAATGGCAGCCCCCATAGAAGAACGTCTCGATTGGATTAAACAGCGTTTCCTTTCGGAAGGATTTGAGCTGCTGGAGATCTCCGGATCCTTCCGGGTCAGCCTCGAAAATGGGCAGAACCTTTATGTTTACCCGGAAACGTTTGATAATTCATTGTCCATACGCATTGAATCGGCAGAGCCGGACGCTGAAAAACGCGCCGCTGACCTTCGTCGCCTGAGGGAAAAACTCGGGCGGATTCTTTTTTTTGCCCGCATCAGTGAGTTTGAGCTGAACCAGCGGTTGAAAACCAAATGGGCTTATACCGCTCGGGTGGATGTGGAAGCTGCAGACGAGCGCCAGCCGGCGGAGGACTTCGCCGCATCCGGCGATGCCGGGCCTTCCGCGGCCGCGTCCGTTTCGGAACGGCTTGAGGTTTTTGCGCAGACGCCGGCACCCGTTGATGGGGGACGGCTGATTACACTGGATGAATTGATGGAACTGCTTGGCATGCTCGACCTCGACAGGCTGGAGCAGATGTTTGACTGGATGTATATTGATTCTTCAAGCAAAGTGCGCATGGCCTTCAAGGAGCTGTTTCACAGCAAAAAGAACAGCGCCGGGCTCGGGGCCGCCCTGAGCTTGGAGGCCCGGAAATTTACAACACGAGCGGATCTGGAAGAATTGGAATTGGTCAGGCATATCAATACGGACATGGTCATTCAACCCATCATCGAGCTCTTCTGCCATACGGTCTACAAAGAAAACGGCATGGACCGCCCGGATTTTAACTGGGACAAACTTTCCCGCTGAACCCGGCTCCCCCCTTTTTACAATGATGGTTTCGTGCTTATATTACACTTATTGGTTAATCGTCGGCGTTTCTTGATCCGTCGATCGGTTGACACGCTGTCTTTGCCTTATTTACGGGCAGTTGCGGGCCATTGGAAAAGGCCGATGTGGGTATAAAAAAAACAGAATCAAATAAAACCAGAATCAGGAAAAATTCAGGAGGTCTGTTATGTATAATCAAGTCGTTATGGACCATTTCAAAAACCCCCGGAACGTCGGGGTGATCGAAGATGCCGACGGTGTCGGCGAAGTCGGCAATCCCTTGTGCGGCGATATGATGAGCATCTACATCAAGGTGTCGGACGACCGGATCAGCGATATCAAGTTCCAGACCTTCGGGTGCGGCTCCGCTATTGCCGTATCCAGTATGCTCACGGAAATTGCGAAAGGCAAATCCATTGAAGAGGCCAAGCAGATTACCAACAAGGATGTGGCCAACGCCCTGGAAGGCTTGCCGAAAAACAAGCTGCACTGCTCCAATCTCGGGGCTGATGCGCTGCACATGGCGATCCAGGATTTTGAGGACAGAAAAGCCGGCAGAACCCGTCAGGAACCGGCGCGCAAGGAAACGCACAGCCACGGGGAAGACGGGCAGTGTTACTGCCCTTACTGTGATGTGGAGCTAAGAGATTCGGCCACTTTCTGCGAGGCATGTCAGCGGGAGCTTGAAGAAGAACATTAAACCGCAATGAAAGGGAGGCCGGAAATGAATTTTGTCAATTTTGATCATATTTCATCCAACCCGCTGCTGCCTGAAGTCAAAGAGGCAATGACATCGGCGATAAACGGGGATTTACACAATCCCTCGAGTCAGCACAAAGCCGGCGAGCAGGCCGGGGAGATGCTGGAGTCCGCCCGCCGGCAAGTGGCGGAACTGATTCATGCGGCCAACACCAAGGAAATCGTTTTCACCTCCGGTGGCACGGAGTCTGTTAATCATGCCATCAAAGGCGTGGCAATGGCCAACCGGGAAAAGGGCAAGCACATCGTCACCACCAATATCGAGCACAATTCGGTTATCCGCAGTTTAAAGCGGCTTCAATCCATGGGCTTTAAGGTCACCTCCCTGTCGGTTGACGAAACCGGCCGGGTCAGGCCTGAGGACGTTGCGGACGCCATTACCGACGAAACCATCCTGGTGTCGGTCATGCACAGCAACAACGAGACCGGAACGACCCAGCCCATTTCCGAGATCGGCGAAATCACGCGGGAAAAAAAGGTGCTTTTCCACACCGATGCGGTGGATTCGGTCGGAGTTGTGCCAATCGATGTGCAGGCCCTGAATGTGGACCTCTTGAGTTTTGCCGCCAACACCTTCTACGGGCCGGCCGGTGCCGGGGGGCTTTACATCCGCCGGGGCATCCGCATTTTCCCCCTGCTCGAGGGCGGGGTGCAGGAGAACAACAAGCGGGCCGGCAGGGAAAACCTGATCGGCATTATCGGAATGGGAAAAGCCGCTGAAATCGCCGCGCAGCAGATGGATGAGCGCCAGGCGCATCTAAGCGGCCTGAAGGATTATTTTCTCAGGGAGCTTCCCAACTATATCGACGAATACATCGTCAACACCCATCCCGTGCATAGTCTGCCGTACCTGGTGAACATCTCCCTGAAATACATCGAAGGGGAGAGCGTGATGCTCATGCTTGATGAAGAGAACATGGCCGTATCAACCAAGTCGGCCTGTGCCACCGGGTCGCTGCGAGCCTCGCACGTGCTCCTGTCCCTGGGCTTGAGTCATGCGGATGCCCAGGGAACGCTGGTGGT
This sequence comes from uncultured Desulfobacteraceae bacterium, assembly GCA_964575805.1. Lineage (GTDB taxonomy): Bacteria > Desulfobacterota > Desulfobacteria > Desulfobacterales > Desulfosalsimonadaceae > M55B175. The sequence continues at coordinate 10,726 of CAZNSO010000089.1, forward strand.
CTCGTTTGGGATTGAAAACACCAGCGATGAAATCGACGTGTTTTTAAAAGCATTAAAGAACGTGGTGGAGACGCTTCGCAGCATGTCCCCGCTCTACCACAAGCAGACCACCCGGAAGGGTTAATCCCGGAAAGGCCCGGCAGCAGCCAGCCTGCCGGGCCTTTCGATTAATTGCTGTTCTCAGAGACCATTTCCCTTAGCTTGTATTTCTGTATCTTGCCGCTGGCGGTGGTGGGGAATTCATCGACAAAATAAATGTAGCGGGGGATTTTGTAATAGGCGATGTTGTCTTTGCAAAACGCCCGGATATCTTCCTCGCTGAGTGCGCTGCCGTTTTTCATCTGGATAAAGGCAGCCACCTCCTCGCCGTATTTCCGGCTGGGGATGCCCACCACCTGGGCATCTTTCACCTGTTCATGGGTATACAGGAATTCCTCGATCTCCCTTGGATAAATATTTTCTCCGCCACGGATAATCATGTCTTTCAAGCGGCCCTGGATGGTGCAGTTCCCCTGCTCATCCATGCTGGCCAGATCCCCGGTGTGCAGCCAGCCGTCGCTGTCGATGGTCTCTGCGGTCTTTTCCGGCATTTTGTAGTAGCCCTTCATGATATGATAGCCGCGACTGCATAATTCGCCGGTTTCCCCCGGGGGCAGCGCCTCCCCGGTTGCCGGGTCCTTGATCATGACCTCCACATTGGGAAGGGCCCGGCCCACTGTTTCCGTTCGAATTTTTAGCGGATCGTCGCGCCGGGTCTGGGTGATGCCGGGGGAGCTTTCCGTCTGGCCGTAGACGATGGTCAGCTCTTTTGCCCCCATTTTGTCGATCACCCCGTTCATGATCTCGATGGGACAGGTGGAGCCGGCCATTACGCCGGTTCTCAGGCGGGATGTGTCATAGCTGCCTTGCTCCATTTCCTCGAGTTCGGCGATAAACATGGTGGGAACGCCATGCAGGGCCGTGCATTTGAGCGCATCCACGGTTTCCAGTACGGTTTTGGCCTGGAATGCGGTTACAGGGGCCATGGTGGCCCCGGAGACCATGCAGCACATGGTCCCGATGACGCATCCGAAACAATGGAAAAGCGGCACCGGGATGCAAAGGCAATCCTCGGGGGTCAGGGCCATGATCTCTGCCATGCTCTGACCGTTGCCGATCAGGTTCCGGTGTGTGAGCATGACGCCCTTGGGGTAGCCGGTGGTGCCGGAGGTGTACTGCATCATGACCACATCATCCGGATCCAGGCTCTCCGACCTTTCGGCCAGCTCGGCATCCGAAACTTTTTCGCCCAGGGCCATCATGTCATTCCAGTTGTGCATGCCGGGGATGGTTTCTTCCCCCAGGTGAACGATATTTTTGAGATGCGGCGCTTTCTCGGATTGCAGCGCCCCTGGCGCGCAGTCCGGAATTTCCGGGCAGACCTGGTGGAGGATGCGAATATATTCATCCTTTTCACGCACGCCGTTGATCAGGATCAGCGTGTTGGCATCGGACTGCTGCAGAAGATACTCGAGTTCAAAGGCCCGGAAATTGGTGTTCACCGTGACCATTACCGCTCCGGCCTTGGCGCTGCCGAACTGGGTGTAGATCCACTCCGGCACATTGTTTGCCCACATGGCGATATGGTCGTTTTTTTGGACGCCGATGGCCATCAGGCCTTTGGCGACCTTGTCGCAGGTCTGCCGAAAAGCGGTAAAACTTTTGCTGAAACCGTATTCATAATAGGCAAGGGCCGTGTGCTCCCCGAGGTTTTCAGCATTATAGTCGACAATATCACCGATTCGGGTTGTCTTTGTGTCAAATTGGCGCGTCATTCAATCTCCTTTTGGGTATCCGGGTTTTTAAGGAAGCTGCCTTCCTTTTTAAACGGGTACCAAGTATGTAAACAAGGTTTTTTAAAATTTAAAGAAAAAATTTTCAGGGGGGCGCGGAAAGGAATCGGGCGCGGGCGGAATTGGCTTATTGATGTTTGTATAATTCCATAAGCATATTTTCAAACTCCATGGCGAACCAGGCTGCGCTTGCTCGGCCCTGCGTATTCAAAACAGGTGCGGGAAAGTGGGGCTTGCATGTAAGAAGATAATCCGGTATAGGGGGGAAGCCGGAGTTCCGGCGATTATGGTTTCAGGGGCTGATGCGCCTGTTTGCGGCAGGCGGCGATGATGGCCCCGGCCTTGCTATTCCTTGTATTATACGGATGGGATTCCGCCATGGACAGATTCTTTAAGGATTTTATGGTTGGCTGCGGCGCCCTGGCCCTGATAGCTGTGGCGGTGTTTG
>CAZNSO010000090.1:0-12485 GCA_964575805.1 uncultured Desulfobacteraceae bacterium
GCCCGGAACACCTCCGGATCAAAGGCCCCCTTCATTTCCTCGCTCATGATCTTCAAGGCTTCAAAGGGGGTGCTCGCCGGCGCATAAGGGCGCTTGGACGTTATGGCGTCATAGACGTCGCAGCAGGTGATGATACGCACCGGAAGCGGGATTTCCGCTTCCCTCATACCGGTGGGGTACCCGGTGCCGTCTGATTTTTCATGGTGAAACAGGATGCAGTTGAGACTCATCTGGGGCATGGGGATGCCGGTGCACATGCGCATGCCATGCGCGGGGTGGCGCTTGATCTGCAGCCACTCGTCCGCGTCGAGTTTGCCGGGCTTGTTCAGAATGGCGGAAGGAATGTGAACTTTCCCGATATCGTGCAGCAGCGCGCCCACACCGACATCGATCAGCGTCTCCTGCGGCAGGTCCCCGGCCAGGTGCTGCATGAGCATCATGGTATAGGTGAAAACATGCACACTGTGGGAAAAACTCTGGTAGTCATGGGAAATGAAGCGGCCGATATTTTTTATGGCTTCAGGGGTGGACAGAAACCCCAGGCTGGATTCCACCACGTGGTGGACGCCGTCCAGGGTCCCGGAATCCAGGGTCGGCAGTTTTTCATTGAAAATGGTCCGCACCTGTCTGGCGGTTGTGTCGAGAAACACCTTTGATCGCACTTCCAGCGGGATTTCGGCATCACCCAGAATCCATTCCAGGTTGTCAAACACGTAGGATTCATAGGCACCCTGCTGGTGCCAGGGCACATAGACCGTCTCAATGCCGTTTGCCACCAGGCGCTCCCTCAATGCTTCGGTAAAATACTGGCGCTCCCGGGTGAAAAGTACATAGCGGCTCCCGCGTTTCAGGTAGACCTGGAAATCCGTCAGGGCGTTCGGGTTGAGGGTGTCCGGGGAGACCGGAAAATAATTTTCATCCGGGCTTAAACGGCTTTTCGCTCCATGCTCCCCTGTTTGCGATAATGCGGTATTCATTGGGTCCATCCAAAATAAAATAATTAGTAGTAAAGTGTCAGCAGTCAATCATTCGGCTTTCCGTTCCCCCGGCCCTCCCCCGCAAGCATCACAGGGCGGCCACCTGGTTGCGTCCCCTGGCCTTGGCCTGGTAAAGGGCGTTGTCAGCGCGCCGCAGCATTTGCTCCAGGCTGTCTCCGGGCCCGGCGTACGCGGTGACCCCCAGGCTTGCCGTGCATTGAAGCCCCCGGGCTTCGCCCTCGAACGAATGTTCAGCCAGGCTTTTGCGGATCCTTTCCGCCGCTTCCAGTCCCTGCTCCAGGTCCGCCTCGATCAGGCCGGCGGCAAATTCCTCGCCCCCGATCCGGCCGAACAAGTCAAGTTCGCGCAACTGGGCCGTACATAAGACAGCCAGGGATTTGAGCACCGCATCCCCGGAAGGGTGCCCGCAGGTGTCGTTTATCCGCTTGAAATGATCCAGGTCCAGGATAATCAGGGCGAACGGGATTTTGTAGCGCTCCGCCCGGCGGACCTCCTGTTCGGCCTGCGCCATGAAATGGGCCCGGTTGGCCACACCGGTCAGGCCGTCTGTGGTCGCCAGTTCCCGGAGCCGGTTCTCGTTTTCCTTCAGCCGCTCATAACTCCGGGCATTGTCAATGGCCAGGCCGCAGACATCGGCAATGGCCTGGGCGATCTGCAGGTAGCGCTCCAGGAATTCCGGGAAAGCGATATCGCGTACCGAAATGGCCCGCGTGAGGTTTTCCCGGGATGCCATGCGCAGAGTAAACCCGCGCCCCGGAAGGATCAAAAGGTTTTCCTGAAGAACCCGGGCCATGCGCCGGCCTTCTTCTTTTTCGTCAAACCCATGGGAATCCCCGGTCAGAAGCCAGACCCGGGGCGCTTCCCCCTGCTCGATCTCCCCGTACACGATGCGCTTCGGGGCAAACAGCATGTTGAAAACCGTCAGCGTCTTTTCGTATGCCTCCTTCTCCGAGGTGGCCTTGGGCAGCTCGCTCAACAGATCCAGCGCCATGGCAAAATCCGCCTGCTCCTGCCGCTGTTGGCGCGCACTGGCTTCCGCGCGCTGCCGGTTGAGCTCCTGTTTCTCGACAAGGATGTGCCGGTGCAGGACGACCTTGAAGACATCGATGCCCACCGGCACGGATACCGCCGGCCGGTCCACGAACCGGGCAAAGGCTTGGAGATTCTGCTCTGCCGCGGCATCCACCAGCGTATCCAGAAGCACGATGCCGGTGATGGATTCCTTGAAAAACTCCCGGGCGGTTTCCTGCGTAAAACCGCTTTCCCGCACCCATTGCCGCCAACCGGCCAGCCAGCCCGGGGTGCTCAGGAATGCGCCCTGTTTCAGCTGGCTTTCCACAAATGTTTTTCCGGCCACCATTTCAAAGCACTGGGGCTTCTGGCTAAGAATAAAGGCGGCCTGGTTCTGGTTCTGGTCTTGGTTCTGGCCCTGGGCTTGATCCCGGCATTCAAGGGCATTGATACAGCAGCCGCCCATTACCACCGTGCGCGTGTCCCCTGCCGGATGGCCGGCAGCGGCTTCAAGCTCCTCCCAGGTCACCGGCGGTCTTGCGCAGCGGGCCGGGAAGGCGGCACAGCCGACGCCCTCCAGGCCCAGATCGGCGACCGCCGCCCGGGCCTCCCGGATATAGTGTTCACAAACCAGGATGATAACCTCCGGGGTTTCTCCGCCAACCACGGAAAGGGGCGGATTTTCCGGCTTCAACTCCTTCATGCGCACCTTCCCCCCGGCTGCTGCGGCTGCTTTAAGGGATAGCGCCCCCAGGTATGCACGGCCTCTGATATGCTTGACAAAACCGCCTCCGGCACCTGGAATGGGATTTCCCCGTGATTGTCCGCCAGGATAAAGCCGCCGCCCGGGCCGGCCGCGAAAATGGCTTCCCGGACCCTGGCCGCTGCCTCATCCGCCGTCCAGCGGCGCATGGCAACACCATTCAAATTTCCCAGAACAGCCATCCGGCCGCTGCCGGCCGCCTTGACCGCGGCCAGGTCCTCCTCTGCACTCACACCGACCATCTGCGTGCCGGTCCGGCAGAGGTCATCGATTATGGGCAGGCTCCGGCCTGATGCCAGGTGCGTGGCCGTTGGGCCGTCTATGGCCGGGATCACCCGGCAGGCGACCTTGAAACCGGTCTGCAGATAGCGCTCCCGGGGGATGATGGTGGGCGAGGCCAAGGGGTCGAAATAGCAGATGGCGGTGGCGCCCGCAGCCAGCTGGGCGTTGGCCCAGCGAATGCAGAAATGTTCATTTATTCGCATGAGCTGCCAAAAAAGCCCCGGCTGCTCGTGCATGAGCAGCAGATAGGCTTCAAAACCCATCTGCATGACCGGAAGCGAAAAAGGCGACATCACCACGCCGATAATCGGCACTTCATCCCCTGCCCGCTGCTTGAGACCGTATATCGCCCCCAGCACCCGGCACAGAGAGGCGCTTTCCGTCACCTGCGGCGGCTCCAGGGCGCTTATGGCACCCGGGCTGCCGATAATCGGCTGGCCCGCATTGGGCGGGCCGTTGTCCGAATAGAGCACGTCCCCGCCCCAGGCCGCCACCTCGAGCGCCGCGCAGAAAAAGGGGAAAAGGCAGTCGTGCCCGTACCTGGCCCGCATCCGCAGCTGGCCCTCCACCACATTTTCCGCTTTTGAAAAATAGGTTTTGATATCAAGCCCCAGTTCCCTTGCCCCGTGCATGGAAAGCGAAAGAAAAAAGGGCGTGCGGTCCGGCTCCTTGAAAGCCAGGGTGGTCATCACCCGTTGCATGGACGTCATTTCCCGTTGACTCATAAAACCTCTCCTGAAACCTGGCGGATCAGCGTCACCACCTCCGAAGCGCGGTCGGCGGCGGCATCAGCGCCGACCTCCCGGAAAAGCTCCCTGTCAAACCGGAAGGGCGCCCCCCCGGCGATGATCTTTACATCCAGCCCCCGTTCCGCCAAGAGCCGGACAACTTCCTTTATCTGCAGGGCGGAGGGCAGCATAAGAGTTGATATCAGCAGGATTTTGATCCGGTCCCGCTCGACCTGCCGCACAAGATCCCGGGTTTGCACGCGCCCGTAATCCATGAAACCCAGGCCGTTGGCACGGAGCACGAAAGCCACCAGGCGCTTGCCCAGCATGTGGTAGTCCTCGAGAACCGCCAGGGCCATGCCGGGTTCCGCCCGGGAATCCCTTGAATCCAGGGGGAGCAGCTCCTCCATGAAGGCCTCGCAGATGCGCCCGCTCATGTAAACCTGTGACAGGGAGACCGTACCGGTCTCCCAGCCATCCCCGATGCGCTCCAGGGCGGGCGCCATGACGGACTCCACGCAGGAAACCGGGTCTGACGCCTGCAGCACCGCCTCCACAATCTCCCGGGCCCCCTGCCTGTCTATTGCAAGAAGCGTCTGCTCCAGCTGCCCGACCATTTTCTCCATTGATGCCTCCATTGCCCTTGCCGCGGGATTTGCCCTTGCCCTCCAAACTTCCCCGTTTTCCTCAAGTCTTGCCTGCCACCGGCTTAATTGTCAATCTTTATGAAGCGCCTGCGCATCCAATGCCTTGCGCACCGTAACCGCCATGTCCGCCTTTTTCACCGGTTTCATCAGCAGGTCGCTGATGGCCAGGTCCGCTGCGTTCAACCCGTCGATGGTTTCGCTGAAACCGGTGCAAAGGATAACCGGCAGGTCCGGACGAATGGCCTTTACCTCGCGCGCGAGTTGATCGCCAGTCATCTCCGGCATGGTCATGTCGGTTACCAGGAGATCCACGGCCCTGGGATCTGAGCGGAACAGCGCCAGGGCTTCCGCGCTGGAAGTCCCCGCGGTTACCCTGTAGCCCAGGTCCTGCAGGTGTTTGCTCACCATTTTGACGAGGCTGGCCTCGTCATCCACCACAAGGATATGCTCCGCTCCGCCGGGCAGGGGGGAGGCAACCGGCGGAGGGCTGCTCTCAGCCCGGCCCTGGCCCTCCAGGGGCAGGTAAACGTGGAAGGCCGTGCCGCGCCCGGGCTCACTGTACACGCTGATGTGGCCCTCGTGGGCCTTGACGATGCCGTGGACGATGGACAGACCGAGCCCGGTGCCCCGGCCCTTCTCCTTGGTCGTGAAATAGGGCTCAAAAATTTTGTCCAGGTGGGCGGGGTCAATCCCCCTGCCCGTGTCGCTCACAATGATCCGGGCATAATCGCCGGGCCCCAGATCCAGGTAGCGGTTTTTGACGGTCTCATCAAAGCGCACCGCTTCCACGCGGACCTCCATGACGCCCTTTTGCTCAGGCATGGCCTGCTTGGCATTGGTGGCCAGGTTGACGATCACCTGGTGCATCTGCGTGGGCTCGGCCATCACCACCAGGGATTGCGCGCTGATGGCCTCCCGGATCGCGATGGAGCTGGGAATGGTGGAGCGAAGCATTTTAAACGCTTCCTTGACCAGTGAAACAAGGTTGACGGGCGCTTTTTCCGCTTCATCCCGGCGGCTGATGGTCAGGATCTGGGCCGCCAGGTGCCGGGCGCGGTTACCGGCGGCGAGCACCTCCCCCAGGTATTTGTGCACGGGCGTCCCCTCCGCCGTCTCCCCCAGGGCCAGTTCCGTGTAGCCCATTACAGCGGATAAAATATTGTTGAAATCATGGGCAATGCCCCCGGCCAGCGTGCCGATGGCCTCCATCTTCTGGGCCTGCCGGAGCTGGACCTCCATTTTCCGTTTCTCCTCCCGCTCCTGCTTGCGGCGGGTGATGTCCAGGTGCGTGCCGCAGACACGCAAAGGGCTTCCGTCAGCAGACCGCTCGATAACCCGGCGCTTGTCCATTTTTACTCCTTCCCGTCTCCATTAAAGCCGTTTCAAAACGCCGCAGCGGCGGTTTAATGCAGGATCTGCCGATCAACACCGCCGGTGCCGCCCGCTGCCGGAACACCCATTTTCGCCTTGATAAAATTCTTAATCAGCACATCGTCGGATTTGATGCGAAGCACGATACGGGGGAAAAACCTGTAGAGCCGCATCTCCTCGGACGCAACTGAAGGGCTGACAATGAAAATGAGGGGCAGGCCATCCAGGTCCGCCCGGATCGCCTCGATCAGCTCAAGCACTTCCGCGTCCAGGACGACAATCGCCACCAGGCCGATGTCATGGATTTTCTCTTTCAGGCGAAAGACAAAGGATCGCAGCTGATGATAGACTTCCATTCCAGTCGGCTCCAGGGAACGGATCAGCTGCTGTTCGAGCTGCCGGGCATCCGGGTGCCCGGCATTGGGATTGACAAAAATAAACACAATGGACTCCCCTTTATGGTTTAACATTAAGGAGATGCAACTCATGTGCCATTCCGAAATGCTTTTTTTTCTTTTCGAAATCCCGCCATGGGCTTTGTCATTCCTGGCAAACCAGGGCTTGCAAGCAGCCGGTTTCCGATAAAACCTTGACTGAGGGGTTCAACTGCTTTTATTTTTTTCTTCCATGGTTTTAAAATGCAAAGGCGGAAGCAGGGAACTTATTTGATTTAATAAAAAATTTGAAAGGTAAGGGACATTCAAGTGATCTTGACAAATTTCAAGTATATTGGGAAATTTTGAGCGTCCCCGGGGGCGGGGTCTGAAGATTCCGGAAAAATGGCGGGAAACAAAAAATTCGAAGGGAACGGGAGGCCAAAAAAGAAGGGGGGCTGATCCGGCATCCGGCATCAGACATCCGGCATCCGCCCCCCTTCCTTCCTTAACCTTTATTTGGCCTTCTTCTTAAAAATCCTTGAACTCGTCGTCATCCAGGGGAATCACCTGGTCCGCGCGCTGATTCGAAGCTTTGGTCTGCGGAGTTCTGAGTTTCTGCCCGGCGCCTGATGGTTTATTGGCGGGCTGGGGGAGCTGCCTGGCCTGTCCGGCACCTGAAGGTGCCAGTTTTCGGCGGCTGGCTGCTCCGGCGCTGCCCGTGCTGCTGCTCCCCCCGACGAGATCCGTCAGCTCCGCCACCATTTTCTCCATCTCCGTGGCCTGTGAGGAAAGCTCCTCGGCAGCACTCGCCGACTCCTCGGAATCCGCCGCGTTCTGCTGCACCACCTTGTCCATCTCCGAGACCGCGGTGTTGACCTGGTCGATGCCCTGGGCCTGTTCCTTGGAGGCGGCTGAAATTTCGCCGATAAGCGTGTTGACCTTCCGGGAACTCTCCTGGATGCTGGCCAGCTGCTTGGCTACCTCGTCGGCCACATTGACCCCGTTGTTGGCATTTTCCTGTGATTTTTCAATGAGCTGGGAAGTGTTCTGGGCCGCTTCCGCACTGCGCTGGGCCAGGTTGCGCACCTCTTCGGCCACCACCGCAAAACCCTTGCCCGCCTCGCCGGCGCGCGCGGCTTCCACCGCTGCGTTTAAAGCCAGCAGGTTGGTCTGAAACGCGATGTCGTCAATGGTTTTGATAATCTTGGAAGTCTCGTTGGAGGACTCCTTGATCTCGTTGATGGCGGTATTCATCCGCTGCATGGAAGCCACCCCGGATTCCACCATTTTCGCGCTGTCCTTTACCGCATTGTCGGCCTGATCGGCATTGTCCGCGTTCTGCCGGGTCTGGGCCGCCATCTCCTCCAGCGAGGAGGAGGTTTCCTCAAGGCTCGAGGCCTGCTCGGAGGCGCCCTCGGCAAGGGACTGACTGGCGGAGGAGACCTGGTTCGAGGCGGATGCCACCTGCTCGGAGCCCTCATTCATACCGGCAATAATCCGGTTGATGGGCCTGGTGATGGAACGGGTGATGAAAAATGCCACCATCGAGCCCACCAAAAGGGCAATCACCAGGCCGCCGATCGTCACCCCGGAGGCCGCGTTAAGGGCGCTCATGGCTGTATTGGCAATCACCTGGGTCTCATCCAGGCCCGCATCCGCAAGTTCCCTGCAGGCGTCAATCATGGTGCTGCCAAGCTGGTCCCGGGTCTGGCCAAGCGCCTGAAGCCCCCGCCACTCCTTTAGAAAACCGGCCATGGCCGCGCGGTAACCCTCCCCGGCCTTTTCCACCGCGTCGATCAGCGCCAGGTCCGCCCGCAAACGGGTGATTTCCCGCAACTCGCCATATTTTGCATCCAGCCGGGCCAGGTCCTGCATCCCCTGCTCCATGAATTCCGGGTCCCGCAGGGCCTGGGACTTGAATGCATTGACCCGGGCGCTGTTGCCCAGGTCAATGATATCATTGGAAAGGTTGATCTTGGCATTGCGCTCGCGAATCCCCGTAACGAACTGCTCCTGCGTGCCGGCCTGAGTTCCGGCCTGCCCCGCTTCCAGCTCTTCTGCAAACGCCCGGTTCTGCCCTTCAATGAATTTGACGGCCGCATCCATGAAAGCCGCGGCATTTTTATCCAGAGACCCCCGGAACTCCTCCAGCGCGGCTGTTTTTTGACGGGTCTCGGCCATGGCCCGTTCATAGCCGCCCATGGCGTTTTCAATTTTGTCCAGGTTCGGGCCCAGTTTCTGAAGGTGAATGGCTTTTCCAGCCAAATCCCTGCCCTGGCTGACCCCGGCCTTTAAAAGATCCAGCTCCTTGTTGGCGTCATTAAAAAACGCCTGGTTTTCCGTAAACCCGTAACCGCGCATGGCATACATGATGCGGTTGGCCGCCCCCCGGACCCTGGCGCCCACAGTGACCTCAGGCACATACTCGGCCGCCAGTTTCTCGGACTCGCCCGATACATTGTTCATGTTAAATACCGCCACCGCCCCCAGAATCATGGATATCGCGATCAATACGCCGAACCCTGATGCAATTTTCGCTCCCAGCTTCATTTTCATCATTTACACCCTTTCTCTTTTTCTCGAATTGCTCTCAATCGGTTCTAAGCCATATTTACCTGCTCTGTATCGTCTGCAACCGCCCCGATTTCCTGCCGGGTGAGCACCCGGTCCAGGTCCAGCAGAATTTTCACGGCATCCTCGGTTTTGGCCATGCCCAGGATAAAATCCGTGTTCACCCGGGTACCGAAGGCCGGCGGCGGCTCGATCTCGCTGCCGCTGATTTCAAGCACCTCGGAGACCTCGTCCACCACGATGCCCATGATGACATCGCCTTGCTCCCGGATTACCTGGACCACAATGATGCAGGTCTTGCGCGAGACCTCGGCCTCTTCCAGGCCGAACTTGAGCCGCAGATCAATGACCGGGATCACCTTGCCGCGCAGGTTGATCACCCCTTTGACCGCCTCGGGAGTTCGCGGAATGCCGGTTATGGCCTGCATGCCGATGATCTCCTGGACTTTCAGAATCATTAGGCCGAAATCCTCCCCGCCCAACCGGAACGTAAGGTACTTTCCCGCCAATTCAGCCGAGCTTTCCCTTGCTTCCGCTTCACAAACCGCTGCCTCCATGATACCTCCCTGTTTTTTTCGTTGATTGTGCGCTTCTGTCCTGGCTGCAAAATCAATGACTTCTCTAAAACGGCAGGTGGATGCAGAAAATGTGCCAAAGCCGCAAAAAGTTTTTAAGCAGTTGTAATTTAGGGAAAATGATAGATCCCCAAAGCCTTTGAATGAAAAATTACCAGGAAAAAGGAAAACGGGAGTTTAAAAAAAAACAGGCAGGATATGCGAAAAAAAATAGAACTTATTGACTTTTAACTAAAAATTAAATGCTCAAAAAAACTCAAGTTGACTTGAAAAGTTTTCAAATCAAGCAGGGAGCTCATCCTTGTATTTTTTGAAAAGCTCATAGATCCGGGCCTGGGTAAGTCCTGAAAGCGCCGCCATATCCTTTGCCCGGCCGCCGGTCCGGGCCGCGAGCTCCCGGAAATAGCGCTTTTCCAGGTTATCGAGCATTTCCCGGCGGAGCGCCTTCCAGTCCGGCAGGTCCCCGTCGAAAACAACGCCGCCCATGAGGCTGGCCGGGGTTGCCGGGGCCTCCTCGGTTTGCACTTGTTCGTTGAATATGGCCACCCGCAGCTGGGCGGGCAAATGCCGGGGCTGCAGCGCGGCATCCTCCGGGTAGCTGGAAATGGCGGCATCCAGGTTGTTGACCAGTTCCCGCACGTTGCCGGGCCAGTCATAACTGATGAGGGCATCCAGAAATTCCGGGTAGATTTTTTTGGTCTTCACCTGCATCCGCTGGCAGATGCGCTCCACGTAGTAAAACACCAGGTCCCGGATGTCTTCCGGCCGCTCCCGCAAAGGGGGCAAATGGATTTTCTGGCCGCAAATCCGGTAATAAAGGTCGGATCGAAACCGGTTTGCCGCCACTTCGTCTTCAAGGTTCCGGTTGGTGGCTGAGACCAGCCGGAAATCGCTGGTTTGCGGCGATTTGGCGCCCAGGGGATGAAAGCTCTTGTTGTTTAAAAGCCTCAGGAAGCGTTTCTGGGCCTCCAGGTCCAGCTCCCCGATCTCATCGAGGAAAAGCGTGCCCTTGTCAGCCGAAAAGACCCGGCCCTGGTGCCTGGACTCGGCACCGGTGAAGGCGCCCTTCTCATGGCCGAACAGGATGCTTTCCATCAGGGTGCTTTTAAGCGCGGCGCAGTCCACGATAACAAAATTATGGGCGGCCCGGGGGCTGTTTTCGTGGATGGCGCGTGCGATAAGCTCCTTGCCGGTCCCGGTTTCCCCGGTGATGCAGATGTTGCTGTCAACCGCGGCGCCCCTGGCGGTTTCCTCCAGGCAATGCATGAGCCTGGGGTTGCTGCCGATAATCCCGTCGCGCTTGAACAGCTTCACATCCCGACGCTGCCGGCGCAAATCCTTGAACTCAAGGGCCCGTTTGCAGGTGAGCCGCACGGCGTTCAAGTCCAGGGGTTTCTGCAGGTAATCAAACACCCCGGTTTCCAGGGCGTAGCGGGCGCCGTTGGCGTCACGGGTGCCGGTGATGATAACCACTTCGGGCGGGTCGACGCCGGCCATGATATCCGGGAGCCGATCCAGGCTGTTGCCGTCCGGGAGCACCAGGTCCAGGAAAACCAGATCGAATCCGCCCGCCCCGACCATTTCCGCCGCCTGCGCCAGTGTATCGGCATGCTGGATATCAAGCTCTAATGGCCCGAGGGTTTTGGATATCAGGCGGCGGATCTGCACATCGTCGTCAACAATCAAAATACTGGCCATAATTGAATCAAAATCCCGTTTTCAGGTGTTAATGAGTGGCTCGCCGAATGCCCGGCTGCAGCCGGCGAAATTACTCCTATCTGCCAAACCGAGTATACATCAGGCCAGGGTGTACAGGCCATTTTGAAGGCGGACACGCTGCGCTTGGTCCGCCCTACGAGAGTTACGAGAGCCTTACTCAGCCCTGGAAGCCTGGTCCGACAAGGAGATTGAAAATATGTCTCTATAATCATGCAAACATTAATACCCGCTGCCGGCGCCGGGCTGTTCATCCAGCAGTTTGCGCACCACATGCGCCAGCGCGGCCTTGTCCACCGGTTTCATGAGAAGTTCCCCGATGCCCAGGGCAGAGGCCCCGTCAGCGTCAATGGCTTCGCTGAATCCCGTGCACAAAACAACGGGCAGCGCCGGCCGGAGTTCCTTCACCGCGAGCGCCAGCTGGTCCCCGGTCATCCCCGGCATGGTCATGTCGGTGATAACCATGTCATAGTTGTCGGGTGCCGATTGAAATATCTTTAGGGCCGCCGCGCTTTCGGTCTGGACGCTTACCCGGTATCCCAGGGCCTGCAGGTGCATGGCCACCATGCGGGCCACAGGGACCTCGTCATCGACCACGAGGATCGCTTCCGTCCCCCCAGGCAGCTCTTGCGGCTCGGGCGCGGCCGGCTCACACGCCTGCTCCCGGCCGGATAGCGGCAGGTAAACCTGAAAGGTGGTGCCCTGGCCAAGCCGGCTGTTTACGCGGATATCCCCCTTGTGGCCCCGGATAATCCCGTGGACCACAGACAGGCCCAGGCCGGTGCCCTGCCCCTTTTTCTTGGTGGTAAAATAGGGTTCAAAAATTTTTTCCAGGTCTGCCGGGGCAATCCCGCACCCGTTGTCGCTGACGCTGATCCGGGCGTAGCGGCCGGGGACGAGGTCCGGAAAACGCTCGTTGGCGCTCTCGGCCAGATACGCGGCCGCCACCGCAACCTCCAGCACCCCTTTCTGCCCGGGCATGGCCTGCCTGGCGTTGGTGGCGAGATTGACGACCACCTGGTGGATCTGCGTGGGATCGGCCTCCACCACAAGCGCTTCCCGGCAGATCGCCTCCCGCATCTCAATGGAGGAGGGGATGGCGGAGCGCAGCATTTTCAAGGCTTCCTTTACCAGGGGTACGATATCGAGAGCCGTCTTCTCCTGTTTTTCCTGGCGGCTGATGGCCAGGATCTGATCCACCAGGTGCCGGGCCCGGTTGCCGGCAATGAGCACCTCGTCAAGGTTTTGCTGGAGCCAGGATCCGGCTGGCACATCCTCGCGGGCAAGCTCGGTGTAGCCTAGAATGGATGCCAGGATATTGTTGAAATCATGGGCGATGCCGCCGGCCAGGGTGCCCACCGCCTCCATTTTCTGGGCCTGCTGAAGCTGGCCCTCAAGCGCTTCCCGCCCGGCTTCCGCCTGTTTGAGCCGGCTGATATCACTGGC
>CAZNSO010000091.1:0-12434 GCA_964575805.1 uncultured Desulfobacteraceae bacterium
CGCGCCGTTGGCTATTGCCGGTCCATCAAGCTGTATCAAACTCCTTCGGAAACATGGTGCAAGGCTCACGAGGATCGGGCGTTTCGCTGGCTGGTGGGCTCGCACGGGACGCCCCTGCCGGTCCCCGGTGTCTACCGGCTGCGTCACATATCCAAGGGGAGATATCAAGGAACCGGTGCCCGAACCCGCTTTCGCATATTCATACGCCGGATACAGTCCAGAATTCGGGGGTACTGAGTGGGAGGCCGGCATATTCCGCAAGTGCCCGCGGGATTTTCCGGGAAGCCCGGTTATGGGGCGAATATGCGCCTCAGGCGGACTTCGAGTTTGTTCAGCTTTTTAAGGACAGGGGCTCCGGCAAATGGGCTATAGGCCCAGGGCTTGGGCAGTTCGGTGCCTTCAGAGCTTAAAAACGTTTCGGCCACGGGCAGAATGGACGGATCTCTCGATTTCAGTTTGTCGACGGCTTCAGGGTCCAGAATTTGGAACGGGTAGCAGCCGCAGCGGCGCTTTTTTTCCGCCAGCCTGAGGGCCAGGGTTTTCTTTTTGCCGCGGTATGCCGGGACTTCCGGCAGCCACATGGCAAACGGGGCAAAAAGGTAGCCCATGGGAATAAAAAGTTTTTCTGCAAGCCGGTTGTTGGCCGGCTCTGAGGAGGCAAAGTGCCATCCCGCTTTGTGCAGGGATGCCGGCCGGGCTATGAGCAGTGCGGAAAAGTACCGCCCTGAACTGCGATGGGTCGGGTTTCGGAAGTAAAGGTTCGATGCGCTGTCATAAGCGTAAGTTGCGCCCTGCGACAGGTTGATGCCCTTGAGGAAGCAGGGGTGGAGAAAACCGAGTTTCGGGTTCCGGTCAAATACTCGGTGAATGCCTTCGATGTCCCGGGCCGTGACCGGGCGCACCATCTGGGTGTCATCCTGCAAAAAGCAGATCAGCTCCTCCTCTCTGCAATAGTCCAGGGCGGACTGCATATTGGCGTAAAGTCCGCCGAGGTGATGGGCGCGGTTGTGCCCGGGCTGGATGACGGCGTGTTTTTTTTCGATTTCCCGCAGCGCCTTCAGCGTATCCGGGTCGTCACTGTTGTCATCGAATACCAGGACTTTTGATTCGGGCAGGCAGTGTTCGACGGACCGGATGCAGTTTTGCAGGTATGGGCCGCGGTTAAAGGAGAAAATACAAATACAAATGGTCATGAGTTACGGCTTTGATTGAGATGGCGGCTGCCGGGAGCAATGCCCCGGGTTTTTGCAAGCTGGTTTTTACAAGCTGATGTCTGCAAAAATTGCAGGGCTCAGTAAGCCATCTGGGTAGCAGGATTCGGTTGTGGTGTAAAGTGCTTTCTTGCTTGCCGGCCGCATGGCCCATACTTGGTTGAGGCCGCCCGGAAACCGGCCGGGGGCTTTATCGGCGCAATGGTTGTTATATGAACAGGACGCTTGAAAAAATTTTAAGGAACAGGCTGACCATCCCTTTCACGCCGTTTTATCGGCAATATCCCTACAGGGGCGGGGTTTCGGTCAACAGCGCAGATGCCCGGGGCTGTGTCGATATGGAACTGGGTTTTTTCTTTAACCGGATCCCCAAGGCCGCCAATTCCACCGTGGTCACCAACCTGGCGCGCCTCAAGTCCGGCAGAGACATCCCCTCCAAGCTTGCCAAGAAAATGTTCCGAACCCCGTCTGCCTTAACTGGCAGTGAAGTGGCCCGGCTGGGCTCCCTTTTCAAATTCACCGTGGTCCGAAACCCTTATACCCGGACCCTGTCGGCGTATCTCGACAAGGTGGAACGCCGGGCTTTAAGGGACAATAAGCAGAGCTCGTTCAGGGGTTTTTTGCAATCCCTCAAAGACGGCAAGCTTTACTCAAATGGGCATTGGGCGCCGCAAACCGCCCTGCTGCTGCTGCCGGTCAGCCAGCTTGATTTCGTCGGCCGGGTCGAAGCCCTGGACTCCGACCTTTACCGGATAAACGAGAAAATCAGGGGCCGGTCTCCGGATGCGCCCCTGACGTCATTTCTGGGCAATGCCACGGGGGCGGGCCACAAACTGCATGCCTATTACGACGCCGAGACCGCTGAAATGGTACGCCAACTGTACCAAAAGGATTTTGAAGTGTTCAGTTACCCGGAAGACCTGCCGCATCCGGCACATACGCCATCCGGGGAGACAGGGCTGGATTCGTGAAGCTTTCTGTTATTTTAACGACATATAATGCGCCCCAATGGTTGGAAAAAGTGCTTTGGGGCTACGCCGTGCAGCAGCACCAAGACTTCGAGCTCATCGTCGGCGACGACGGCTCAGGCGATGAAACGCGGCAATGCATAAAGCGCATGCGCGGGGAGACCGGCCTTGAGATCAGGCATGTGTGGCAGCAGGACAAGGGGTTCCGTAAATGCCGGGTCCTGAACAAAGCCATCCTGGCAGCCGAGTCAGAGTATGTGGTGTTCTCGGATGGCGACTGTATCCCGCGAAGTGATTTTTTAAAGGTCCATGCCCGGGAGGCCGCGCCCGGCCGCTACCTTTCCGGCGGTTATCACAAGCTGCCGATGACTGCGAGTCATGCCATAACAAAGGAAGATATACTCAGCGGGCGGTGCTTCGATCTTCGATGGCTGAGAGCCCATGGATTAAAAAGAAGCCTGAAGAACAGCAAGCTGACCGCGACCCACAGAAGCGCCCCTTTGTTAAACGCCCTGACCCCGACCCGCTGCAACTTCAAGGGGTCCAACGGGTCGGCCTGGCTCCGGGACATACTGGCGGTCAACGGGTTTGACGAACGAATGGCCTGGGGCGGACTGGACCGGGAGTTCGGGGTAAGGCTGAAAAACGCCGGGATTCGCCCCAAACATGTCCGTTATAACGCCATTGTGATCCACCTGGATCACAAAAGGGGATATAAAAATCCCGAACAGGTCAGGACAAACAAGAAACTGCGGCTCTACAACGCACGCAGGGGGGTGCGGCGCACCGACTACGGATTGTCCCAGCTCCGGGCGCATCAGGCTCAAAACGCATAATTCATCAGCCGGATCTCATCCGCAAAGAGCTTGGCAATACGCTCCCGCTGGCGGGGCGTCAATATCTCCCGGTAGTGACGCCGGTCACTGCGGTGCGCCGATTTGGCGCCGGGCAGGGTAAGGGGTTCGGGCAGCCCCAGTTTCTGCCGCACGAATTCCAGGTCCTCGCTCAGGTTTTCATATCGACAGATATGGTCGACCTGAACCTTGCCGCCTGTGGTGTAGAGTTTGTATCCCTTGCGCTGCAAGGAGCGGACGTGCCGGGATTCCAGGAATTCGTCCAGCGTCGGGCGCCGGTCTTCGGGGATATCCCGGCAGCGCCAGAAATACTGGGAAATCACCCGGTCCCACGGATTGCGGACAACACAGAAACGGAAATAGCGGTTCCAGGTATCCGCATCCAGCCGTCTTTTTAATTTCCGGGCGGGTATGTGGTTGTAGAAATACTGTTTTTCCTTTCCCCGGAACCCGTATCGGAACCAGTCAACCGGTGTGTAGCGCGTTTTTTTTACAGGGTAGGCTCTGGCGGGAGCTCCGCCCGCAGCAGCGCGGAGGGCCTCGTCTTCCTCGGAGACCGGGGTGACAATGTCCTGGGGACCGCAAAACCGGGACAAGGCGATCTCGATGGAGGTGCCGGCCGATTTGCTGGTTTTCAGAAAAATGAATTGATATCTGTGGGAAATGATCATGAATCAGGCTCTCAAGCGTTCATTGCAGTTTGCGGGATGAAAATACGTGGAAAAATTTTCTGCCCCGGCTTTTCCTGCGGTATTTCTTTTTGTTGACATTCTTTTTCTCACCCAATGCTTCCCGGATGGCCTCGTTGTCCCCGCTCAAACCGGCAGCCTTCATGAAACTGAAAAAATCCGATTCCAGATGCGCCACGCGCACATGGGCCCAGTTGTTCCGGTTTTTGAGAAAGCAGCGAACATTTTCATCAACTGTTTCCACAAACAGGCGGCAGCTTTGCCGGGCTGTCTCCCTGTCCGGCTTTTTCGGATTCATCAGGATGCCGTGGTAGAAGGCCCGTGTAATCGAAACCCTTAAATGCCAGCGCATCAGGTAGCTCTCGACAACTTTTTCGGGCTCCCGGCTCAGATATACGTAAAACGTGTTTTCATCCGCATACCGCCTGTCCAGCCCGCCAAGAAACCATGCCAGCCGGTTGTCCACTTCAACATGGTTGTCCGGATAATCCAGCCGGCCGGCAATTTTTCCCCTGTTGCTTTCATGAGCCGCGCTCATGCCGTCGAGATGCCGGCACGCATCGGCAAAGGTCTTGGATGCCGCCCGGCCGGTGGTGAGAACAAATACACGCATTGACGTTCCAATCTTTTAGTCTGTCGGGATCACATGGGATGATACTGACCTGCAACAGCGGTTACTATATTTCTGCTGGTTTGGCAAGACGAGTAAGGCCCGGGTTTTTTTGTGCGGGTTTCAAAAAATTTGTTTCGGAAAATTGTGGACGCATGAAGGAACAGCGTTTATAATTAAAATTAATGATATTCATGGCTGATAGAGCGCTTTTACACTTGTTGTGAATGGTCAGCCGTCGCCATCTGTTTATCCACAGGGAGGAGCGTCCTGTTTGCCCTGATATCCTCATGTCCGGATCCGTGGCCAGGACCCGGCACGGCTAAATTCAAAACTAAAAATAACCAACAAGGAGACTTTTTATGCAGGACAATCTGGCCAATCCCGCACCGCTGGGACTGATGGGCTTTGGAATGACCACCGTGCTGTTGAACATCCACAACGCCGGCTTTTTCCCGCTCAGCGCCATGGTGCTGTCAATGGGGATTTTCTATGGCGGTATCGCGCAGATCATTGCCGGAATCCTGGAGTATCGCAAAGGCAACACCTTCGGTCTGGTCGCCTTCCTCTCTTACGGACATTTCTGGCTCACCCTGGTCGGGCTTGTGCTGCTTCCGGAAACCGGGCTTGTCGAGGCAACCAGCCCGGCGTTCATGGGTTGGTATCTGTTTATGTGGGGGCTTTTCACCCTGTTCATGTATATCGGCACATTGAAGAAAAACAGGGCGTTGCAGACGATTTTCCTGACTCTGGTGATTCTTTTCTGGCTGCTGGCCGTCTCCGACTGGACCGGCAATGCCGCAATCGGTATAATTGCCGGATACGAAGGCATTTTCTGCGGGGCCAGCGCCATTTATCTGGGAATGGCGGAGGTGATCAACGAAGCGCACGGCAAAGTGATCATGCCCATCGGCGAGCCCAAAACAGGCTGATGGGTCGTTATTTCAGCCTTGAGGCGTCCATCGGGATTCCGGTATCATTGCCGTGCCATAGACGCATCGTTGCCATGCCCCGAGCGAGGGGGGGCAGGTTTTTTTTGGATTACATTCTGGATAGCAATCGCAGGGAAGGGCGGTTATGACCGAAGACGAGGGGGAAGGGAAAACCAGCGGCGGCAAAAGGCATTCGGGGGGCGCCGCTGAAGATGCATTGGAGGAGATGGAGCGGGTTTTTGAGTCCCAGCAGCAGGCCTTCCGGGGCGATCCCCTGCCGTCTGCTGAAGCCCGGATGGCCCATTTAAAAGAGCTCAAACAGGCGTTGATACGCTACCAGGACCGCATCGCCGCTGCTGTTGACGCGGACTTTCACGGCCGCTCCCGGGATGAGACCTTTATGGCCGAGCTGTTTCCCGCCGTGGAAGGCATCCGGTATGCGATCCGGCGCATCCGCCGCTGGATGAAGCCCCAAAGGCGGCGGATGGGGCTTATGTATCTGCCCGGCCGGGCCCGGGTGGTCCCTCAGCCGCTGGGAGTGGTGGGGATCATCGCGCCGTGGAACTACCCGGTTTATCTCGCGGCCGGACCCTTGACCGGGGCCCTGGCTGCCGGCAACCGGGTGATGATCAAAATGAGCGAATACACGCCGGCAACCGCTGAATTGATGCGGCAGATGATCGCGGAGACCTTCCGCCCGGATCAGGTGGCGGTGATAACCGGGGAGGCCGCAGTGGCGGCCGCTTTTTCCCGCAAACCCTGGGATCATTTGCTGTTTACCGGTTCAACCGCTGTGGGCCGCCAGGTGCTGCGGGCGGCGGCAGACAACCTGACGCCAGTCACCCTGGAACTGGGAGGCAAGTCCCCCGCCATCATCGGTCCGGATATGCCGGTGGCGGAAGCTGCCGAGCGCATTGCCTTTGGAAAGGCTTTTAATGCCGGTCAGACCTGCATTGCACCGGATTATGTGCTTTGCCCCCGGGACCGGGTGGACGGTTTTGTCCAGGCCTTTCAAACGCGGGTCGCCAAAATGTACCCGACCCTGGCTGCCAATGCCGATTACACATCGATTGTCAACGAGCGCCACCACGAGCGCCTCAATGGGCTGCTGGCGGACGCGGAGGCGAACGGCGCCCGGGTGGACTGCATCAATCCGGCAGGGGAGTCCTTTGCCGGGGGCAGGAAAATGCCCCTTTACATACTGCGCCATGTGAATGAAGGCATGCAGGTCATGCAGGAGGAGATTTTCGGCCCCATCCTGCCGGTGCTGCCCTATGATACCCTGGATGAGGCGCTGGCTTATGTGAATGGGCACCCCCGCCCGCTGGTGCTGTATTATTTCGGCCACAACCGGCGCCAGGTGAAGACGGTTCTGAAAACGACCCATTCCGGCGGGGCCCTGGTAAACGACACCCTTATTCATGTGACCCAGGATGACCTGCCTTTCGGCGGGGTGGGCGATTCCGGGATGGGGCGGTATCACGGCCGCGAGGGATTCGAGACATTCTCGAACACCAAAGGGGTGGTCTTCAAGCCGCGGTTCAACAGCACCAAAATGGTTTACCCGCCCTATGGGCGCGCCATTCACCAATGGATTTACCGCTTGTTTCTGCGTTGAGAAGGCAGCCGCCGGATCAGCCGACGGCAGAGAAGCCGGACGGCCTGGCGGCTGGCTTTTTAAAGGCCGGGCATCCGGTCATTTGCGCATGTTTCCGGGATCCGGGGTATTCCCGGCAGACCTGCGGTTTGACAGAGTGAATGCGGCATTCCCATTTTTCAGACCCGGCTTTTTTTTCCAGCCAGGGGCAGGCGGGGGCATAATTGCGGCTGCCGGGCATTACCCAAATGGCATAGGAGCGGATTTTCCCTTTCCTGCGAAAAACCGCCACCCATTCCAGAATGTCCGTCCGGCCCAGTTCCTCCCATAAGCGGTAGTCGGTTTCCGTGAGTTCAAACCGGTAGTCCAGGTTGCTGCAGCAGCGCCCGCACTGCTGGCATTCGAAATTGGCCATGCCGGTTTCCAGCCAGATCCCTTCACGCTTGCCGGACTCGTCTTTGCCGGGGTAAGCGGCGGTGTTGAATACCCGGCTGCAGATCCCGGCCAGCTCATCTAAATCCGGTCTTTGGGATGCCAGGCTTTTTAAGAGCACCTCCCCCAGTTCGCGCGGACTTATTTTTTTCATGCGGCGCCTGCGGGCCGCCGGCGTCTTTATCCATATGGCGTTATTGCGGGAATCATTGATAACCGGCCGTCCGGATTTTAGCACCAGCGGGCAGAGCTCAAGGAAAAGACGGGTTTGCGGGGGGTATTGCTTGAAATCGGAGCGGATTGCCCGGAGCGCTTCATCGGGTGATAAAAACACACGGTCCTGACTGGACAACTGCCGTTTCCTCCGGTGTTTGCGCAAAATATCCCCCCGCCTCGCGGGATTTACTTCTCATCCAGCACCTGGCGGACTTTAGCGGCAATATCGTTTGCCTGGTAGGGCTTGCCGATGAACTCGCAGGCACCGGATTTCAATGCCTCGCTGGCAAGGCCGTCTGCGGCATAGCCGCTTGAGATGATCACCCGGGCAGCCGGGTCGCGTTTGAGGATTTCCTGCAGGCACTGGTTACCGCCCATTCCGGGCATGCTCAGATCCAGGATGACCAGATGAATAAGGGCGCTTTCCCGGGAAAAAATATCCAGGGCGGTTTCGCCATCAGCCGCGCACCATACCTGATAGCCGAAATATTCAAGAATTTCAGCGGCCGCTTCCCGCACGGGAAGCTCATCATCCACCAGCAGAATGGTTTCGGTGCCGCCTTCAGGAGGCTTTTTCTCCTTGGGCGGAGCCAGCCGGACATCCGTGTCCGGGACAGCCGGCAGGTAGATCCTGAAGGCTGTTCCCCGGTTCGGCCGGCTGTCGCACAGGATATAGCCCTTGTGACTCTTGACGATGCCGTACACGGAGGCCATCCCCAGGCCGGTGCCCTTGCCCATTGCCTTGGTGGTGAAAAACGGGTCAAATATGTGTTTTACCGTCTGCGGATCCATGCCGCAGCCCGTGTCCGAAACGGTAAGCCGCACATAGCATCCGGGCTCGGCTTCGGCAACCTCGCCGGTACTGTCATCAATGGTGACATTGCGCGTTTCGATGGTGAGCGTTCCGCCTTCGGGCATGGCGTCTGCGGCATTGCTGCCCAGGTTCAGCAGAATCTGTTCCATTCGCACGGGGTCGGCATTGACCAGCCAGAGATCCTCCTGCAGATCCATCTTTTGTTCGATCATTCGGGGGATGGTCTGCTTCAGGAGTTTTTTCACCAGCTGGATCTCCTGGTTGAGCGAGAGGTACCGGCATTCTCCTTCAATTTTGCGGCTGAAGGTCAGCAGCTGGTCGATCAGCTTGGCCGCCCGGTCACCGGATTGCAAAAGCTGGGTTAATTTGTGGTAATCCGGATCACCCGGGGACTTGGTCATCAACAGCAGCTGGGTATAGCCGTTAATGGCCTGCAGGATGTTGTTGAAATCATGGGCCACCCCCCCTGCCAGGGTGCCGATGGCCTCCATTTTCTGCGCCTGCTGCAGCTGCGCTTCCAGGCGGGCTTTCTGCTCCTCGGCCTGCTTGCGCTCTGAGATATCCCGGATAATGCCCCGGAATCCTTCCGGCTGCTCTGAGTCATCTTTGATCAGGGAGACGGATATTTCAAGCGGGCGTTTAAGACCGTCTTTCCGCATTATTTCAAGGTCAAGGGCTTTTGCCGGCTTGCCTGTCTCATAGACAGCCTTGAACAGCCGGCCCAGCTTGGCCGCATTTTCCTCGTCAGTGTATTCCCGATAATTCACTCCCGGCACTTCTTCCCTGGAGTATCCGGAAATCCGGCAGACGAAATCGTTGAAGAAGATGAAATTGCCTTTCAGATCCACCTCGTAATAGCCGTCCTCGATGTTTTCCAGGATGGCCCGGTGTTTTTCTTCACTTTTGCGTAGCTCGGCTTCCGCCTGCTTGCGCTCGGTAATATCAATTACCGTGATCAAGCCGGCCGGTCCGCCCTCGTAAATGAAGCTGCTTCCGGAAAGGGAAACCCAGCGGGTTTCCCCTTGTTTGGTTTGGATCTTAAAGTCATAAGCGGGCGCGGCAACAGCCCCGGACTGGCGCCTGGAGCCCCGGTCCCGGACCAGCTCCCGGTGATCCGGATGCACCATCTGCCAGAAGGGCATGCGGTAGAGGTCATCTTTTGAAAACCCCGAGATTCTTTCCGCGGCCGCATTGGCGTAAACCCAGTAGTCGTTCTGGTAGATCATGATCGCAAAGGGGCAGGCCTCGGCCAGGGTCCTGAATTTTTCTTCACTTTCCTTTAAGCGGGCATGGATTCGTTTACGTTCGGTGATATCGCGGTTGACACCGATAAACCCGACAGGGCGATGGTCATGGTCCCTTAGAATCGAGAATTTGGCCTCAGTCCAGATACGGGTGCCGTCCTTGCAGAAAAGCTCCATTTCGATGTTGCGAAACCGGTTCGGGACACCGCCCCGGCTTTTCTCAAAGGCCATTTCCGCTTCAATAACGGCTCTGGCTTTTTTAAAAGAGGCCGGCGTTACAAAATGTTCTATGGAGCGGCCGATGAGCTCCTCCGGCGCATAACCGCGCAGCGCCTTTACCGAGGGGGTGATAAAAGTGTAGTTGAGATCCAGGTCCAGTGCGAATATCACATCCTGGAGATGGTCCGCCAGCAGCCGGTAGCGGGCTTCCATCGCCTCCAGCGCTTCGCTTGAGCGGCGCTGCTTCTTTTCCAGTCCGGCTGTATACAGGGCCGTGTCGATGAGCCGGCGCAGTTCGGTTTCGGAAAAAGGCCGTGATAAGTATCCGTGGGGCAGGCAAAGGCTCGCTTCCGGTATGCGGGCGGCCTCCTGACTGCCGCAGATAAATAGGACCGGCACTTCAAGGCGGGAGCGGATGCCGTCGGCCAGATCCAGATTTTTCTTGAACGCGCGGCCGGCATCAAGATCCATCAATACCAGGTCCGGGGTACTGTGTGCCGCCGCCTGCGCGGTGAGGGGACCGGTTTTGTCTTTTCCGGCGATGGTGTAGCCCATGGCCTCCAGCGTGCCGGCAAGCTCGGCAGTCCCTGCCGGATTGGTGCCGGCAATCAGAATACGGGGCGTGGGTGCCCTGGTTATTGGCGGGGCTTCTTTTGATGAATGGGTGCTCGTCAAGACAGGGCTTGTCCTTGGCATTGTTGGTCAAGCATATGTTCGTCAAATATATAGGTTATGATCCATTTTATTCAGTCGACGGGATTAATTCAAGAAAAAAGACAAATGGTTATTTTTGCCTGCCCCTGGCGTGGGCCAGGCCGATGCCTTCCAGTGCGGATTTAATTTCTTCAAGGATTTCCGGATCATCGATTGTGGCCGGTATTTTAAACTCCCGGTTGTCGGCGATTTTCTGGATGGTGCCGCGAAGGATTTTTCCGGACCGCGTCTTTGGCAGCCGCTTGACAACCGTGGCCATTTTAAATGCCGCGACCGGCCCGATTTGTTCCCGGATCTGGCGAACGGCTTCGGTGATAATTTCCTCGGGCTCCCGTGTCACGCCGGCATTTAAAACGAGAAAGCCTACGGGCACCTGACCCTTGAGGGAATCCTCCACCCCCAGCACGGCGCATTCAGCGACATCCGGGTGAGCGGCCAGAACCTCCTCCATGGCGCCGGTGGACAAGCGGTGGCCGGCCACGTTAATGATGTCGTCCGTGCGGCTCATGACAAAAATGTAGCCGTCTTCATCGATCATGCCGGCATCCGCTGTTTTATAGTAGCCCGGATATTCCGCCAGGTAGGCATCGATGAAGCGCTGCTCGTTCTGCCAAAGGGTGGGCGAACTCCCCGGCGGCAGTGGCAGTTTAACGGACAAGGCGCCGATTTCGCCGGGGGGCATTTCCTCGTTGGCCGGATTGAGAACCCTGACATCCCATCCGGGAACCGCCTTGGTGGGCGAGCCGTATTTTATCGGGAAAGGGTGAAGCCCCATGCAGTTGGCCGCTATGGCCCAGCCGGTTTCAGTCTGCCACCAGTGGTCAATGACCGGCACCCCCAGATGATTCTCGGACCATTGGATGGTGGCGGGGTCGGATCGCTCGCCGGCCAGGAACAGTATTTTGAAATGGGAGAGATCGTGCGGCTTCAGCAAAAGCGCATGGGGGTCTTCGCGCCGGATGGCGCGGTAGGCCGTGGGGGCGGTGAACATGCATTTGACCTTGTGCTCGGCAATGATGCGCCAAAAAACCCCCGCATCCGGGGTGCCAACCGGTTTTCCCTCGAACAGCACGGTGGTGCAGCCTTTAAAAAGCGGGGCATACACAATATAGGAATGGCCCACCACCCAGCCGACGTCGGATGCAGCCCACCAGACGTCGTCTTCATCGATATCATAGATGGCTTTCATGCTCCACTTAAGGGCCACTGCATGGCCGCCGTTGTCCCGGACAACACCCTTGGGCTGTCCGGTGGTCCCGGAGGTATAAAGGATGTAGAGGGGGTCCGTGGCAGCCACCGGCACACAGTCAACGGGTTGCGCCGAAGCCATGGCCTCGCGCCAGGCAACATCCCTTCCCGGGATCAGATGGGCATCGGCCTGGGGCCGCTGGAAGATAATGCAGGACTGCGGTTTTTCGGTCGCGATTTCAATGGCTTCGTCCAAAAGGGGCTTGTAGGGAATAATCCGCTGGCCCTCGATGCCGCAGGAGGCGGATACGATGACTTTGGGCATGGCGTCATCAATACGGGTGGCAAGTTCTTTTGCGGCAAATCCCCCGAAAACCACGGAGTGGACGGCGCCGATGCGGGCCGAGGCAAGCATGGCGATGACCGCTTCCGGGATCATGGGCATGTAAATGATCACCCGGTCGCCTTTTGAAACGCCAAGGCCTGCCAGCACGCCGGCAAAGCGGGCCGCTTCGTCACGAAGGGCGGCATAGGAATATTTCTGAATCACCCCGGTGACGGGGCTGTCGTAGATGAGCGCTGTCCTGTCCCCCCGGCCCCGGTCATCCACGTGAAAATCCAGGGCATTGTAGCAGGAGTTCAGCTCACCGCCCGTAAACCAGCGATAAAGGGGGGCCCGGGAGGCGTCCAGGACCCGGTCCCATTTTTTGAACCAATGGCAGTCTGCTGCCGCCTCTGCCCAGAAA
>CAZNSO010000092.1:0-2380 GCA_964575805.1 uncultured Desulfobacteraceae bacterium
AATATGGATGATACATCCGCCGGTTTTTTCCAGATACGGCACCGCATGCCTGGCGCAGAGAAAACAGCCGGTTAAATTCACGCTGATTACGCGCTGCCACTTTTCAAGACTCAGCTGCGTGACCGGCACACCGAAATAACCGCTGATCCCGGCGTTGCAGACCAGCACATCAAGCCTGGCAAATCGCCGGATGGTTTCTGAAACCGCGGTTTTGACATCGCCTTCATCGGATACATCACCGCACACCGCAGCCAAATTCCCGTCTTTTCCCAACTCCGCTGCCGTCTCCTCGCAGGCCTGGCTGTCGCAGTCCGCAATCAGCACGTTCATTCCATCTGCCAGAAACCGCTCCGCGATCGCCCGGCCGATGCCCTGGGCCCCGCCGGTGACCAGGGCTGTCGGCTTTGTGTCCTTTTCGATCATAACAAATGCTTCCTGCGCGCGTTAATTCTGGTATAGGTGCACATCCCTTTGCGGAAAGGGAATGGAGATGCCGTTTGCATCGAACTGTTTCTTTACCGCCTCTGTCATTTCAAAATAAAAATTCCAGTAATCCCCGGCATTGACCCAGGGCCGGCAGGCGATGTTCACGCTGCTGTCCGCCAGTTCCAGCACCACCACCATGGGCTCCGGATCGGGCAGGATGCGGCTGTCGTTTTTCAGCAAATCCCACAGGATCTGCTTGGCCTTGTCAATATCGGAATCATAGGCAATGCCGAACACCATATCCACCCGGCGGGTGCCCTGCTTGGCGTAGTTGACGATCTTGTCGCCGGTCATCTTTGCATTGGGCACGATCACGGTCTTGTTGTCCGGGGTGAGCAAAATGGTGTTAAAAATCTCAATCTCCTTGACCGTGCCGGCCGTTCCGCCGCCCTCGATATAATCGTTTACCTTGAATGGCCGGAAAAGAAGCATGAGCACGCCGGCGGCGAAATTGGCAAGCGAGCCCTGGAGGGCCAGGCCGATGGCCAGGCCCGCGGCGCCCAGAACGGCGATAAAGGAAGTGGTCTGAATGCCCAACTGGGAAAGCGCCGCAATGATTACAAAGGCGAACAATGCGATGTAGGAAAGGTTGGCGGTAAACGAAATCAGGGTTTCATCCACGTTGGTTCGCCGCATGGATTTTTCAATGAAATTACGCAATAAAATAGCCACCCACCGGCCCAGAACAAAGACCACGATGGCGGCCAGCAATTTCATCCCAAAGACCACCCCCATATCCATGAGCCTGGCAAACATTTGTTCCAGACCACTTACCGTGAAGTCATTCATGGCTTCCTCCCGCATTTTAATAGATATCGTCTCAGACGAATGGTTGCGATGCAATGGGTGAAGGTCGGTTTGTCCGGTGGCGGCAGCCACCCCGGCCGGGTTATCGGCACACCCGGCTTCCGCTCTTTTAAATATAACTGCGAATTGGCGTTTGGAAAATGGGAAAAGTGCTTTGCAGCGAAAATCCTCGGGCCGGTGGCTGTCGAAAATCAAAAACGCAATGGTTCCATCCAGTTTGTGCCATATTTCAATGCACTTACGATAATCACGAGTTAAGCGGGTTGAGCGGTTTAAAAAAATTCCCTCGACAAAAGAAGTCAAATATCTGAAGAATGATCCGGGGCAGCCGGTTTTGCTTGTGTTACTTCCAACAAAAAAGTCTCGTTTTCAGATGGGCACTACGGATATACGGATAGCAGGGCCGTCCGTATGCCCGGGGGTTTTGTCTTTTTTTTGCTGCTCGCCGGGACGACCATATGGAGAGAAGAGAAAATGAAAAAAATTGCATGCGGGATATGTTTGATTCTTTTGTTTACTATCAGTGCCCGGGCGCAGGAAGAAAATGCCGTCAGCGTTGAGGTTCTGGCGGAAACCGGTATAAGCTGGGACGGGACGGAGCTTCCCGACTACCCGGAAACCCGGCCGGAGATCACCATTCTGCGGATACGGATTCCTCCGAAAACCCAACTGCCGATGCATGCCCATCCGGTGATCAATGCGGGCGTGCTGTTGAAAGGGGAGCTGACCGTGGTGACAGAAGACCGGGCGACATTGCATCTAAAAGCCGGGGATTCCATCGTCGAGGTGGTCAATAAGTGGCATTATGGAATCAATCCGGGTGATGTGCCGGCGGAAATAATTGTTTTTTACGCAGGTCAGGAGGACGCTCCGATAACCATAAAAAAAAAGCAGCTCCCGTGAAAACGGGGTCACCCATTTTCACACAAAACAAAAAAGAATTTCCAGATCGCTTCGCATAAAATCTTTCAAATCGATACCGCCCGGCCCGATGAGCCAGCTTTTTGCCCTTGGCCAGCGTTTCCGGAAAAGCTGCAGCGTCGCCAAATCTTTCATGAACGGGTGCTCCCCGAACACCCGCTTACCT
>CAZNSO010000092.1:2480-5468 GCA_964575805.1 uncultured Desulfobacteraceae bacterium
CTGCAGCGTCGCCAAATCTTTCATGAACGGGTGCTCCCCGAACACCCGCTTACCTAAACTGAGCGTTTCAAATTTTTCGTGAAAATCACTCGGTTCAGGTCCTATGGAATGATCCAGAGGGCGCCGGTTTCCATGTGAGAAACCAGGTAATTGGAGACGCTTCCCATGAAAAAGCGTTTGTTAAACCCCCTTTTGCCGACAATCACCGTACCATAATCGCCGGTGTTGAACTCATCGACGATGGCCTTGCCGATGTTCCCACTGGCAGGCTGACTCTTCATCTTCAGCCTGTCTTCTTGCACGTTTCTTTCTTTCAGTTTGCGGCCGGCATATTCGACGAAATTGTCGATGCACTGGCGGTTGGCTTTTTCAACGATTTTCACATAGGAGGTTTCATCTTCCGAATCCAAAAGCTGCATGGCTTCAAAGTCTACCTCACAGCAGTCTCTAAACGAAGGCTGGACGTGAAACAGCGTCAGATCCACGTCCGGATTGTCACTGATCACATCAACCACGTAATCCAGAGCTCTGGCCGAATCAGTGGAACCGTCTATGGCCAAAAGCATGCTCCTATTCTCCACTTCGCTGTTGATCAGCCATACAGGGGTTTCGGTGCAGTGCTCGATGACATTTTTGCTCGTGCTGCCAATAAACGTATCCTGCAGCCTGGAGTAGATGTGCCGGCCGAT
Organism: uncultured Desulfobacteraceae bacterium; assembly: GCA_964575805.1. Lineage (GTDB taxonomy): Bacteria > Desulfobacterota > Desulfobacteria > Desulfobacterales > Desulfosalsimonadaceae > M55B175. The sequence continues at coordinate 3,170 of CAZNSO010000092.1, forward strand.
CACCAGCCCATCGGCCGACAGCTTTCCGGCCTGCCACAGGATATCCCTGGCGACACCCTCGTGCCGCGGATGGGTCGCCACCTCTACTTTTTCTCCCGGGACCCCTAGATCGACCAGTTCTTTTTTACGGCGATCCAAAAGTTCCCTTGCCATGGATTCATGTCTTTCATTGAGCCCTCTGAGCTTGTCCATGGCCGTCGAGTCGGTTCTGGCCTCCTGTCTCAAATACTCCGATACCATCGGCTGCACATAGAAAAGCGAATAAGCCGCATCTTGCAGAATCGGGGCCATATGCACGATATACCGTAAGGCATACGTGCAATGCAGCGAATCATCAACCGGCAAAAGAATTTTTTTCATGACGCCCCTCCTTGTTTTGCTCAAACTGTTTATTCCCATGTTTCTATTGGATTAACATGCATGATCCACGCCAAAACGAATAAAACCCGGCCTGACTCAAACACATACGCCGCACGGCACACAGGGGCTGTTCCGGCCCTGAAAAACAACCGAAAGAGGCGGCTCGCCCGATACGATCGCCCGGTCGGCGAGGCGTTACAGCGTAAAACGTAACGTTTTAAGTATCAGGGTAACGCATGCCTTTTGCTTCATGATAAGCCCGCCCAAACGGCGCTGTCTTTCAAATCCCTTCACAGCACTGATATCACCGGCCCGCTCCTTGACGCACCACATGCTACCCTTATATTTTTATATATCAGAGCGTGTCGCAGACGTGCGCCTTTCCCTGAACCCAAATCAGGATGGATCTGATTGTTAATGAATTCAACCCCTTCTCAGGAAGCCCTGAAAAAGATGGTGTGGCAATGGCTGCCCAACTATGCGATACCTGAACGCTTTCGCATTCATACCGACATCAGCGATTTTTTTAATGTGGACTACAACGATATCGTGATCTTGAACCAACGGCCCTACCTGATCCGGCATAATACCAGGGAAGGTCGGTTTGGCATGGAAGACGAGGTCAAATTCTGGGTGAAACGGGCCGTTGATCTTGAAGACGGCAGCCGCAAAATAATGAAATTCGTCTTCTACGAACAGTTTACATCAACCATCGGAGGGATTGCATTCGAGTGCTTCCGCAGCCCCAAAAAGGAGGCCCGCATCCTCCAGTTGGTGGCCGGGCATAAAAACTTCATGCACGGGGATTCCTTTCAGGATGAGAAGGAAAATGTCATTCGGGTACTGGAGTTCATCCAGGGCAAGACCATTGCCAGCCACATGGAAAACCTGCCGGGCGGCCATGAGACCTATTATTATGAATACTTTCCCGACATACTGGACAATTTTATCGCCTGTGTGCGGGCCATCCGCTTCCTGCATGAAAACGGCGAACGCCATGGCGACATCCGGCGGGACCATATCCTCATTGACCGGCAAACCGGCGACTACCGCTGGATCGATTTTGATTTCAACTATCGGCACAGGGAAAACATTTACGGCTATGATCTTTTCGGGCTGGGCAACATCCTCGCCTTTCTGGCCGGCAAGGGCGATGTCCTGCTGCCTGAACTGAAAAAACGGGGCGATCCCATTCTGGACACCCTGTGCGAAGCCGATCTCAATATTGTTTTTAGAAACCGGGTGGTCAACCTGAAAAAGATCTACCCCTATATCTCCGAACCTCTCAACCGGGTCCTGATGCATTTTTCAGGAGCCGCCCACTGGTATTATGAACACACGGACCAACTCTTAGCCGACCTGGACGAGGCCAAAAGCACTCATTAACCCGGGAGCGCTGGAAATGACAAAAGACAAAAAGCTATTTAATAAAAACATCCTGATCGCGGTGGATGAATCCGACAACGCCCAGCGGGCGGTCGCCTATGTGGGAGAACTGCTGGGCGGCCTGCCCGGCTTCAAGGTTCTTATTCTGCACGTGGTTCCAGAGCCTGAAGAAGACTACTTCCCAACCTCTGAGGAGAAGGAGAAGTGGCTGATCAACTACCGCCAGCGGATTGACAAACTGCTGAAGCAGTACCGGCAGGTATTGATCGACCACGGCTTTGCCGAAACGGACGTGGACACCCGCTCCACACTCCGCTACTGCCCCTCCATGGCCGAATGCATCCTGACCGAACGCGATGAAACCGCCTACAGCACCATTGTGGTCGGCCGCCAGGGCCTCTCCCGCAGCGAAGAATTTCTCTTTGGCAGCATTTCGAGCAAAATCGTCACCCACGCCCAGAACTGCACGGTATGGGTGGTGGAATAAAAGGCATCCGGCCAGCCTGATTCCATGGGAAGGCACGGAATTGAGTATCATGTCCCCGGAATTAGG
>CAZNSO010000092.1:5568-12339 GCA_964575805.1 uncultured Desulfobacteraceae bacterium
GCAGCGTACACAGGTGACCGTGGAATTTTGAGGGATGCAGCACAACGCAGATATTGGACTTCTTTACGAAGCCATCAAACATTGGATGGCTTAGAAAAACAAGTAGGCCCACAAATAGATCTGGTCTGCCGGGGCTTCTTCATAAGCCGTCATGGGAATTTCAATGCCGCCGAACTCCGTGTCCGAGCCCCCGTAATAGCAGTTGACACCGGCCGTTACCTGGAGGTTCTGCCGCAGGTCCCAGACCAGGCGGGGCTGGAGCACGCCCGAGTGGTCCCGGAGATTGGTGACAAGCGTGATATCGCAGTTTAGAAGGGGATGCAGCTCCACCCGAAGGTTGGCGTCAAAATAGGCGCGCCCCAGGGTGAAGCGCTCGCCCCGCGCCAGGCGCTCGAATATCTGCCGATTGTCCGGGTCCGTGAACAGGCTTTCGTAGTCACTGGTACCCAGGCCGGTGTAATAGGCTTCGATCCAGCCGTACATGTTTTTGCCCCACCAGTTCCAGGAATAATCCATGTTGGCGCAGATGCTGCCATAGCCGCTTTTTCCGCGCGAGTCGTCCATTGCGGTATAGGTGGCATCCAGCCGCCATGCTGCGGCACCGGCATAGCCGGTGAACCCGAGCCCGAAAACCGCATCATCGTAATGGGCCCCGGCCAGGATATCCATTTCCAGGCTGCCCAGGTAAGTGTGGAATTTTCCTGCGGCCGAGGAAGCCGCCCATTCTACATCCCCGTTGGCCGGATTCCGGCGGGGGACATAGAGAAGCTGTATTTCCCCGGCCGCACCGGTATGGGCCTGAAAAGAAACCATATCGTCCCCGATCTTGTAGTCGCGCGCCACATCCGTGGGGGAAAAGGGATTGAAGAGATCCATGGGGTGGAACAGAAACCCGTTGCCCCAGGTTAACGCCTGGCGGCCGATGCGGATCGATCCCCACTCCCTTCGCAGGGATGCCGCCAGCCGGTCGATCCGGTGGACCACCCGGTAGTCCGGGTCCCTGGAAATGACATGGGTGAGATCCATGAGCCTTCGCTCGTCGGATGCGCCGCCCGGCTGAAAGAACTCCGCCGCCATGGGAAACTGTTCTAAAAACGCGGCATTCGCCTGCCGTGTCTCCCCGGCCAGCCCGCTCATCTCGTAATGAAGATCCAGCTGCCAGGCGGCCCCCCAGCCCAGCCTGTGCTTGGAGCGAAACTCGAAGGCCGCGTCGTGAAGCCGCTCCCCGCCCGGGATATCCAGCCGGGAGCCGGCTTTCGGATCGCTGATCGAGCCGCTCAGCCGCAAGTGACCGCCCCAGTCAAGGGCTTCTGCCACATCCATTCCGTCCTCTTTTCCAGGGGCATCGGCCGGAAGCAGCAGCACAAGTGCGGAAAGGCAGAGGGCAATCACCAAAACGGTGCGCATGCCGCGCCCTGGCACTTTCTTATGATCCCTGAGGCGCCGTATTGGCGATACCGCCGTCGTGGATATGAATAAGCAGATTGGCATAGCTCATCACCATTTTATCGTGCGTGGAAAAGACAAAGGTGACCCCTTTCTCCGCATTCATCCGGCGCATGATCTGAATCAGGCCTTCGCCGGTTTTGGAATCCAGGTTCGCCGTGGGCTCATCAGCCAGCACAATGGCCGGGTCCGAGACAATGGCCCGGGCCACGGCCACCCGCTGCTGCTGGCCGCCGGAGAGCTCAGCCGGGCGGTTGTGGTATTTGCCGGAAAGCCCCACCTCGTCCAGGATCGCCATGGCCCGCTCCCGCCGCTCGGTTTTGGGCACGCCCTGGAGCTGCATGACGTATTCCACGTTCTCCACCGCGGAGAGCACCGGCAGGAGATTGTAGGCCTGGAAAACAAATCCGATCCGGCGCAGCCGCAGTTCGGCCATTTCCGTCTGGCTCATCTGCCGGAAATCGTGGCCGTTTACCCGGACATGGCCGCTATCCGGCGCATCGAGTCCGCCGATGATGTTTAAAAGCGTGGTTTTGCCCGATCCGGACGGGCCGGCAAGGGCGGCAAAAGCGCCCTTTGCCACGGCCAGATCGATTTTTTTCAGGGCGTGGACCGCCACCTGCCCCTGCCGGTAGGTTTTATCCACCCCCTGTACCTCAACTATGGGCATTTATTGTACCCTCCTGCTGCTGTTCCGTTTGTTGAATTGCCCGGCTGCATTTTTTAAGCCCTTCCCCGGGTCGCCGCAAGGGCCGCCCGTCACGTGTGGCGCATGGCTTCAACGGGCAGGATCCGGGCCGCCCTGGCAGCCGGGTAAGCGGAAACCAGAAGCCCCAGAAAGATTACCACCGTGTTGGCGAAAATCACGTCAGTCAAAAAGATTTTCGGGTAAATAACAGCGGACATGCCGGCATACGCAAACCCCGTGGCAAAAGCGGTAAGATCCAGGCCGAAGCGGCCGATGGCGTAAACCAGGGAAAGGGCAAGCACGTTTCCCAGCACCGCTCCAATGACCAGGATAAACCCGGATTCGATGAGAACCGAGCGCAGAATCCGCCAGGGCCTCATGCCAAGGGCTTTGAGCAGCCCGAACTCCCGCATGCGCTCAAAAACCGCCATGAGTGTTGTATTGATGATCCCAAAGGCCATGGCCACGAAAACCACCAGGTACCAAAGGATGATAAACCCGTCGAAGATCCCGATGTAGGCCTTCAGCATGGGCAGCAGCTCCTGCCAGGGCGTCACCGCTATCCCTTCCCGATCGATGGCGGCAGCGAGCTCTTTTGCAACCGTTCCGGCCTGTTCGTGGTTCTCCAGCATGATCGAGATCTCCGATACGCCCTCCCCGATGCCCAGCATTTCCCGGGCGGCCCCCCGGGTGATAAAAACGAAGCGTTTTTCGGTGGATTCCAGCTTTGCCTGATACACGCCGCGAATACGGAAGGCCCGGGAGACAATTTCATTGCCCGCGTTTTCCGTCATTAAGATAAGCTTGTTGCCGATTTCGGTCTCAAACTTTTCAAGAAGCGCCCGCCCCACCAGGATGCCATCCCCGCTGGCTTCCGAATCCCCCGGCGACAGCATTTTCCCGGAAGATACGCCGTCTCCGATAAACGATACGCCGGCCTCCATCTCCGGATCGATTCCGGCGAGCGTGACCCCGGCCGCATGCCTGGCGTTCTGGGCAATGGCATTGACCCTTACCCGCGCAGCCAACTTTGCCCCCGCCGGCAGGTGATCCCGGACCCTGGATACGAGGGGGGCGGGGTTTTCAATCCGGTTTTCAAGCGCCGGATCGCTCCTGTAGCCCCGGGCATAAATCTTGACATCCCCGGTCAGCTCAGCGATCCCGTTTTCGATCATGTCCACCACCATGCCGCGCATGAACGCGGTGAGAAAGATCATGCTCCATATGCCGATGATCACGGCAATCATGATGATGACGGTGCGGCGCGGATTTCGCCAGAGGTTTCGCCACGCAATGGTCAGGTCCATGCCATTGATCCCCTTGAAATGAATTTCGCGGTTCTCTCGGAAACCTGCAATGCATTCTCACACATGCGCCATGGCCTCGACGGGTTTGAGTTTTTTTATCTTCAGGGCCGGATAAAGAGATACCGCAAAGGTGATCCCAAAGACCAGGAGCGGCCCGGCAAAGGCGGTGAAAAGGGAGAGCCGGGGATGAATGCGCCCGGATATGCCGTATTGGCTGAGGATCTCCGAGGCCCCGGAAAAGTCGATGCCGTATACCTGGAATATGGCCGTTAAAATGCAGCCCGCAATAATCCCCAGCCCGATCCCCACAGCCGTCATGGCGGCCGATTCATAGAGCATGAGCTTGACCAGCCGTCCCGGGCCGGTGCCGATGGCCATCATCACCCCGAATTCGCGCGTTCGCTCCAGAACGGCCATTAAAAAGGTGTTCAATATGCTGAAGGCCACCACCAGCACCAGGAGAAACCAGAAAATGATGCCGATGGTGAGGTCGATTTTGATGGCCTGGGTCAGCCCCGGCATCAGCTGGTCCCAGTCCAGCACCGTGAGCCCGCCGCCCCCCGGTATTTGCTCCAACTGCGCGGACGCGGCTTTTTTAACCTCCGGAACCCGGTCCAGGCTGCTTGCCCGGACCACGATTTCATGGACGGCCCCGCGCATGGAATAGACCTCCTGGAAGGTGTCCAGCGGCATGTGCAGGGTGCGCCGGTCGAATTCATCCATACCGGATTCATAAATACCGCCCACCTTGAGAATGGTGGCCGCCACCGACCCGTCCCTTCCCTGGCCCAGCAGCACCAATTCATCCCCCAATCCCGCCTGGAGGTTTTCGGCCATGAGCCGGCCGATGAGCGCCCGGCTTTCTTCAGGCCGGTTTTCCCCGGACCGGTTTTCCCCGGAGGCCGCCTTGCCGAGGAATTCGCCTTCCCGGACCAGGCTGTCCAGTGTGGACACCCGCGCCTCGTTTTCCGGGTCAATGCCGATCACCATGGCCCCGTGGGTCCGGCTGCCGGATGATATCAGGGAGAAGGCATTGGCCCGGGCGGTCACTGCCGCAACCGATTCAATGCCGCCGACCGCTTCTATTACCGGATGCGGCTCAGGCACCACCCGGCGCATGGCGCGGTCTTCAAAGTAGTTTTCCGCCTGTATCTGCAGATGCCCGGTGTTGATCTGGACCGAGGCATTGATCATGGTGCCGTAGGAGCCGAACTGAAAGGAGAGCATGAAAATCAGGATAGTGCAGGCAAAGCCGATGGCGCTGATGGTCAGCCAGGTCCGCCGGGGGTTGCGCCAGACGTTGCGCCAGGCCATTTTCATGTCCATGGTTATCATTTGCGAAGTTGCCATTTTCCTTAAAAACCCTACAACCTCGGATTCTTGAGACTGGCTATGCTGAACATCCGCTCCGGCAGCGTCACCCCGAATTCCAGGCTCCGGTAATCCAGCAGCGTATACGCGTCTTTTTCATCCGCCTTGGCCATCCGCCATTTCACCGGGTAGGGCCTGCCGCCCAGGGATTCGATTTTTTCCATGGACACCGCCTTGACCAGTTCCCTGTCCTCGTCAAAAAAGGCCTGGCGGAGAAGCAGGTGGTCCTCCCGGATTTCAAGTTCCTGCATGCCCCAGATGACAGGTGCCCCGGGTTTTGGGAGAGAACGGACCCGGTAGACGGTTTTTCCCTCGTGGCTTCCGGTTCCGATGATTTCGTGGGTGTACTGGTCAATGATATTGTCCGACTTGGCCAGGTCGTTGTTCGAAAAGTCCGAGCCCTGCCAGGCCTGGGACATCATGGAAGGCGGAAGCTTGATCACGCGGTTGATTTTCGGGTTGAACATCCACATCTCGTCACCCTTCTTCAGGGTTCCGTTGCCCCGGTCCTTGGGCGGCGCCGTGATCCAGAAAATGCTGTCTTCCCGCCCCCGGGTCCAGGCCTTGATGGTCATGCGCCGCTCCCAGTCCGGCCGGTGAATGGTCATCTTCAGTTCCGCCTGCGAGGTCTCGCCCCGCAAATAGTTCACGGCCCCTGCCACCAGCGCCTGGGGATCCGGTTTCAATTGTTCGGGGTTCTGATTCTCAGGAGTCTTTCCCTGCCCGCTGGCCACAGCAGTGCAGGCCAGCAGCAGGACGGCGATGATGCAGGTTCGTTTCATTTTTGAAGTCCTCTGATGACGGTTTCCAGAAATTCCCGGGACACGCCCGCCAGGTCAAAATCCACTTCAAACCAGGCCTGAAGCCCCAGGGCATCGCAGGTGCCCACCAGCGCCGCCGCCAGTTTCCGCGAATCGGCATCGCTTCGGAACTCCCCGCTTTTGATGCCCTCCTCGATGATGGCGGCCACCATCTCCCGGAATTCGGCATAAATCCGGCGAAACGCCGCCTGAAACCGCTCCCGCATGGGCGAGGCCGCGGCCGCGGACCAGAACTCCAGGGTAAGGGTGTACATGTCCTTTAACTCGTTGAACGCCTCCACGAAAACCCGGTTGAATATCCGCAGCCGCCCGGCAGCGGTTTCTCCCAAGGCTTCGATGCTCACCCGGGCGGCCGCCTTCATCTCTTCGTTCATCCACTCAAAAACCGAAAAGAACAGGTCCTCCTTGCTGGAGAAGTATTCGTAAATTGTTCCCTTGCCGATACCCGCCAGTTTTGCAATATCCCCCATGACCGTGCCGTAAAAGCCTTTTCTGGCAAATTCAGACGCAGCGGTTTCGATTATCAACTGCTTTTTTTGTTTAGATTTTTCTGATTTTTTCACCATTTCAAAAACCTTTAAGGCTGCGGGAAGGCCTTTTTATTCAAAAATATAAAAATAAAACCGACTGGTCAGTTTTGTAATATATAAAGAAATATTGGGTCAAGGTTTTTTTGTCGCCAACAAAAAATATTTGATCGTAAGGTTTCGTGCGTTTCAAACAGACGTCCGGTTAAAGCGCACGGGGAATATAATTGCATGTCGCCCTCCCCAATGCTAAGACAATTGTTAAACGAATGTTAAGCTCGTACCGGATTTGCCGGGTTTTGGGCTCTTGTCCGCCTGCCTGCTGGCAATGCAGCCGGTCAGGCCTTCTGCCTTATTCATGTTTGCATCATTCTATAGACATATTTTCAATCTCCATGGCGGACTAAGCTTGCTCCGCCCTGCCTGGCTTGTTTTTGCAAATATTGGTAACCGTTTCTTTCAGGAGAAAAATTTAAGGCTGAAAACGGGTTAAATCCTTTTATACAGTGGCGCTCTCGTAGGGCGGACCAAGCGCAGCGTGTCCGCCACAAGAAAAAGCGAAGATCCGTTTCGCTTTGAAGAAAAGGCGGACACGCTGCGCTTGGTCCGCC
>CAZNSO010000093.1:0-12247 GCA_964575805.1 uncultured Desulfobacteraceae bacterium
CAAGACCCATGGAAAGCATACGCACTGCCGTTGATTTTTGGTTTTGAGACATTAACCACCCCCTGAATGAAAATCAACTTTTTTATCAGCTTGGTTTTTGTTCAGGGGTCAATCAGGCTATCAATGCGGCGGCATTGTGCGCAGAAACTGAGTTCAAGGCTCAAGCGCACAATGCCGTATTTTAAAAACCTGCAGATATGGAAAAATCGGCAAGCGATATGATACAAGCGATCAAAACGCAAAACATATTTTCCAGGAAAGAAAAAATTGCGCGTTATTCCTGCTTTTTTCTTTTGGTACTGGCTATCATTGTGCTTATCACAAAATTTTCCGGGATGAGTCTTTTTAACAAGTTAAGTAACTTGATAATCATCCTTGGGCTACTCCGGCTGGCGAACGAGCCCAGGCTTCTATTCCTCAATTTTTTCGAAGTTTTTTCGAAAAAAGCGGATCCGAGCAATATGATTGGCCGCCTGCTTTCGCATGCAATGCTGATAAGCGGCATCATTCTTGTGCTTGTCATTTTTTTTGAAATTTTTCAAATCCTTCAGGGATAACGGAATTTCCCAAGCGTCTCATCCGCTTAGACCACATTCGCCTCTCCCGGAGTTTGGGGTTTGTGCGTCCGCATGCTCCGGATGTCGTCTGCCCAGACCGGGTTGTCAGCCATTCGGAATTTTTCGGCCGTATGCGTATCCCTTTTTGGGTCAATAAGTAGTGCCCGAACGAAAACCAGGATTTTTTGTCAAGATCAAGGAAGGCGAAAATTTTAACCGCAGGCATACACGAAGTATTCTGAGGATTAAAATTTGAGCCTGACACAGATATTGGCGAAAAAGACGGTTTTCGTTCAGGCACTAAGTAGGGTCTGGATCCGGGGAGCGGGCCGGTGCCGGATATATGCAGTCTGGTTTCATCGGCACGGAAGAGGCAAAGGCGCTATTGCCATCTGGTCCTGGTAAGCGGGATGGTTTTTTCGAAAATCCGCGGCCGCCGGCCACAGGCGCTGCGCAATCGGTCCACGCCTGCTGGTGCGGGCGACGGTCCGCAAGGCCTCAAGTTGAAATTGAACGCTTTTTAGTGTAGGGGGGTGGTATAAGTGTCTTCCATAAGCACCTCATTGATTTGTTGATTGTCAGGAGGGCACTGCTCTCACCAAAACAAAAGGCGCGCTAATCATATCTGCCGGAAGTAGCCAATGGTGTGATGCCGGGCGCAAAGGGAAAAGAGCTTGTGGAAATGACGGAAAAGCCCCTTGTCAGTGTTGTTATCCCCACCTATAACCGGGCATGGGCCGTTTGCGCGGCCATTGATTCCGTGATGGCCCAGGATTATCCGGCGGTTGAGATTATCGTGGTCGATGACGGTTCAACGGATGGAACGGAGGAACTGCTGGCGGCATACAGCACCAATATCATCCATATCCGACAGGAAAACAAGGGGGTTGCCGCGGCCCGCAACCGGGGGATTGCCGCCGCAAATGGGCCCCTGATCGCATTTCTGGATTCGGATGACTACTGGCTCCCGCGGAAACTCTCAGCCCAGGCCGCTTTTTTCCACTCCCGCCCCGAGGCCTTGATCTGCCAGACCCAGGAGTACTGGCTCCGTAACGGGCGGCGGGTGAATCCCCGCAGGCGGCACGAAAAACCGCAGGGCGACATTTTTATGCCGTCGCTCGCGCTCTGCCTGGTCAGCCCGTCTGCGGTGATGCTGCGAAAGGAGCTTCTGGATGAAGTGGGGGGGTTCGACGAAGCCCTGCCGGCGTGCGAGGACTATGACTTGTGGCTGCGGGTGAGCTGCCGGCATCCCGTTTACCTGATCGACACGCCTTTGATTGTCAAACAGGGGGGGCATGCGGATCAGCTGTCCCGGCAGGCCGGCCTGGACCGGTACCGGATAGCGGCCATTGAAAAGCTCCTGGCTGAAAACAGGCTCACTGCCGGGCAATACCGGTCGGCAGCGGCGGTGTTACGAGAGAAGTGCCGGATATATGCCGCCGGCTGCATCAAGCGCGGGAAAAGCGCCGAAGCCGCTTATTATGAGGAACTGGCCGGGCGTTACTGATCTTTGCCTCTGGCAATTGCCGGTGCGGCCGGTGCGTTCAGGTGTTAAAGGGAATCGTCAGCCGGTAAACCCCGCTTTCAAATGTGGTCTTGACCTCCGCGTCGCCTTTTTCAAACACGCGCATCATTTCCTTGTTGGCGGGCAGGACATCGGCGGTAAAGCCTTGAAGTCCGCGCTGCTTGGCAATGCGCATTAAAAACCGGTACAAGTAAGTGGCGATGCCCAGGTTCTGATACTCCTCGTCAACGATGAAGGCCACGTCCGCGTAGGGCCGCTGGGGGTCCTTGACATATCTGGCCTCTGCGATGATGTGGCCCTTGCCGAGATCACCGACCAGGCCCACGATGGACATGACTTTGCTGTAGTCCACATTCACATATTCCTGCATTCTGGAATGGGGCATGGTTTTGAGGGGGGTGAAATACCGGTAATATACCGATTCGTCGGAAAACCGGTAGAAGAGCCGCCGCATTTCCTCTTCATCCGATGGCCGGATGGGGCGAAACCGGACTTCCACCCCGTTTTTAAACACCTGGCGGGTGTATATGTCGGTGGGGTAAAGGTGGGCGCTCTCGACCATAAATATCTGGTCGCCGTAAATGATTTTCTGGGCCTTGGCTTCCTCGATCAGGCCCTTGCGGTCGTCGGGATGAGCGACCTCGATCAGGGCCAGGGCGCGCTCGCGCAGGGTCCGGCCGTTTAAGTAAGCCACACCGTACTCGGTGGCGACCAGATCCACGGATTCCCGGACATTCAATTGGTTGGGAAACTCTTCAATGGAGGATAGGATGTTGGCCTCCCCCTTCAGGCTCCGGCTGGGAAGAGCGAACAGGGTATACCCGCCGCGCGAGATTTCCGCCCCGTTGACAAAATCCATTACCTCGGAGGGGTCCGTGGTGATATTGCCTTTTCCCACATGCAGGGCGATCCGCCCGGTCAAATCCACCTTCCGGATATTGGCAATGGCGACAAAGCGCGGGTTTCGGCCGATGCACAGGGGATTGAAGACCTTGTCGATCCCCTGGAATTCGACAAGGGGATTATGATCCAGCCAACACATCAGCTCCGGGGTGCCCAGTGCATACGAGGTCACGGATTTGTCCGGGAAGTATTCCTTGTAACGATTGGAGACAGCCCCGCTTTTTACCAGGTCCATCAAGGCATCGGTAAAAACCGGGGTGTGGACCCCGAGATCTTTTTTGCCCGTAAGGTGTCGGGCCAGGGGTTCGTACAGGGGACCGATGGAAAAGGCGATGCAGCTGCCATCCTCAATGGCCGAGGCCACGTGGGCGGCCACCTGGTCAAAAACATCCGCTACCGGCCACCGTTCAAAAAGAATCGGTTTCTCCGTCGCTTTTACCAGGTAGTCAAACTCATCAATGGAAACAAAGGTGTTGCCAAGGGTCGTCGGCATCTCCGGGTTGATTTCCCCGATAATTATCTCTGTCTGGTTCATCACCTGTCGGGCCACATCCACCGATATGCCCAGGCTGCAATAGCCGAGCCGATTGGGCGGTGTGATCTGGATAAACGCCGCGTCAAAAGGGATACGGCGGGAGTCGATGAGTTGCGTGAGCCGGGAAAAGCGGCTGGGGATCAGGTCCACCTGCCCGGCGGTAATGGCTTCCTTGGCCACCCATCCGGAGAAAAAGGTTTTCAGGCGGAATTTCTGGGTCTGCAGTTTCTGAATGGAGATGGCATCCCCGAAGCTAAGGAGCTGAAACAGTTCCAGGTCCTGGAGGTTGCTGGCCTCGGAGTTCATCAACTCCCTGATGAGCCCCCGGGGTTCAGCCGCGCCGGTGCCCAGGAAAAGGCACATGCCGGGCTCGAGAACCTTCATGGCTTTTTGCGGGGAAATGATCCTTTTTTCCCACTCCGCGCTGTTTTTGTCATTCATCGCTTAAATGCTCAAGGCTCAATGTTAAAGTAAAGAAAGGGGGCTGTCCGTCCGCCCGGCTGCTTTTGGCCGGCGGCACTCAGCAGCCCCCTGTTGTCCGGGTCTTTAATGAAAAACGATTCCGCCGTACCCGACGAAGGTGTCCCCGGGGCTGTGCTCGAAACTGGAGCTGTAGCCCACCAGTTTTGCGTTCTGCGCTCCCATCGCCCGGGCAGCGGCGATGGCGGCGGCGGCGGCTCCGGGGCAGCAGGCATTCTGGTGGGTCAGTCCCTCCCGGATTACATTTTCCGGCTCCATGGCCAGCATGGCATCAATCACCTGGCGATCGTTTTGATCCTTTACCCACTCATAAGCCTGCCGCCCTTTGCCCGCCGGGGTGAATCCGAAGTTGGGGCCATAGTGGGTCAGGTCGGTGGAGCCGATGATTTTGATGGTTTTGCCGGATTTTCGGGCGATTTCCGCGACGCTTCGGCCGATCTCCACGGCCCGGGTCTCTGCCGGCGGGCCGATGGGCAGAAGCCGGGCCTCGGGGAAGAAGTGTTTAATGAAGGGAAGCTGGAGTTCGATGGTGTTATCCGGTGTAAAGCGGGTCGGTGTTTCAGGCGTCAGGCCGAATTGCCGGGATACCTGTGCCCCCATCGTCTCATCGATAACCAGCTCGCCCAGCGGGGTCTCCCAGGTCCCTTCGGCCATGATATAGCCGGTGGTGTGCGGCGGCAGGTGCATGCCGAAGATCACCACCGTATCCGGCTTGTTTGTGTCTTTTTCCGGGTTTTTTCCCGGCGATAGCGCGGCTATGACATTGCAGGCCAGGCCGCCGGAGAAAACCCAGCCCGCGTGGGGCACGATGCCGGCAAGATACTCGGAATCCGGAGGCACCCGGAAGCGGGAGTCGTTCAGAAATTCCTGAATCTGTGCTTCACATTCGGATTTCCCGGCCGGATACCAGCTGCCGGCAAATACGGGCTTGCGTGTATCCATAACGACCTCCATTTTTGTTTGTTGCCTGTCTTCTACTGGTAGTTTTTGATTGCCTTTTCAAATCCCGGCATGGCCCCGGTGATGGTTTGGTCATCCACGCAGAAGGCCAGTCGGATGTGGCCCGGACCGCCGAAGCCGCTGCCCGGAACCGCCAGGATCAGCTCCTCCTGAAGGGCCTGGACGAACCGGACATCATCGGCTATGGGTGAGCGCAGGAAGAGATAAAAGGTACCCGGCGGCTTGACGAAATCATAACCGCACGCGGCCAGTCCGTTGCAGAGGAGCTCCCGTTTCCTGGCATAATGGGAAATATCCACACTCACGTCCTGAAGCCCCTCCACCACGCGCTGCATAAACGCCGGGGCATTGACAAAGCCCAGTATCCGGTTGGCCAGCGCCATTGCGCTTGCCAGTTCGGCTTTGCCGTCGGCCGCGGGATTGATGGCCGCAAACCCGATGCGTTCGCCCGGAATCGAGAGGTCCTTGGAATAGGAGGTGGCGATCAGGCTGTCCGGGTAAACGGAGAATATGCTTGGCACCCGCACGCCGTCGTATACGATTTTGCGGTAGGGCTCATCCGACAGCAGGTAGATGGTGCGGCCGATTTCGCGGCTCTTCCTGGAAAGCAGCTCGCCCAGGGCGTTTAAGCTCTCAGCGGAATAGACCTGGCCGGTGGGATTGTTGGGCGAATTGATGAGCACCGCCTTGGTTTTTTCCGTCACCGCGGATTCAATGGCCTCCAGGTCCAGGGAAAAATCCTCCCGCGTCGGCACGGTCTTTAATGTGCCCCCGTGATTGTCGGCATAAAAGCCATATTCGACAAAATAGGGGGCCGGGGTGATCACCTCGTCGCCGGGGTCGAGTATGGCTTTCAAAATCACGTTCAGGCCCCCGGCAGCGCCGCAGGTCATCAGGATTTCGTTTTCCGTGATCGCGGTTTCATGCTCCCGGCTGAGGTAGGCCGCCACGGATTGGCGCACGCCCGGATAACCGGGATTGGGCATGTAGGCATGCGCGCCGATTTGTTCCTCCGCGGCCAGTTCCTGCAACCGCTCCTTAAAGCGTTTCGGCGGCTGCATATAGGGGTTTCCCAGGCTGAAATCAAAAACCTTGTCATTGCCGTGGATTTGCTTTAGCCGGGCGCCCTCTTCGAACATTTTGCGAATCCAGGAGGACTTTTCAAGAAACGTCGCCATATGCTGGGCAATTGTCATCAGGCTCTCCGCTGGCTAGGGGTTATGCTTGCTCGACGGCTTTGACTTCCGGTATCTCCTGCTTGAGGACCCGCTCGATGCCGTTTTTCAGGGTCATCTGGGACATGGGGCATCCGGCGCAGGCGCCCTGCAGGCGAACCTTGACGATGCCGTCTGCAACATCCACGAGTTCGACGTCCCCTCCGTCAGCCTGAAGCGAAGGGCGGATTTTCTCTATTACTTGCTGGACCTGTTCTTTCATGGCAGCCTCCTGATAGAATCGGTGAATTTCGTTTTTTTCTCTTTGCGTAAACAATATAATAAGCTTTATCCCGGTATGCTATGACGAAATCCGGGAAGATTGCAATTATTTTTAATTGTGGTCATATGCGCGAAACTATGCCGGCTGCCCCTGAAAAAAGGATTCGGCAAATTGCGCGAATCGGTTCTCGACAATAGCCGCCCGCATGTCACGCATCAGGCTCAAATAGTAAAAGAGATTGTGAATGGTGGTGAGCCGGTGAACAAGGATTTCCCGGGAGCGGTAGAGGTGGTGGAGGTAGGCCCGGGAGTAGTTGCGGCAGGTATAACAGGCGCAGTCGGGGTCTATCGGGGCGGTATCGGTCCTGAACCGGGCATTGTTGATGTTAAGGGTTCCGGAAACGGTGAACAACTGACCGTTTCGGGCATTGCGGGTGGGCATGACGCAGTCGAACATGTCCCCTCCCATGCCGACCAGCCGAACCAGGTCGGCCGGGGTTCCCACGCCCATGACGTAGCGGGGTTTGTCCTCCGGTATCAGCGGCAGGGTGATCTCCGCCGTTTCCATCATCACCGGCTTGGGTTCGCCAACGCTCAAGCCGCCCACGGCATAGCCGGGAAAATCCAGATCCAGGAGCTCGCTTGCGGAGCGGCGCCGCAGATCCGGGTGCATGCCCCCCTGGATGATGCCGAAAAGGGCGTTTTTCGCACCTGATGCCAGCCAGGCATCCCGGCACCGCGCGGCCCACCGGGTGGTCAGCTCCAGGGCGTCCCTGGCCTGAGCCGGCGTGGCCGGGTGCGCAATGCATTGGTCCAGGCACATGACAATATCCGCCCCGATGCGGTTCTGGATGGAAACCGCATCTTCCGGTGTGATCAGGTGCGCCGAGCCGTCAATGTGGGATTGGAAGGAAAAGCCCGCCTCCGTGATCCGCGAGATTTTGGCCAATGAAAAAATCTGAAAGCCGCCGCTGTCTGTCAGGATGGGCCGCTGCCAGTTCATGAATCGGTGAAGCCCGGAAAACCGATCAATTACCTCGCAGCCGGGCCGAAGATACAGGTGATAGGTATTGCCAAGAATAATTTGGGCCCCGCAGTCGATAAGATCCTCCGGGGACAGGGCTTTGACGCTCCCAAGGGTCCCCACCGGCATGAACACGGGCGTTTCGATGGCGCCGTGGCCGGTGGTGATCAGGCCGGCCCGGGCACGGTTCCGGCTGGACCGGGCTTTAAGCTTAAAATCAAACATGAAGGCCTGCTGAAGGGTCAAAGGTGGAGGGAAAGTCCCGCTCGTCGATCAACATGGCATCCCCGTAGCTGAAAAACCGGTACCGGTTCCGCACGGCCGCCCGGTAGGCGGCAAAGATGGTCTCCTTTCCCGCAAAAGCGGAAACCAGCATCATCAGGGTGGAGCGGGGTAGATGAAAATTGGTGATCATGGCGTCAACTGTTTTGAAACGGTAGCCCGGGTATATGAAAAGGTCGCAGTTGCCGCTGTGCGCCCGGATGCAGCCGTCTTCATCCGCGGCGTATTCCAGGGTCCGCACCGAAGTGGTGCCCACAGCCACTATCCGCCGCCCCTGGCTCTTGGCCCGGTTGACGGCTTCGGCCGTTTCCGCCGGGATGCTGTAGGTTTCTGCGTGCATCCGGTGCTCCCGGATGTCGTTGACCCGGATGGGCATGAAGGTGCCGTAGCTCACATGCAGGGTAAGGGCGGCAAGTTCCACGCCCTTTTGGCGCAACCGTTCAAGAAGGGCCCGGGTGAAGTGAAGTCCGGCCGTGGGGGCTGCCACCGCCCCTTTCCGGGCCGCATAAACGGTCTGGTAGCTCTTTCGGTCGTCCGGGCGTTCCATCGGTTCCCCGGCATGTTCCGAAGGCCGGCGGATATAGGGGGGCAGCGGGACTTCGCCCCGGCGTTCCAGGATTTTTTCAAAGGCTGCCTGGGCACGGAATTCAACCGTGAAGCGCCCGTTGCGGAAGTCTTTGACAGAAGCCGACAGTTCCGGGCCGAAATCAAGCCGGGTTCCCGGGGCGGGCGCTTTCGAGGCACGGATCAGGCAGTCGCAGCAGATACGGTCTTCTGCAGCCTCCGGTTCCTGAGGGTAATTGAGGATTAACAGCTCGACTTTCCCGCCGCTGGCCTTTTTCCCGAAAAGCCGGGCCGGGATCACGGCGGTATCGTTTACCACCAGCAGGTCGGTGGGGGACAGAAGTTCCGCAATATCTGAGAAACGATGATGCGAAAGGCCGCCGCTTGCCCGGTTCAAATGCAGCAGGCGGGAGTGGTCGCGTTTTTCGGCCGGCTTTTGGGCGATCAGCGTTTCCGGAAGTTCATAATCGTAGTCAGAAAGAGAATACATTTACCCTAAGCTTTTCCGATATAAACCAGAAAGAGCCCCAGCAGCATCAATGCAAATCCGAACACCCGCAGGGAGCCGTCCGGAATTTCCCGAAGCTTTTCCATCATGGTCTTCATTTTGTCTGGAAAACCGAAATAAGGCAGCCCCTCGATGATCAGGACCATGCCCACCACGCACAGGAAAAATTTCATAAACCAATCCTTTTTTGTTTTTATAACCGGGCAAGAATATATGAAAATGACCGGAAAAGTCAAAATGAAAAGCGGGGAAGGCGATGGCGGAAGAGATGCCGGGGGGCCGTCCGGCGGCCGCATGCCGGCCGGCCCCCCTTGTGATGAGGGCTTGTTTTTTAAGGTTCGATGCGGGTTCCCAAAACCTGCAGGAATTGCGCGAGCCAGACCGGATGGGCCGGCCATGCCGGCGCCGTGACGAGATTGCCGTCCACATGGGCCTGGTCCACGGCAATGTCGGCATATTTGCCGCCCGCGATTTCCACGTCAGGGCCGACGGCCGGGTAGGCCGAGCAGGTTTTGCCTTTTAAAACCCCGGCTGCGGCCAGCACCTGGGCGCCGTGGCAGATAGCGGCGATGGGTTTTTGCGCATTGGCAAAGTGCTGGACCGTTTTCAGCACGGATTCGTTTAAACGAATGTATTCCGGCGCCCGGCCGCCTGGAATGACAAGCGCGTCATAGTCCTCGGCTTGGATTTCCGCGAAAGTGGCATTCAGTGAAAAATTGTGGCCGGGCTTTTCGCTGTAGGTCTGGTCCCCTTCAAAGTCATGAACAGCGGTGCGAACCTGCTCGCCGCTTTTTTTGTCCGGGCAGACCGCGTGAACATGGTGGCCCACCATCGTCAGGGCCTGAAAGGGAACCATTGCCTCGTAGTCCTCGACGTAATCACCCACAAGCATCAGAATCTTCTTTGCACCCATGACAAACTCCTTCCGCTTCTCTCGTTGTGTCGGGATTATTCATCTTTACGCCATGCCTATAGACAGATTTTCAATCTCCATGGCGGACTAAGCTCACAGGTCGCCACTAAGCTCTCGTCGCTCTACGTGACGCCGCCTGCTTCCGCCGTCGGGTCCGGATCAGGTGTTGCCCACCGGCCGGTCGTGTCTTATTTTTTAAACCAGCCGGGGGGTTGGGTACGCCCCGTGGGGAAGGCTGTTTCAATCTGCCCCTCCCCCGAATAGATGACGGGGGTGTTGCCTATGGCTTATAAAACAGAATAATCGCCTGAAATTATCCTGCAAGGTTGAGTAAGCCTTGTTTCTTGTCAGTAAGGAGGTGTCAGTCATGCCGGAGAATAAAAAAAACCGCAGGCAGATGACGGCCCAAGAGATTGAGGCCGTTCGGCAGGGTTTGATAGAGCGGAAAAAAGACCTTTGGAGCCAGGTCATGCACCAGCTCGAGCATGAAGCCGGGGAAAGGCACCGCTCGGTGTTGGAGGTGATACGCGAAAGCGGCGACCGGGCCCTGGAGGAACTGTTTGAGAGCAATCTCCTCTCGCTGGTGGAGCTCAAGGCCCGGGAGCTTGAAGATATTGAAGCGGCGCTTATCCGGATAGAGCGGGGGGAATACGGTGTCTGCACGGACTGCGGCCAATGGATCCGCCCCGCCCGGCTCGAGGTGATGCCCTATTCAATCCGATGCCGGAAGTGCCAGGAGCAGCATGAAAAACTCGTTCAGGCTTGAACGGTTCGGGCATAGCGGTTGCGTTAAAGGACCGTTTCGGGTATCCTGCTGCGGGAGAGAGACACCCCTCTTTGTCATTTTTTTTCTGCCATCGCCGCCCTGCCGCAACGAGCGGTGATGAGCGTATAAATAGGCAGAGACGGGTAAACGGAAACCGCGCCGGAGAAAGTATGGAAGCGATCAGGTGAAAGTCAGTATAAAGGAATGAGCCGCATGGAATTTGTGCCTGTCATCGGGCTGGAGGTTCACGCCCAGTTAAAAACCCGAACCAAGATTTTTTGCAGCTGCTCCACCCGCTTTGGAGCCCCGCCCAACACCCATGTCTGCCCGGTGTGCCTTGGTATGCCGGGTGTACTGCCGGTTTTGAATCAGGGCGTGGTTGAATTTGCCATGCGCATGGCTTTGGCCACCGAGTGCCGGATTGCGCCGGAGAGCCGCTTTGCCCGCAAGAACTATTTTTACCCGGATCTGCCCAAGGGCTATCAGATATCGCAGTATGAGCTCCCGATTGCCGAAAACGGCCACGTTAACATCACCCGGGCTGACGGGAGCAAAAAACGTATCGGTATCACGCGGATACACATGGAGGAAGACGCCGGCAAGCTGATTCATGAACCGGATCGGGCCCTTAGCATGGTGGATTACAACCGCACGGGGGTTCCGCTCATTGAGATTGTCAGTGAGCCCGATATTGCCTCCCCTGAAGAGGCGGGGGCGTATTTGCGGCAGTTGCGGGCCATCCTGAGATACCTGGGCATCAGCGACGGCAATATGGAGGAGGGCAGCTTCCGCTGCGATGCCAATGTGTCGGTGCGGCCCGAAAATACTGAGCAGCTGGGAACCCGCACCGAGCTCAAGAACCTCAATTCCTTCAAGTTCGTGGAAAAAGCCCTGGCCTATGAGATAAAGCGCCAGATCGGGGTGCTGCGGGAAAACGGCACGGTGGTCCAGGAAACCCGACTCTGGGATACAGCCAGGAACCGTACCGTTTCCATGCGGGGAAAAGAAGAGGCGCACGATTACCGCTATTTTCCGGATCCGGACCTTGTCCCCCTGCAAATTGACGCGCAATGGCAAGCCCGCGTTCAAAGTGAGCTCCCTGAGCTTCCGGACCGGCGGAAAGAGCGGTTTATGGATCAATACGCGCTTCCGGCCTATGATGCCGACGTTTTAACGGCAAGCCGGGAGCTGGCGGATTATTTTGAAGCCTGCCTCGAACAGGTCAACAATGCCAAGCTGGTGAGCAACTGGGTGATGGGCAATCTTTTGGGGCTCTTGAATGCGGAAGGCAAAACCATTGAGCAGTCTCCGCTGACGCCGGATCAACTGGCGGAGCTTTTGAAACTGGTCGATGAAGCGGTTGTCAGCGGCAAAATCGCAAAATCGGTGTTTGATGAAATGGTCGCCAGCGGCAAACCGGCAAGAGCCATCGTGGAAGAAAAGGGCCTGGTTCAGGTAACCGATGCCTCGGCAATTGAAAGCGCGGTGGATGCGGTGATTGAAAGGTGCCCGGACGAAGTGGCTGCCTATAAAGGCGGGAAAAAGAAACTCCTGGGGTTTTTTGTGGGCCAGGTCATGAAGGAGACCCGGGGGAAAGCCAATCCACAGATGGTCAATGAGCTGCTGAAGAAAAAATTGATGGCTTTGTAAAAAGCGGTTTATGCCGCCGGTGCGGCATTCTTGCAGAAAGTAACTTGTATCCATCTTACTCTTACTCTTACTCTTACTCTTAATCTTAATCTTACTAATATTTGCAAAACCAAGTATACATCAAACTAAGGTGTACACGCCATT
>CAZNSO010000094.1:0-12108 GCA_964575805.1 uncultured Desulfobacteraceae bacterium
AGGGTTTTTTATAAACGGAGACAATATTGTTTTCAGTATGTTTATGGTGAGGGAAACTTTCTATATCTGGATGGTGGGGCGTGTTATCATACCGGAAAATCATTTGATTTTTTTTACCCTGGAAGTGATAGCGATAGCCCAGATGCGTTAATCTG
Source organism: uncultured Desulfobacteraceae bacterium (assembly GCA_964575805.1). GTDB lineage: Bacteria > Desulfobacterota > Desulfobacteria > Desulfobacterales > Desulfosalsimonadaceae > M55B175. The sequence continues at coordinate 156 of CAZNSO010000094.1, forward strand.
TTTTCGTCATCAACAACAACTGCCTCGTTAAATTCCAGCAGCTCATTGCGTTCAAACCGTATACGAATCCTAAGATTTATGCGGGTTAAAGTAAGTATTTCCTCCTCATAGCGTTCAATATAAACACCTTTTAAATTCCGGAGTGATTTTTCGATCTCTTCAAGATAAACCGAAAGATGATTATGCAACTTTGTTTACTTTCTCTTCCAGGTCGCGCCTCAAAGCAATAAAATGCTGGTAAGCATTGGCCCATTCAACAATATCTTCGGAATCATCAGTCCTGCCTTTACAATACTGCTTATAAAACTCCTCAGAAGTCATATTATATCGGTCCTCATAACGCATGAGGCGCTTACTTACTGTTATTAAAGCGTCTATTGGGGTGTGCTTAATAGTATTTTTTGTCATGAGGTGTCCTTAATTTCCTGAATTTGGATTATATTCTAAAAAATAAAGGATAAAAAGCCTTAAGTCAAGATGGGATCTGACAGTACCATTGGTATAAATGTCAAGCGGGTTCAGCTGAATTTACTTCCGGCAGCCATGGCAGACCGATTCCAGTCGGCTGTTGAAATGAATGTGTGCAATGGGTTTTTTGCAGATGGCGCAGGGCGGGGGATCGATGGCCCGGGTGACGGGATTGTAGGTCAGAAAAAGTTGCCGGCGCTTTTTGCCGATGGAAAGGCGGCAGGCGATTTTTTTGGCCGGGGTCCGGATGTGCATGGCTGCGGCAAGCTGGAGGCGCACGTTGATGCTGTATTTTTTCAGCAGGTCTTCTTTTTTGCTGGCAAGCTCGGCGGGAATCGCCTCGATCTTTGCCTGGCGGTCGCTTCGGGCGCTTTCAGACAGGCCGGGTTTTTCCAGGCTTTTTTTCATCTCCGCTTCCAGGCTGCTGTAATACGCCTCCAGGTTGGCAATGTCTCGCTGAAACCGCCGGTTCATGCTGGCATGAAACTGCGCCAGCCGGTCTTCCAAAAGTCCGTGGGCGGTCTGTTCCATTTTTTCCGCCAGTGGGGTTATTTTATGTTTTATATCCGGCTCGGGCCGGGTATAAACAGTGCGGCATCCGGCTGTATCGAACGAATCGGCCATGGCCGGTACCCATCCGCCGGTGTCGGTATTGAATGCCATGGTCAAAAGCCCTTCTTTCTGCTCGTCGCTCAAGGCGGTGTAGCGGCAGGACAGCAGGGCATATTCGGCTGTCACTGCAGCCACGGTTTCGATGGCGGCGGCTGCGCCGTAAAATGTCAGCTGGTCTTCGAGAAGCCGGTCAAATCCGCCGTTTTTGATGTAATCAAATTCCAGGCGGCAGCCTGCCAGGGGGACGGTTTCCAGGGTGCTGCCGATCATCCGCTCCAATATGGGGGCACCGTATGTCACGGTATAATGATTGTCCCGGCCTTGGGCGCCTCCGCCATCCTCCGAAATCCGGAGGTGCTCGGGCACTTCCAGCAGGGTGCGCAATCGTTGCGGGACCAGCGCTTCTATAGCCGAGGTGCCATCTTCCACGGCAGCATCGTGGAACTGCAGAAAACGCCTGGCGAATTCCAGGGGTTGGGTTCGTGTATCCGCGTCAGGCCTCATAGTTTTCCCCAAACAGTTTCTCATCCAGGGTTTTTGTTTTTTCATAGCCCGTCCGGGCTCGTTTCAGACGGGTGCCAAGCTTGTCAAAGGCTTCTTTGCGCTCCTGTTCGGAGGCCGCCTGGATCCAGAGGTCGTAGACCATGTCGGCAAAATCCTGCTCGCCCCGCATGCGGCCCATGATCATGTCGATCTCGCCGATGACCATTTCAAACATGTTGATTTTGCGGTCCAGAATGTCAAGAATGGATTCCTCGACTGTCCCGGCGGCGCAAAGATTGTAGATCATCACTTCACGGGTCTGGCCGATGCGGTGAATGCGGCCGATGCGCTGCTCGATGCGCATGGGGTTCCATGGCAGGTCATAGTTGATCATCCGGCTGCAGAACTGGAGGTTCCGGCCCTCACCGCCCAGTTCCGTGGTGAGCAGCACCTTGTTTTCGGTTTTGAATTTTTCGATTTCCCGGTCTTTTTCCGCATTGGGCATCTGCCCGTGAAACCGGCTGTGAGCGACTTTGTGCCATGCCAGCACATCCGAGAGATGATCCAGGGTGGCGCGGTATTTGACAAAAATGATGATTTTTTCCTTTGCCCCCTGTATCAGTTGCAAAGTTACCTTGTTTTTGCCGGTATCGTCCATGGATCTTACCAGGTTGCGGATGGCCTGGATTTCCTCCTGCTGCCGGTTCAACAGTTCAAGCTTGCCGCGCATCCCGGACAGGGTCTTCTCCACCGCCGCGGGCGAGGAGCCTGCCTCTGCCAGCAGGTGTTTTAATATCATCTGGTTTTTGCTGCCGTTGGACGCATTGATATCCTGAACCAGGCCGGTAACCCGCCGGTAAAGTTCCATCTCCGCAGAAGTGGGCGTTGTGCTGATGGTTTCGGCAAACCGGGGCGGAATCCGGATATTGGCGACAGCCCGGGTGTTACGGATCATCACCTGGTCGAGCAGCCCCTTTAGCAGCGTTCGGTTTTTGGGGTCCGTGGGGTCGCCCCGGGTCATGAACTCTTCTTTGAAAGCAGAGGCGGTTTTGAGCTGACCGGGCTTGAGCAGCGTGATCAGGTTGTAGAGCTCCATCAGGTTGTTTTCCACCGGTGTGGCGGTGAGCATCAGCAGGAAGCGCTTTTTCAGGGAATTGAGCAGTTTCCAGTTGAGGGTGTTTTTGTTTTTGAAATGATGGGCCTCGTCCGCAATGACAAGGTCCCACTCCCGGCTGACCACGGCGGAGAAATTCTTTTTGGATTTGGCGATGTTGACCGAGGCCACGATAAGGGGCTGCTGCCAGAATCCCTCGCCCAGGGCCCGGAAATCCCGGTCGTCAGTTGACAGAAAATCCAGGCCGAATTTGGACCTGAGCTCCTCCTGCCACTGGCTGACAAGGGGGGTAGGGGTCAGGATCAAAACACTGCCGGCCATCCGGCGCATCAGGTACTCCTTGAGCACCATGCAGGCCTCAATGGTTTTGCCCATGCCGACCTCGTCGGCAAGCAGTGCCCGGCCACGGAAGGTTTTCAGGATTTTCCGGGCGGTTTCCTCCTGGTAAGTCAGGGAGGTGATTCCCTCCAGCGTATTTAAGCACAGCAGGTGGTCGAAGGTTTCCCTGAAACGCAGCCGGAGTGCATCCATGACAAGCTCGTATGCCTCGGCGGAGGCCGGGCTTGCCTGGGCAAGGGCATTTGCCATGCTGTCCGGCCCGGTTTCCAGGCGGACTTCAATTTCTGGTGTGGATTCCTTGACTGCCGGCTCGGCTGATGCTGCTGGTGGAGGTTCGGCGGATTTTTCCGATTCCCGGGGTTTTGATGGCTGCTGCTTTTCGGTCTTGTCCGTATCGACACCAGAGCGGGCTGCAGCTTTTCGGGGCGAAGCGCCCGCATGGGTGCCGGCTTTGCGGGACCGGGTTTCGGACTTGCGGGTGGGCCGCATTTGCCCGTCATCCTGCATGGCCGAGCTGTATTCAATAATTTCCAGCAGGCGTTTTTCAAACTGCTTCGGTTTGTTCAGGTTCAGGACGTATCGCCGGGCATGAGTGGTTTGGGCGATTTGCAGGGCTTGTTCGAACTCGCCGAAATGGATCAGGTTCGAACACAGAACCAGAATGGTGTCATTTTCTTCTTCTGTATTGACAAGCAATTCCCGCTCATAAAGTTGCAGCAAACCATCCCGGATCAGGTCGTTTCTGTCCATTCTGCTGCCCAGCCGTGCGAGTTCAAACAGGGCGTCCCGGTTATTTGGATCCCGCTTGACAGCCTTTTTCAGAAAGTTCTCGGCTTTTTCGAAATTCTGAATATCGAGGTAATACAGGGCGCCCTCAAGATAGAACCCGGCCTTTTCCTTCCGCGACTGGTTTGCGGATTTTCGCTGGAAGTCTTTCTGCCGTTGGTGTTTTCGCCTGGAGCGATTTTTTGCCGAACCCGATTTCGCCATGGCCATATTTATTAAAGGAGAAAAGATTTACGCTCTGTTGGGCTTAAAAGCCTATCTTTTTTGATGCTGGTGTCTTCCGGTATTTGATCGATTGAATTTTTGGAGGGTGCCGCTGATGATTGAAAATAGATTAGAAGAAGAGTTAAGTCAAGAGGGTCGGCCTTAAAAAAAAGCCTTGTTGCTGCGAGGCAGGGAAATGGTGTGGAAGGGATTGCTAATTTGTGAAAAGAGCGGCATGACAGTCTCAGGGACTGGATAACCGAGGCTTTTTCTGATAATTGTATTTACTCATATTTGCAAAACCAAGTATACATCAAAGCAAGGTGTACATGGCATTTTGGAGGCGGACACGCTGCGCTTGGTCCGCCCTACGAGAGTTACGAGAGCTTAACTCAGCCCTGCGAGAGTTACGAGGGCCTTGCTCAGCCCTGAGTGCTTGGTACGCGAAGGAGATTGAAAATATGTCTAAAAGATTATGCAAACATTAATGTGTAAGCATCAATATCGTTACGGAAGCCTGAAAGAAAGGGCGATGACAGGGGGAGAAGCCTGGAATGCCTGTTTTCAGAGAATTCAGGAGCCGGGGAATGGGTGAAGCGGGAATTGGATAAGATGGGGGTAAACGGGGTTGAGCAGGCGCAATGGCGGCAGTGGCTGGCTGAAGGGGCGGATGCGCTGGGCATTGATCTGGATCAGGGCAAAATCGGGCTGCTGACGGCATTTGCAGAAGAGCTGGCGGCGGCGGGGCAGTTGGTGAATCTTACCAGCGTGGAGGACCCATTGGAGGTTGCCGAAAACCTGATGCTCGATTCCATGGTGCCCGGAAAGTTCATCCAAGCGGGGGCCAGGGTTCTGGACCTGGGGACTGGCGCCGGTATTCCCGGTATCCCCTTGAAAATTGCGTTTCCGGAACTGGATCTGACCCTGATCGACGGCCGGCGCAAAAGAATCAATTTCGTAAAATACGTGAGTCGGGCATTGGGGCTAAGCCATGTTGCGGCCGAGCAGATAAGGGCGGAAGCATTGGCCGCACGGTATGAAAAATTCGATGTTGTAGTGAGCCGGGCCGTATCCGCCATGCAGGAATTGACCCGCCTGGCATCCCCTCTTCTTAAACCCGGTGGCCGGCTCATGGCAATGAAGGGCAGGGGGTATGAATCTGAAATGGATGCAGCCGGGCTGTCCGGCGGGCTGTCCGGGCCTGAGCCGGGCAAAGGGCTGGAAGTCCTTGTTGAAAAATACCGCCTGCCAAGGCTTGGCATCGATCGGGTCCTGGTTATGGTGAAATTCACGGCATCGTAATTTAAACTTTCATAATTTATCCTTGACCCAGCAGTATTTTTTTATTTATGATTATATTTTAAGTTCAGGTGCCCGCAAGGGTGTAAAAGGGAACCCCGTTAAAATCGGGGACGGGCCCGCCGCTGTGACCGGGGACGAACACCGCAGGATGCCACTTGGCCGGATTAAGGCCGGGGAAGGCGCGGTCAGTAGGGTGATCCGGGAGTCAGAAGACCTGCCTGAGCAGTTAATGGCAATTTGGTTCCCGGTAAAACCAGCTGCCATGTGATCACGGGATAAAAAGGGAAATCTTCGGATCAGCAGGATTCGGGGGTTTCCCTTTTTTTTATGGAAAACAGGAGGCTTTTTAGACACAGATGAACAGAGACAGACAGAAATGCCTCATACTGGTGTCAATCACCCTTTGGCTGCTCACCGCGGCGCCTTTTTCGGTCTCCGCAGAGGAGAAATCCGGGGAGTTCACCCTGGAACCGGTGGTGGTTACGGCCCGGGGGCAGGATGAGGACCATCAGACCGGGGATGTGGACACGCTGACCACGCCCTCTTTTTTTTCAACCATCACCCGGGATGAATTCGAGGGGAAGATGGAGAACCTCTCCGATGTGATCGAAAAGCAGGCCGGCATTCAGGTGCGGCAGTCCGGTGGTCTGGGCAGTTTTTCAACCGTTTCCATGCGCGGGGCCTCCAGTGAGCAGGTGAAGGTTTTTATGGACGGGGTCCTGTTAAACGATGCCTCGGGGGGCGGTGTTGATTTAAGCAATATCGCGCTTGCGGATGTGGAATCGGTTTCCATCTACCAGGGCACCAGCCCCATCAATTTTGGCCAGAGCGCCATCGGCGGGGTGGTCAATATCCAGACCCGCCGCAGCCGCAAGGGCTTTGACGCCAATGCGCTTGCGGGCTACGGATCATTTGACACACGCAAGCTCTCCGCATTCATCAATCACAAGCCCGGGCGCTGGGATTACCTGATATCAGCGGATTACATGGACTCGGACAATGATTTTGAGATTGACAACGACAACGGCACACCCGCCAACCCTTTGGATGACCGCAAGGAGGACAGAAACAACGCCCAATTCGACCAGTCCAACGTGCTTGCCCGCTTCGGGCTGGACTTTTCGCCAGAGGCCCGTATTGATGTCTCCAACAAATGGTTTTCCAAAAACCAGGGCATTCCCTCCTGGAATAACAGCCCGCGGACCGAAACCTATCTGGACACGGAGCGCAACATCAGCACGCTTAAGTTGACCCTTGACGACCTGACCGCGCTTCATTTAAACACCAGCACCCGGCTTGATTACCTGGTCAAGCAGGAGGTATATGACGACTCCGGCAACCATATCGGACTGGGCCGGCAGAAAAACCGCTATGACACGGATCGCTTGAGCGGGCATTTTTTTGTGGAATGCCTGACCGATCGGCACTCGCTTCGCCTGACCTTGGACGCCCAAAAAGAATCCTATGAGGCGGAAAACGCGTTGAGCGATGAAAAGACCAATGACAGTCAGCGCCGAAGCTTTTCCGCAGGCCTCCAGGACACGGTCTTCTTTGCCAAAGACCGCTTAAGCATTACACCGGCTCTGCGGTATGCCCATGTGGCGGATGATTTTTCGGCGGACGGCGAGGCACTGGGCATCGATCCGGTGGATGACGAGCGCGCAAACGATCACTTCATGCCGCAGATCGGTGTAAAGTTCCAGGCGAGCGATCATGTCACCCTGAAATCCAACCTGGCCCGGTATTACCGGGAGCCTTCCTTCTTTGAACTTTTCGGGGACCGGGGCATATTTTTGGGCAACCCGGAACTGGAAGCAGAAGAGGGCCTCAATTTCGACATCGGGCTCCAATACGGCCGCAGTTGGGTGGACGGCCGGGTGAACCGCCTGTCCGGCAAGGTGGTCTTTTTTTACAGCCAGGTGGATGAAATGATTGCCCGCACCTATAACGCCCGGGGCATCGGCAAGGCGGAAAATATTTCCGAGGCGATCGTCCATGGAATGGAAACCCGGGTAAGCGCCGAAGTATTCGATAACTTCCGCCTGATTGGCCAGTACACGTACCAGGATGCGGAAAACAACAGCCGGATCGCCTCCTTTGACGGCAAGCAGCTGCCCGGCCGGTTCCGGCACTCCTGGCTGGGGCGGGCTGAATACAATCCGGGGCGGCTGAAGTTTTACACCGAATACATCAGCGAGTCGGACATGTATTACGACTCGGCCAATCTGCTGGAAGCCTCTGCCAAGACCGAGATCAACTGCGGATTGAGCTGGCTCCTGGACTCCTGGCGCTTCAGTTTGGAAGCCAGGAACATCAGCGATGAACGCTATGAGGAGTTCAACGGCTATCCCCTCCCTGGCCGGTCCTTTTTTGCAAGCATTAAATATTCATTATAACACTGTAAAGTCAAGGAAAGGAGAATCCATGGCATACTTACAAACAAAAGCATCAAGCGTGTTACTGGCCATTTTTGTTATCTGCGGGCTCTGCGGCGCCGCCGCTCACGCGGAACAGAAGGCGGTGGTGGCAACCGTTTCAGCTGACTACGCCACCGGCGCGCATGCCGTTGCCACCGTGGACCCCGTTGGCGGCCCCCGCGAGATTCAAACCAGCCTGGCCCCGACCGGATCGGACATTACGGTAGCGGCTTTTGGCGAATATTTTTACCGGCTCGAAAGAAGCGGGGCCCACAATATCAGCAAGTATCATGTGAATGCCCCGGAGGATGCCATCTGGCAGTATTCCACAGAGGGTTCGGAGGAAAACAGCAACCCGCATGATATTGTGTTTGTGAATTCCGAAAAAGCCTATCTTCTGCGCTACGGATCAGACACGGCCTGGATCGTGAACCCGTCGGCGGAGACGGAAGCGGCGTTTAAAATCGGGGAACTGGACCTGAGTGCGTATGCGGACTCGGACGGCGTACCGGAGATGCATTCCGGGGTGGTGGCCGGCGAGCGCCTTTACATCACCCTGCAGCGGGTGGATTATTCCGGCGGCTTCTCCAATGTGGCATACCACACACCTTACGTGGCGGTTTTTGACACGGCCACCGATGAAGAAATCGATGTTCAGGGCTGCGGCTGCGCGATGAAAGGCATTGAAATCCCGGAGATCACCAACCTGGGCGCCATCCAGTATCTCGACACCACGGACCGGATCTATGTTCAGGGCATGGGCGATTTTGATCAGACGGAAGGTGCCCCCATGGGCGGTATTGTCCGCATTGACCCGGACACCTATGAAACCGGGGTGATTCTTGTCGATGATTTCAGCTTTTACGGCGCTGTCAGCGGCATGGTGGTCATCTCCGAGGCCAAGGGCTATTTTATCGGGTATGCCGGCTGGGGGGACAACACCCTGTACACCTTTGATCCGGGCTGCGACACGGGATGCGGCATTGCGCCGGTACCCGAATTTGAAAATATCAGCATCGCGGGCATGGAATCCGGGGCTTACACGGACAAAAACGGAATGGCCTGGATTTGCGTCCAGAGCCAGGAAAACCCCCGGGTGGACATCCTGAACCCTTTGGATGACACCATAGACGAGAGCCTGGATACCGAGTTGAACCCGCTCAAGGTGGCATTTACCCAAAGTGCGGCCGAGGAGGAGGACGATGACGATGACGAGGATGGCGGTGGAAGCAGCAGCGGCTGTTTTATCAAGACGTTGAAGTAAGCCCCGGGCTTTGCCGCCCTTTGACAGATCGCCTTCTGCCCCTGCCGGGCGGACCGGCGGGTTCTTTTCAGCCATGTTATCCCCGCCGGCCTGTTATGCGGGGGCAGGGGCGATTTGTCTATACGGACAGCTTTTTCTATCGGAAGAACTCCCGGTATGCCTTCGGAACAAAATAATTATTTGACATAAGTTAAAATAACGTTTATACTACTACAAAATGCCAACCTTCTAAAGCAAACGCCTGCGCCAATGAATGACTCAGCATTCAAAGTCAATAAACAGACCAACATATCCGCCGTGACAGCCCGGCTGTTTGGTCTGATCCTCAAGCTTCCCCTGGAAGAGCGGCGAAAAATGCTTTCCTCCCTGGAAGCCAGGTACGGTGCGGCCCGGCGGGAGCATTCCCGCAAAGATTACTTCATGACCGTTCAATACGTTATCAACGACCGCTTGTATGACGGCTTCATCCGGAATATCAGCCCATCCGGAATTTTTATTGAAGCCGCCCGGACCGAGAGCCGGGGAATTCAGATAGACGATCCGGTCATCCTGACCTTCAAGCACCCGGATTTCAGTGAACACGTCAAAATAACCGGGGATGTGGTTCGCGTCAACGAAAACGGCATCGGCGTGAGCTTCCATCAGCTACTTACCGAATTTTCTGCCACAGCCTGATTTTTTCCCGCAGCTAGCCTCTGGGATGATACTTTTCGTGCATTTTTCGTAGATGATCCCTGGCCACATGTGTATAAATCTGAGTCGTCGATATGTCCACATGCCCCAGCATCATTTGCACGGCCCGCAAGTCGGCCCCGCCTTCCAGCAGGTGACTGGCAAAGGAGTGGCGCAGGGAATGCGGGGTGATCTCTTTTTTTATTCCCGCCTGCGTGCTGCAGCGCTTCAGCAGTTTCCAGAATCCCTGGCGCGTCATGGGGTTGCCTGCCCTGGCCACGAACAGGTAGGAACTGACGCGTTCCTTCAAAAGCTTCGGGCGCCCGCGCGATATATACTCCCGGATTTTTTCCCTGGCATGACTGCCAATGGGAACCACCCGCTCTTTTTCGCCCTTTCCTGAAACCCTTACAAATCCGGCCTCTAAACTGATTTCAGCCATCTTGACATGAATCAATTCACTCACCCGAAGACCAGCGGCATACAAGAGTTCCACCATTGCGGCGTCTCTCAGGCCCTTGGGTGTCGTGATCTCAAGGCTGTCCAGAAGCTTTTGAATTTCGTCACAGGACAACACATCCGGCAGTTTAACCCCGGATTTGGGCAGTTCGATAAGTCGGGCCGGGTCCTTCTTAATGAATTTCTCCTGCACCGCGAACCGGTATAAACCTCTTATAGTCACGAGATGCCGGGCCCGGGAGCGAATGCAGAGCCCCTGGTCCCGTAATTTTAAAAGGTATTTCAAAATGGCCGGGGTATCTGTTTCAGAAATGTTCATCATCTTGTTGGCCCGCAGAAACCGCACATATCTTCCCAGATCCCGGGAGTAGGAGTCGATGGTCAAAGTCGAAAGGCCTTTTTCCACCAGCAGGTAGTTTACGTACTGGTCCACCAATTGGTTTAAATCATTCATATAGCCGCCTTGTCCATATGGATGGCCAGCTGGTTGAACACTTCCGCCCCGTGGCTTCTCACCACCACCATGTTTTCCAGGCGCACGCCGCCTTTTTCCGGCACATAGATGCCGGGCTCCACGGTAAAGACCATGTTTTCCGAAATAATTTTTTCCTTTTCGGCAACCGGGCCCAGGGAGGGGGCTTCATGCACCGCAAGGCCCACCCCGTGGCCGAGGCCGTGGCCGAAGCTGCCTTTAAAGCCCTTTTGCGCGATATGGTCCCTGGCGACCGCGTCAATCTCCCGGGTGCGCTTTCCGGGTTTTATGGCGTCTATGGCCATTTGCTGGGCCTCCAGCACAGTGGTAAAGATTTTTTCAAAGGCCTTGTCCGGTTTTTCAATAAAAAAGGTGCGGCTCATATCACTGCAATAGCCGTTCAAGCGGGCGCCCCAGTCAAAAAGAAGCGGCTCCGACGCCTGGATTTTCCGGCCGGTCGGAATGGCATGGGGCAGGGCGCTGTTGGGGCCGGAAGCGGCGATCACCGGAAAGGACAAGGATTGCGCGCCAGCCTCACGCATTTGTTTTTCCAGTTCCCAGGCGGCTGTTTTTTCATCCAGTCCGGTGACAAGGCGGGCGGTGAAATTTCTGAACGCGGCCTCTGCCAGGGCCACCGCCTCGCCAATGGCCCGGATCTCGTCTTCATCCTTTATCAGGCGAAGGGTCTCCACCAGCTCCAGGGTGGGCACCAGTTCCACTGAAAGACCGCTTTTTTCCAGTTCGCTCAAAAGCCGGGCATGTATCTCATGGCTCATCCGGCGGCTTTCAAAGCCCAGCCGGCGGGTCCCAAGTGATTCCAGAATCCCGGGGATCTCCCTGGTAAGCCCTTTTTGATACACCACGATGTCGAAGCCGGGGCTTTCCTGGCGGGCCTGGATTTCATACCGGGAATCGGTTAGCAGCACCCGTGCATCCGAAGTGATTAAAAGGGCGCCGGCGGATTCATCGAACTGCGTGTCCTGGCCGGTGAATCCGCTTAAATAGCGGCGGTTTTCCTCGATCAGCACCAGGAACGTGTCGATGTTTTCGGTTTTTAATTGCTGCCGGAGTTTTTCGATGCGATTGTCAAGCGTGCCCATGCCAAAGACGTCTCCTTTACAGGGAAAAGAAAACATGTTATCGAATTTACAGGTGGAATTTAAAATTAACAGCAGCAGAAGGATTCAGGAATTGAAACTGATTAATCCAGATATCATCAAATCAGGCGAGCGCAAGCTGGTCCGCTTTATTGCCAGGCAACTGGATTGGCGCTCGGTCCGGCAATCCATCAAACAGGCTTATGATGTTGAGGTCAACGAGAGCCTGGAGCACAAATCCGGAAATCTGGAGATCCATGAGGG
>CAZNSO010000095.1:0-8029 GCA_964575805.1 uncultured Desulfobacteraceae bacterium
GTGAAAAGACTTTCAGTTATAAGGCAGACTGCCGTATTTGTTGTTGATTGAAAGTCCACTAGGGGACGAATATAAGAGAGGATGAGTCAGGAGCAGACTTGACCCGCTTTCACTTTCAGGGGTCGCCGAACAGGATCGCTGCGGCATTGTTTTCAAGGGCATAAGCCTTCATCCGCATAACGTAATCCCGTACGGTCTTTTCCGCCATTTCAGGGTTTCGCTGCTGCACGTAATTGTTGCCGGTGATCACGGTGTCGGCGTTTGTTCTGATGGTATCGCCCATCGCCAGGAAAGCGGCGTAGATGATCCGCCGGAGATTGGGCATCAGCTCCGTAATCATCTGCTCGAGCAGCTGATTGTCGGCGGCTTTCAGGCATGCCATGCAGAAGTCGAATACGGCCGTGTAGTAACCGTCCAGGTCGCCGTGGTTTGCGCAGGCCCAGCTTCTTTTGGCCGCCTCGTCGATAACGGCCAGTTCTTCATGGGTGCCGTTTACCGGGCATTTGCTGCCGACAAGCCCCAGCAGTTCGGCCAGAACGTCGCAGAGGTCACAGATAAAGGTTTCCGAAATGTCCGTAACCCGTGCGCCGCGGCGCGGGATGAGCTCCACCACCCGGTTGTTTTCAAGAATACGCAGGGATTCCCGCACCGGACTCCGGCTTACGCCCAGCTCTTCGGCCACCGCCGACTCCCGGATCCGTTCGCCGGGTTTTATCTCCAGGCGTATGATCCTGTCCTCGAGGTAGGTGGCAATCTGTTCGGCAAGGCCGCTGGATACGCTGAAATCCATGGTCTGTTCCCCTTGTCTGTTTTTTAAACATTGAAAAGTCACTTGACAGCCGTTTGCATTCGCTGCCCGGCGTGCTTGCGTTGCGCCGCCACCGCGGCCCCGAGCGCACCCATGAGCTGGGGATCAACCGGCATCTGCGTCACCGGCATGCGCAGCTTTTTCCCCAGCGCCTGCAGGAGCCCTTTGTTTTTCGCGCACCCCCCGGTCACGGCCACATTGGGTATTATACCGACTTTTTTCAACAGAATGAAGCTTCTTTTGGCTACCGCCGCCTGGATGCCGGCGGCGACATCCGCCGGAGGGGTCTTTCTGGACAAGAGACTGATGACTTCGGTTTCCGCAAACACGCTGCACTGGGCGGTTATCGGCACCACCCGCTCCGCTTTCAGGGAAAGATCGGAAAATTCGCCGAGCGTCATCCGGAATGTGCGGCTCATCATTTCCAGAAACCGTCCCGTGCCGGCGGCGCATTTGTCGTTCATGACAAAATCCAGTACAGAGCCGTCCGGGTTGAGGGATATGCCCTTTACATCCTGGCCGCCGATGTCCACGATGGTGCGCACCGACGGATCGCAGAAATGCACGCCCAGGGCGTGACAGCTGATTTCCGAAAGGTTTTCATCGGCAAAGGGGATTTCGTTGCGGCCGTAACCGGTACCCACCAGGCCGCTCAGGTCCGAAATGCCCCCCAGCCCCGGCACCTGCTGGCATGCCTTGTTCAAAACGATGGCGGCGGTTGCCTCGGGGTCGAGTTCCGAAGGCACGACGGCCGTGGCGAGAATTTCGTTTTCGTCCAGGATGACGGCTTTTCCGGTGGTGGAGCCGACGTCGCAGCCGGCAGCATATTGATGTGCCATGGGGTTCTCCTGTAAAAGGGTTAAATATTTTGCCGTTTTGCCTGCATGATGTTTTCCATGAAATGGTTGACCTGTCCGATGATGGCTTGCCGGGATACGACCCGGGGATCGGAAAGGTCGTAGTTGATGATCAGCAGGGGAAGGCCGGCTTCCCGGCATTTTTCCCGCAATATGCCGTTCATGGCCTGGGTGTTTTTGCACCCGATGTGGCCGGCCACCCACAGCATATCGATGTGAAAATGCTTGTGGATGTAAAAAATGTCGTCGAGGTAATTGTCGGCCGGCCCCCGGGTATGCCGGGCCATGGGGCCGTTCATGATGTTGCGGCCGATGCCCTCCAGCATGGTGTCCCGGGTGGACGTGTCGATGTAGGGCAGCCGGTTGAAGCTCATGCTGTCCATGATCAGCGAGACGCCGTATGCCTTTTCAGCCCAGTTGAACAGATCGATGAAATGCAGCAGCGGCGGGTTCCACAGCAGCGCCCGGTATTTTTCCGGCCTGACCGCGGGGGTTCCCGCCTCGAGGTTTTTGCGGCCGAGCTCCGCGATGCGCCGGATCGTCCGGGTCGCGTCCCGGTGGCCGGGAAAGAGGTTGAAATACCACAAGTGGGACAGGTACATCGCTTCGGCGGCCAGCGGGGCGGGGCGGACCCGCAGCATTTCCCACAATTCCAGTTCCGCGTCCACCATCCGGTTGCGCTCCCCGCAGATCTCCCGGAGCCGGTCCCAGTCCATGCGGCCCGGTGTATGGACTTCCAGCCATTGGATCATGCGCTTGAGCTCTTCACGGAAATAGGCCAGGGCTTTTGCCGTGTTCACATTATTGGGGACGTCCAGCCGAAAAGTGGGAAGCTTTAACAGGTTCTCCATCACCGTGTACGAGCTCATGCCCCCGTCGCACGGCAGGTTTGAGGTGACAATGGCCTTTGCCGGCGGCACCTCCCCCTTCATGACAAGTCCCATGGTGCTCTTGGGAAGGCTGCAGATGTCAGGCGGAATCCCCTGGTTTTCCGACGCGTCAATATAATCTTCCATCACATGGGGATCGATCATGGGCAGCATGATGCCGTTTAGCTCGGCCATGAAGGGCGCCAGCCCCATGGCATGGAATATTTCCGGCGGAACCATGTCCTCGTTGATAATGACCCGGTCCGGATAACGCAAAACCGGGCCGAGCATATGGGTAAAGCCGGCAACGGCGCCGTTGATCACCATGGCGGTGGCTTTATGGTAGGCCGGGGGGCGGCCCGGGCACAATTTTTTATGCAACCGGTTTGCCTTGAGCAGCGTAAGCATCCAGGGATACCGGAAAAGCTGCCGGAGCAGTTTCACGGGGCCGACTTTTAACGCCAGCACCAGTATGTGCCCCCATGTCATCAGCCTGAAGCGATAGTCCGTCCAGTAATAGCCAATCGCTTGTTTCATAGTCATTTTTATCTATGTCCGATTTTACTTTCCCATGCTTTCAATAAACGCCTGAACCCGCGTTTTGAGCTGGCCTATGCCGGTGGCGCTGTATTCCCGCTCAAGGTTGAGAACCGGAATGCCCGCCGCCTTGATCCGCCCGGCAATCGGGGCGGCCTCAATTCCCCATATGTCGCAGAACTTGATGTGTTCGAGAATCACGCCGTCCACGTTATATGCCGATGCGCTTGCCAGAATGGCATCCACGCGGTCGTTGAAGTTTTCCATCATCCGGGGGCAGGCCGTTTTTCCCAGATAATGGGCCGCAATGGCGGCCAGGGGCGAATCGGTTGCGGCAATGGGCGTGAGCCCGGGTATGGAGCCGGTGCAGAAATGATCGGCGACAACAAGACCGCCCACTGATTCAATGGCCCGGAGGTAGGCCGGCTCATGGATCTGCCCCCCGGCGACAAGCAGCCTGGCCCGGTAATCGCGATGCGGCGCCTTTTGGCAAAGCGCGTCCCTGAAGCGGCGCACGGGGTCCGTTAACAACGTTTTGGGCGATGTTTGTGCGGCCATCATGAGGGCGTGAAATTCGGCCCCGGTAATCGGCGGATGGGATGCTTTTCTCAGGTCGCCGATTTCGGATACCAGGGCAGCGAATTCATTGTGGCGCCGGATGGCATCGGCCAGGGCCGCTTCACTGAAGTCTGTATTAAAATGACCGGCAAGCCTGCTTGTCAATTCTTCGAGTTCGTCTCTGTACCAGGCCAACGCGGCATCGCCGATGCGGTGGGGCACATCCAGCATATGAATGAAGTTTGGCCGCATCAGGTAATCCAGGTTGTCGTAAAGCCGGCGCAGGTGATCGCAGCTTGCCGCAAACACCCATCCTTCAAGAAATTCGTACTGCTCGTCCAAGGCGAACTCCAGCAGGCTGCGAATATAGGAGCAGGTCACACTGGACAGGTAGATGTCCGCCATTTCAGTGCCGTATGCACCGGCTGCATGGACCCGGACCGGCACCAGGTCGCCCACTGAGAGCAGCACCTCCGGGATGTAGCTGCACGTATAGCCCACGGGAATTTTGCCATTGTCCATGGCCTTTGCCAGAAGATCGCTGCAGGGCGACTGCAGGAGGTTTTCAAACCAGGCCGGGGTGATCTGCATGGATGCTTCCTTACCGGGGTGTTGAAGTTGTTAAAAACCGGCAAACCGCTTCTTCCGGAAACGGTATCCGCCCATCGGCAATATCCGGAAACGCCTTTCCGTCCCTGTCCAGTTCCCGGATCAACGCGTTTTCCGCCATCCACCCGATCGCGGAAAGCTTGGTCTGCGCGTAAAGGGCATCGGCTTCCTCCGCGTCCTGCAGCCGGTTAAAGAAAACCCCGGTTTTTTTCAGGCCGGGTTTGTTTTTGGCCACCTGCTCAATGGTGGCCGCCACGTTCCTGCCCTTGGCCGATGCATCGGATACGAGCAAAAGGTGGGTCACCATGTCCATGACGCGCCGGTCGATCTGCTCCACACCGGCCTCCCCGTCAATGACCACCATGTCGAAGTTCCGTGCGATGCCCTTGATGATGTCCCGGAGCAGGCTGTTGACCTGGCAGTAGCATCCGTCGCCTTCCGGTCTTCCGATAGCAAGAAATGCCAGGTTTTCGGTCTCCGTCATGGCGCTCAGCATTTCGTAATCCAACCGCCGGATCAGTTCTTCCTTCCCCCCGGTCTTTCCTTTTTCAACGTCTGTGATAAACGCGTTGCGGATCTCGTCCACGGTTTTGTGCACAGGCACCCCCAGGGGGTAGGAAAGGCCGATGGCCGGGTCCGCATCAATGGCCAGGATGCGCTTTTCCGGATCCTTTAAAAGCATGCGCGTCAGCAGGGCGCTGATGCTGGTTTTGCCCACGCCGCCCTTGCCGCAGACAGCGATGATAACGGGTGTTTGGCTTGTTGCTGTCATTCGGGTCAATCCTTTTGCGCCATTAATTTTTCCCGCATGCCCCGGAGTTCTTCGGCCTCGTCGCAGACGTCCCGGTATTCGCAGCTGTCGCAGTCAAAATCCATTTCGTGGTGCATCTTTGTCATGGCGTTGATATACTGCATGAACCGGTCTGCCATGGGCGCAAGCTGCCGGACATGATCCGGCGATGCCGTGACAAAAACGATTTCCGCGGCATCGACATAGTCGTGTGCCTTGAGTTTTTCGAGCATGGCGCTGCCCAGGATATTGAAATTCAGGCCGTTTTCTACCGCCTCGCGGCTGATTCGGCTCCATTCGCGCATGTACTGGGAGACCGCCCGTAGCATGTAGCCTTTAAGCGAGACATCAAAGCGGCTGAGATCCATCTCCCGGAACCGCTCATAGCAGTTTCCTTCGCTAAACCCGGCGCCGTGAACCAGCACCACCTTGCCGAAAGGCAGGCGCACATCGGCGGCTTCCGTGATGTCCGGGCCCGCAAGCGTGATCCGGCCGTCATGAACCCGGCCGGCATCGGCCGTCCACGCCAGAAAGCAGACGGATTCATCTTTCGGGCTGCCCAGCTCCACCCTGGTATCGGATTGAAACACGATGTCCCGGTCTCCGGCGGGCGGCCATGAAGGACAATCCAATGCCCGGAAGGTCCTCACGGGAAACTTGCCGCCGGCCTGCTGATCGGCCCATTCGGCAATAAGCTGCCGGGTCTCTGCGATCATGGAGTCAAAGAGCTGCATGATTTGCTTGCCTTATGCCTTTTGCCCGGCGATCAGGGCCGCGCCCAGCGCGCCGGCGATCTGCGGGTCGATGCCGTCAAGCGCGGTCAGCGGCTTTTTCAGGGACGCGGCAAGGGCTGCAAACAGGCCCGGGTTTTTGGCCACCCCGCCGGTCATGACCACTGCTTCTTCCACGCCGATACTCAGAGCCATGGCAGCCACCCGGCCGGCCATGGCGTTGTGCAGCCCCCTGATGATGTCCGGCACTTCCCTGCCCTCGTTGATCAGGGAAACCACCTCGGTTTCCGCGAAAATAACGCACTGGTTGGAGATCACCAACTTTTCGGTGGATTGTTCGGAAAGGGTTCCCATGTCTTCAAGGGCAACGCCCAGGGCCTCTGCCATGACCTCCAGAAACCGCCCCGTGCCCGAGGCGCACTTGTCGTTGTACAGGTACCGGGTGACCGCGCCGGTATCATCGATGCGGATGGCCTTGGCGTCCTGGCCGCCGATATCGATGACCGTCCGGGTTTCCGGGCGGCTCCAGAACGCGCCTTTTGCGTGGCACACGATTTCCGACTCCCGGTGATCGGCAAAGGCAATCATCTCCTTGCCATACCCCGTGGCAGCGACGGCGGCAAGGTCCTGCCTTCTTCTCCCGGCTGTCTCAAGGGCCATGGCCAGAACTTGCGCGGCCGAATCAGCGGGCGAGGTACCGGCCGGGATAACGGCCCACCCCGCAATGGTGTTGTCTTCCATGATAAGGGCCTTTGCCGAAAGGGACCCGATGTCGCATCCCGCTGTGATCATATGCCGGACCTCCTGGTGCATTGATTGAATCGTAAGCAGAGTTTGTTTTCATCTTCGGTTTTCCGCGGCAAACAGGGCCGCGCCGATGGCGCCAGCGATCTGCGGGTCGGCTTTTCTGGCCCGCTTGATCTTCCGGCCCAGGAGTTTTTCAAGATCGCCCACAACACCGGGGTTTTTGGCCACGCCGCCGGTCATGCAGATATCGGGGGCCACGCCCACGCTGTTGGCCAGGATGGCTGCGCGTTTTGCCATGGCGTTGTTCACCCCGGCCCCGATATCCGGCACCTTGTGGCCGGAGCTCAGAAACCGGATGATGTCCGCCTGGGCCCAGACCGTGCAGGTGGAGGCCAGTGTCACGGGGGCGCTGGCGCGGGCGGAGAGTTTGCCCATTTCTTCCATGGAGATCTCGAGCAGGCGGGCCATCACCTCCAGGAACCGCCCCGTGCCGGACGCGCACTTGTCGTTGGCCACGAACTTGAGCACCTCGCCGTTTTTGTCCAGCCGCAGGGCCTTGCAGTCCTGTCCCCCGATATCGATGACCGTGACGGCCGTTGGCACGAGCCACCGTGCGCCCTTGCCGTGGCAGGCGATCTCCGATACCGCCTTGTCCACAAAGGAAATCTGTTTCCGGCCGTAGCCGGTGCCCACGCAGTAGGAAATATCGGCCATGGAAAGCCCGCCTTTTTCCAGGGCCGCTTCCATGACCGCTGATGCCGATCGTTCCGGTTTGCCTGCCGAGCGCTGGAGCGCCCAGCTTTTGATCCGGCCGTTATCCATGATGACGGCCTTGGATGTGAGCGATCCCACATCGCATCCCGCAACCATGCTCATAGTAACCCCCTGATGGTAAAAAATTCCTCCAGTCTTGCCGCGGTTGATTCCCAGGACTCCACCCGTTCGTCAAATGCGTCCCCGTACATGATGTGCGTGGGATAGCCCGCCTCTTCCAGATCGCCGGCAAGCAGCTTGACATTGGACCAGGTGTTCCGGCACCCCGGCGTGCCGTTGTAAATCAGACAGTCGGCCTTAAAGACTCTGGCCAGGGCCAGGGACTCTTCCTTCCACATGTTGGGCCGGTCATAGGGCCCGCGGATGGAGCGCACCATGGGCATGCGGGAGTTGATCATCGCGATGCTGTCGATCATGGTGTCCAGGTCTGTAGTGTCGATGCTGTAGGCCGCGTCCTCCATGCCTTTCATGTAGGGCTGGTCGTCCTTGAACGAACGGCTGAGAATGCTTCCGATGTGGCTGATGCCGTGCCGGTCCAGCCAGTCCCAGAGACTCAGGTTCAGGGTGTAATGATCGATGTAGAAGAAAAACGCCCGTTTTTTTTCAATGCCCGAGGTGATGCCGGAGCGGCCGTTTTGCGCGTTGTCCCTGACCACTGCGGCCATGTCGCTCAGCAGTTCGGTGTATTCGGGCATGCCGGCAAAGAAAAACCGGCCGCCGTAGATGACGAAGTTGTATGTCACGGGCAG
>CAZNSO010000095.1:8129-11845 GCA_964575805.1 uncultured Desulfobacteraceae bacterium
GCAAATGCGTTGGCATTGGTGTCGCAGACCCCGGCGGTGTTGGTGACGATAAGATCGATCTCCTCGCCCAGGCCGGCCAGGTATGCGCCCAGGCAGCCGCGCTGGGACGAACACGAGGTCTCGGTAAATCCCAATTCCACGCAATAGTCCATGTAGTCGGTTGTGCCCCGTTTCCAAAGCGCTGACCCGAGCACGGTCATGACCTCCAGGGTAACAGGCACGATATCCATGGCATAGAAGATGGCAGGCGAAAAGCAGAAGGTGGTCATGACGATCTTTTTGCCCTTCTCGCGGGCGGTAACAATATTTTCCAGGTATTGCTCGATCAGCTTCAGGTAGGTAATGCCCGGCTTGCCCATGTTGATGAACACTTCCGCGGTTTTTCTGAAATAGGGAATGTAGCTGAGCATTTTCCGGGTTTCTTTTTCCGAGCCGTCGGCCAGCTTTCCGGCGGCCTGAATGGCGCGCCAGAGCATCCAGTCATAATTGTATTGGGTTATTTCAGGTCTCATGCCGTGCCTCTTGGGTTAGGATAGACGTTCCAGAAACGCCTCGATGCGCATTTTCATTCTGCCGGTTTCGGTCAGCGGGCCGTATTCGCGTTCCAGCTTCAGGCAGGGAATGCCCATGGCCTCGAAGTCCTTTTCGATCAGGCTGTTTTCCGAGCCGTGCATGTCGCAGAACCGGATGTTCTGGAGAATCACCCCTTGGGTCCCGGTACGCTCGGCTTTTTCGCGAAGGTTGGCAAAACGCTGATCATAGGCCCCGAACATCCGCGGACAGACCGAATTGGACAGGTACCGCCCGGCCAGGGCATCCACGTGATCGCCGTCCGTGCTTACCATGTCGGCCGCGCTGCGGACGCCGAAACAGATATTGTCCGCCACCACGACGGCGCCGGCGTCCTCTATCAGTTCGACCAGGTCCGTGTCGTCGTTGATGCTGCCGGTGACCAGGATGCGCTTGCGCCCGTTTGCGGGTGCCGGCGCAGCGGCCCTGAGGTCCTGCAGTAACGCTTCCAGGTGTTTGTTAAAGCGCTCCCTGGGCATGACGGTGCCGGCCACGGCCACGGTGAACGCATCAGTGCCGGAAATCGTCACATCTTCTGCCGCGCGGAGGGATTCCAGCTCCAGCAGCAGCTCCCGGCCGCGGTTATAGCAGGCAATGGCCGACTTGAGCCCGTCGTCCGTGATGGTCACACCGTAATGGTTGCTTACCGCCGTGATCAGCCGGCGGATTTCGTCCTTGAACCAGGCCAGGGCGTGGGGTTCGGTTTTGTGGGGCACGTCAAAGTAATGAAAAAATCCGGGCAGCGCATCCGGGTAATCTTCGGCGGCCTTTCGCCAGCATTCGTCCAGGCGGCGCATGGCGTCGCATCCCGTGGAGATGACCGCGCCGCTTAAAAATCCGTATTTCCCCTGGCCGGCTAGCTGCAGCAGGCATTTGGGGAATGTGCAGACATACGGGCCGTAATAGGCATCCCCGATCTCCATGCTTTCGGTTTCAATGCCCCGGAGCCGGTAGGGCAGGATTCCGGCGGCATGAAAGATTTCCGGCGGCATAAAGGAGCAGGTATAGCCGGCGATCTGTCCGCCGCCGGCGGTCCATTGCGCTGCATACGGGTTATTGATACAAGCGGCGGCTTCCCTGAAGGGGGTTATCATGAAGGCGCCTCCTCTGGGTTAAGAAAAGATCGTATGGCATCACGTGCTGCCGCTGCGGTTTCGTCCGTCTCATCGCCTTCCGGCATGAGCCATTGGCAGGCGGTCTGTATCAAATGGGGCAGGACAGCCCGGCCCATGGGCTTGAGCACATCCCCTATATCCCGGGTCATGCCTTCAACAGCATCTTCGATTTCAGACAGGTCCAGGCCGTTTACGACCTGGGCCGCAACAGAGGGCAGCACCTCCGGGTTCAGGTCCCGGATGCGGTTTATCAGCAGGAAGACGAGATTCACGATTTCTGCGGCTTCGCCGGCATCCAGCTGGGACAGGCTCTCGGAAAAAGCGTTTGTAAATTCATCTGCCGGCATGTCTGCCAGCATGGCCGCATGCCGGCCCGTTGTCTTAATGGCGGCATTCCAGCCGGCATGGCGGCTGCGCAGGAATTCTCTTACCAGGTCGGGATTGTCCTCGAGGGTGTCGGCCAGTGACGCGGCCAGTGTTTGCCTGCCGCCGGCCAGGGCGGCTTTCGCCTGAAACAGGGCTTTGCCGTCAAGGGTGTTGACCACGGTTGTCAGGAAATCATGAAGGTCCCGGGAAAATCCCGTTACCCCCCCGTCGCCGGTCAGGGCGCTGCCGGTGTGGATTTTTCTGCCCAACTCGGTGAGTTCGTTGATGGTGCGGCCGATTTTTTGGCCGTCCAGCTCCCGGAAGCAGGAAAGCACCACATCGGCGACCAGGTCCGGCGGGAGCCGGTTAAACCGGCCGAGGGTTTCGTTGGCCGCATCCAGCAGGATATTTGCCAGGCAGGGCAGAAACGAGAGGAGCAGCACCACTTTTGCGGGATACCGCCAGAGCAGGTCGTTGACCATGGCGGCCATCGGCCCCGTGGAACCGGCCGTGGCCTCAAGGAGTTCCTTGAGTTCGCCGAAATCGGTATCCGCGATCCATTTCCGGACTCCCGGCTCAAGGGTCCGGGCCAGAAAATCGGGAGACTCGGACTGAACCTCGGCCAGCACTTTTGCCCAGGTGGTGATCACCGTGGCGGATCGGCCGCTGGAAACGGCCGACAGGATGGCCGAAAGGATCTTTTCCTGCTGATCCGGAGGCAGGGCGGCCAGGGCTTCCCCGGTTTTTGCGGCAATTTCGCCCGCCGTGTCCAGCAGGCCGGGAAGCATATCCGCAAGGCGGTCCAGATGACGCGGATCCGAAAACAGTTCCGCCAGCCCCTTGGGCTTCTGATCGGCCTGGGGCCGCGCCAGCCCCTTTTGAATGTCCCGTGCCGCTGCCCTGCCGATCAGCCTCCGGGTGAACCGGTCGCCGGCCCAGAGGCCCAGCACTTCCGGCACGGCATCGGCGATAACGGCCCGGACTTCCCGCGTGCTCAGTATTTCGGACAACAGGGAGGCAGCTGCCGCGCGCCCGTTATTCTCCGTGTGCTGTGTCATCAGGGCCTCCTTATGAGCTGATATGCCTGGCAAGCCGTTTTCCAAGGGCCAAAAGGGTAAACGTTGGCGGCAGACCCCATGCTTCGGGGATTACGGAACAGTCGCAGACATACAGGTTTTCGTATTCCGTTTCCAGGTTGGCGTCGATGATGTCGCCCACCTTGACCGTGCCGCCGGGATGCGCGGCGATATACCAGCTTTTGAAAATATTTTTCGCGCCCGCGTTTTTCAGGATATTTTTCGCCCGGCCGTAACCGTGCAGCAGTTTGCGCCGGTCGCTGTCCGCCAGTTTTTTGCGCACGCCTTCCTTGTCCGTGACGCGGCCGCCGAGGCTGTCCTTGGCCTTGATCATGATCTGAAGGGTCCGGCCGTGGGACAATAGCTTGTCGAACCGGAACACCTCGGCGGCAAACAGCATGTAAAGACTGCGGGGCACCACCATGTCGGTCATGACATAGCCGTCAGCTTCCATCAGAGCCCCCGTGGCCATGGGAATCTCCCTGCCGCCTTTGATGTCGCTTGCCGTGCCCATAACCGCGATCAGGGGGTCGTAAAAGAAATCGTATCCCGCCCCGGCAATGCCGCTTTTTCTGAGAATGGCGGGTGA